>CACGAJ010000006.1 GCA_902570945.1 uncultured Synechococcaceae cyanobacterium
TTCCCAACTAAATCTTTTTCTCGAAGAATGTAATCTCAAAGAAAAAAATCAAGAAATAATACTTATCAGGAACACAATAGTTAAGAATGAAGCCAAACAAGTAAATAGAATAAATCAATCTTTGGAATCAATCTTTGGAAAATTAAGTCCACAAGGTAATCCATATCCATCTCCTTTTCCATTAAAAACAAAGTGAAATTTTCCAAACCCAAACCCAAGTCAATTTTGAGTTTGGATATAGGTACCAAAAGAATAGGATTAGCTTATTGTGATCCCCTTTGTATAACATCAAATATACTTCCAGCAGTAAAACGGTTTGAAAATAATCAAGAGTTAAAAATCATTAGAAACTATATAAATGAATTTAATTTGACTGGGTTTATTGTTGGTATTCCACTAGATGAGGCAGGTCAAATGACCACTCAAGCTTTTGACTGTAAAAATTACGGTCAATTACTTTCAAAAGAATTAAAGCTTCCATTTTCTTACGTCAACGAACATAGTTCAACTTGGGAATCTTCAGATAGATTTGGAATAAAAAAAGATAAATCCGGATTGATTGATAGTTTTTCAGCGAAAATAATACTTGAACAATGGATCGAAGAGGGTCCTGAATTAGAAGAAATAGCTGGTAAACGTCAGATAAAATATTAGTATTAAAAAGAATAGATTATTTTTAAATGAAAGAAGCCAATTCAAGTGATAATTATGATGCACAGACTCTTTTATTAAATGACTCAAATGGAAACGAGCTATTTTGTTATCTTGAACAATTAGTAAGTGTTGAAGGCCAAGAATATGCTTTATTAACGCCAGTTGATACTCCAGTAAGTCTTTTTAAGATTAATGAAAAAGATGAACCTGAACTAATTGAGAAAATAGATAAAAATGAACAAATACTAAAAAATGCTGAAGCAGTTCTTCAAGAACATGATTTAAGACTTATCAGATCAGCAGTTACATTAACAGTATCAGGAGAACTTGAAGAACCAATATACGATGAATTAGAAGAAGATTACGTCGATGATGACAGTGAGAGTTATGAATTGCTCGTTAACTTTAATCTTTTTGACCAAGAATATGGCTTATATATACCACTAGATCCTTTTTTTATTGTGGGTAAATTAAAAGACAAAGGTGTCTTATTAGTTGAAGATGATGAGTTCGATAAAATTCAACCTTTGATTGAAACTGAGCTTGAAAAAAGTAGTTCTTAAAATAAATGAGATCTATCCTAAAAGTCAATTGGGATTCAAACTTACCTATATATGATATTTCCCAATCTGATTTGCAAAAAAAAGGAATTAATTCTTTATTGTTAGACGTGGATGGGACTCTAGTAAATAGAAAATCAAATATGATCCCAAAAGCTGTAAAAAATTGGATCATAGAATCTAAAAAACTTTTTTCATTATATTTAATAAGTAATAATCCATCAGAAAAAAGAATCGCAAAAATAGCGAAAGAATTAAATTTAAGGTATAAATACAATGCATCAAAACCAAGAAAAAAAGTAACTTTGTCTGTTATCAACGAAATTGGCAGAGAGCCAAAAAATATAGCCATTATTGGCGACAGAATTTTTACAGATATTATTGTTGGGAATAGATGTGATATAAAAACAATATTAGTTAAGCGATTAAATAGGGATGGCTTGCCTATAAAATTTAATTTAACTTTGACAATAGAAAAATTAATTTCTCATTTTATAAAATGAAAACTTGGGTTATAAAAATTGGTACTAGTATTTTAAGAGGAACAGAGGAAACATCTACAGAAGAAGTTATTGAAAACCTTTCTAGATCCTTTACAAGTTTTCTTTCAAAAGGAAACAAATTAATTTTAGTAACTAGTGGAGCCGTTGGATTAGGTTGCAAAAAATTAAATATCAAAACGAGACCAAATGATTTAAGTACCCTTCAAGCTACTGCTGCAATCGGTCAAGTTAATTTAATGTCGTTATACGATAAAGTATTTAATAAATTAGGTCATAATATTGCTCAAATTTTAATAACAAAAGCTGATTTCAATTCACGAGAATCCTTTAATAACGCTTCTAAAACTTTAAAAAAATTAATCGATTTGAATGTAATTCCAATAGTAAATGAAAATGATACCGTAGCAAATGAAGAACTTAAATATGGAGATAATGATACCCTTTCTGCTTTAGTTGCCTTGGCTATAAATGCTAACAAGCTTATTTTATTAACCGATATTGAAAATCTATACTCAAAAGATCCACGTAATAATAAAGATGCGCAACCTATTAAAGAAGTTCATAATAGTGAATTAAAGGAAATTAAAGATAAAAATATTCAAAACTCAAATAATGAATGGGGAACAGGAGGAATTTCAACAAAATTAATTTCTGCAGAAATAGCAACAAAAGGAGGAGTCGAAGTCCAACTAGTTGATGGAACTAATAAAAAAAACTTAATTGAAATTTTTAATGATAATGAAATTGGGACTTTATTTTATCCAGTAGAAAAACCTATTGGAAACAAAAAAAGTTGGCTTTCACATGCAATTCAAACAGTAGGGAAAATTACTTTAGACGATGGCGCTTATTTTGCAATTAAAAAAAAAGGTGCCTCACTTTTAGCGGTTGGTGTTAAGAATGTAGAAGGAAACTTTACGATTAATCAGGCAGTTAAAATCGTAAATACAAATGATAAAGAAGTTGCAAAAGGTTTAGTATCAATAAGTAGCGACAAATTAAGAAGTATCTTAAATAATAAAGAAAATAACAACTCCTCGATAATTGTCGTACACAGAGATGTTCTTGCTCTCTCTTAGAAAAAAATTAAAACTGAAAAATGCTTTTAAGTGATTTAGTTGATCTAATAAAAAAAGGAAATTCAAATTTTATTAGTGCCAATATTTTCGAAAATTTAAATATAGATGATGCTGCTTCATTAGATACTGCAGTTAAACATCAAATATCTTTTTTAGAAGAAAATAATATTCTTAAAGAAAAATTAGATCAAACTAATGCATCAGTAATAATAACTACTAACAATGATGAAATCGTTTGTGCCCTAAAGAAACTCAATATATCAAACATAATCGTTAAAAATCCAAGAATTGCATTTGCAGAAGTATTGGATTGTTTATATAAAACTATCAATTTCAAATCAGGAATTCACGCTTCTGCAGTTATAGATAAAACAGCAATAATTGGAACAGACTGCCATATTGGACCTAATGTCTATATTGGAGAAAATACTGTAATTGGTGACAATAATCGAATTCTTCCTGGATCATCAATTCTAGGAAATATTCGAATAGGAAATAATAATATAATTCATCCAAATTGTGTTATTTACGAAAATACCACTATAAAAGATAATTGTGTAATTAATTCAAATTCTGTTATTGGATCAGAGGGATTTGGTTTTATTCCTAAAAATGGCAAATGGGTCAAGATGCCTCAAAAAGGTGGGGTAAAAATAATGAGTTTTGTAGAAATTGGAACGAATTGTTGTATTGATAGACCAGCAGTTGGATTTACTTTTATTGATGAGGGAACAAAGTTGGATAATTTAATACAAATAGGCCATGGAGTTAAAATTGGAAAGAATTGTGCATTTGCAGCTCAAGTTGGTATCGCTGGAGGAGCAAATATTGGAGATGGTGTTATTTTGGCAGGACAAGTAGGAGTCAATAATAGAGTAAAAGTTGGTAATAATGTCATAGCGAGTTCAAAATGCGGAATCCATTGTGACATAGAAGATGGCAAGGTAATTAGTGGTTTTCCTGCTATGGAAAATAAATCATGGCTAAGGAGTTCAAGTATTTTTAAAAAATTACCAGAATTGGCAAAAAAACTTAGACAATTAGACAAGCAATAATTTATTGTTCTATTAAACAAAAATTTAAATGAAGAAATATAAGATTGTTTTATTGTCAGGAGACGGAATTGGACCTGAGATTTCAGAAGTTTCAAAAAAAGTTTTAAAAAAGCTATCGAAAAATCATAATTTCGATATTGAGATTATTGAAAAATTATTTGGAGGGATAGCTTATGAAAGATATGGGACTCCTGCTCCAGATGAGACTCTAAATCAATGCAAAAAAAGTGATGCTGTACTTTTAGCCTGTGTTGGAAATATCAAATATGATTCTCTTGCAAGAGAATTAAGGCCAGAAAGTGGGTTACTAAAGTTAAGATCTGCCCTAAACCTTTTCGCAAATATCAGGCCTGTCAAAATAAGAAAATCTCTATTAGATTCAAGTTCATTAAAAAAAGAAATCGTTGAGCATGTAGATCTTATTGTTGTAAGAGAATTAATAGGGGGAATTTATTTTGGAAAACCAAGAGGACATATAACAAATACAAAAATGCCAAAAGCTTTCAATACTATGGTTTATGATTCGGCCGAAATAACAAGAATAACTGAAATAGCAATAAAAATTGCTAACCAAAGAAATAAAAAAATATGTTCTGTTGATAAATCAAACGTTCTTGAGGTTAGTCAATTGTGGAGAGATACAGTTTTAAATATCACCTCAAAAGATAAAAATATATCTCTAAGCAATATGTACGTTGATAATGCCGCTATGCAATTAGTTAGAGATCCTGGTCAATTTGATGTAATTTTAACTAGTAATTTATTTGGTGATATTTTAAGCGATTTAGCCGCAATGTTAACTGGTTCTATTGGTATGCTTCCATCTGCTTCTCTAAACAATAGTGGTCCTGGTGTTTTTGAACCTGTTCATGGTTCGGCTCCTGATATAGCTGGTAAAAACATAGCGAATCCTATAGCTATGCTTTTATCTGCTTCCATGATGTTAAAAATTGGATTAAGTGAAGAAGAAGCTGCAGAAAATTTAGAAACTGCCATTGATAAAGTTTTGTCAAAAGGATTTAGAACAGCAGATTTAGCTGATGGTTCTTCTGAAGTTTTATCTTGCAGTGAAATCGGAAATAAAATAATGGATGAAATTTAAAAAAAAAATTAATAAATAAAAAAATATTTCTTAGTTAAACATAAAGTTGGCATATGACCTGTCAGAATCATTAGATATTGTTTTTTAAAAATGTCAAAACGTCATCCAGTAGTTGCTGTAACAGGATCTTCAGGAGCAGGAACAAGTACAGTAAAAAGAGCCTTTGAGCATATTTTTGCCAGAGAAGATATTGTTCCTGCAGTTGTAGAAGGTGATAGTTACCACAGATTTGAAAGAATGCCTATGAAAAAAGCTATGGCAGAGGCTCTTTCAAAAGGTGAAAATTTCTCTCATTTTGGTCCAGAGGCTAATCTTTTTGACAAGCTAGAAGAACTTTTTAAGATCTATGGTGAAACTGGAGGAGGGAAGAAAAGATATTATCTACATAGTCTTGAAGAAGCAGAAGAACATAACACAAGACTAGGTACATCATTAGAACCTGGTCAATTTACTCCATGGGAAGATATTCCTGAGGGAACAGACGTACTTTTTTATGAAGGTTTGCATGGCGGGGTAGAAGGTGATGGATACAATGTGGCATCTTATGCTGATTTACTTGTTGGTGTTGTTCCGATAACAAATTTAGAGTGGATCCAAAAAATCCATAGAGATAATGCAGAAAGGGGTTACTCAGCAGAAACCATTGTGGATACCATATTGAGAAGAATGCCTGATTATATAAATCACATTTGCCCACAATTCAGCAAAACCGATATTAATTTCCAAAGAATTCCCACAATTGACACTTCTAATCCTTTCATATGCAGGAATATCCCAACTCCTGATGAGAGCTTTGTGATCATACATTTCAGAAAAGGGGCAAGAGAGAAATGGGGGATTGATTTTCAATACTTGCTTGGAATGATTAACGATTCATTCATGTCAAGTCCAACAAGTATCGTTGTAAATGGAGGGAAAATGGGATTCGCAATGGAACTAATTCTCACTCCAATAATTCATAAAATGATTGAGGAGAAAAATAAATAACAATTAATTTCGATTAATAACTCAAATCATTATTTTTTTTAACTTTGAGGAGTTTTTAATCTAGAGGATCTCAAATTTTTATATATCTTTCTTGATAAAAGTACCTTATTTAGATTTAAATAGAAAAAACAGGAAACATTGTGTCATTAATCGACTGGTTTGCCGCAAGGCGTAAAGATCAATTTGTTGGGAAAGTTTCGCAAGATACTGATGAGGGAGATGGTTTGTGGGTTAAATGTTCAGAATGTTCGCAAGTAGCCTATAGAAAAGACCTAATTTCAAATTTCAATGTTTGCAGTAATTGTGGACATCACAATAGGATTAATAGCGATGAAAGGATAAATATAATTGCTGACAAAAATTCATTCAAGGAGTTTGATAGTTCATTAAGTCCTACAGATCCTTTAGGTTTTAAAGATAGAAGATCATATGCTGATCGAATAAAAGAAAGTCAAGCTGGCACAGGTTTAAGAGATGGAGTCGTAACAGGTATCTGTTCTGTAAATTCAATGCCTTTAGCATTAGCTGTTATGGATTTTAGATTTATGGGAGGATCAATGGGTTCAGTAGTTGGTGAAAAAATTACTAGGATAATTGAAAGAGCTACCTTGGAAAATTTTCCTATTCTTATTGTTTGCGCATCAGGAGGAGCCAGGATGCAAGAAGGCATGTTAAGTCTCATGCAAATGGCAAAAATATCTGGAGCACTAAAAAAACATAAAGAAAAAAATCTTCTATATATGCCCTTATTAACTCATCCAACTACTGGGGGGGTAACAGCAAGCTTTGCGATGTTAGGGGATTTAATTTTAGCAGAACCTAAAGCTCTTATTGGATTTGCTGGAAGAAGGGTTATAGAACAAACATTAAGAGAAAAATTACCTGATAATTTTCAAACAGCTGAATATCTGCTTGAGCATGGTTTTGTTGATGTAATAGTTAAGAGGAAAGATCTCAAGGATACTCTTACTAAAATTTTAAAAATTCATGGAGTAAAAGAACTTGCAAAAGCAAATATATAAGATGAGAATTATTTCAAATTTCTTTTATTTTTCTTGCATCCTTTTATTTTTTATATTAAATTTTGCTCCATATTCTTTTGGAATAGGAAATGTTGACTGGGTCCTTCTAAAAGAGAATAATGAAGGGAAAGAATGGCTTGATAAAGGCAGTATTAAGCGGCTTCCAAATGCTGAAATAAGTGTCTTAACAAAGTTCTTTAGAAACCCAACTAATTCTGATGATGATGGAGAGTTATCACTTTATGTAATGAGAATTAATTGCGTTGAAAAAAAGTTCAAAGATACTTCAATAAATGGAATCCCTCAATTTAATTCAAAATGGCAAACTTCTAATAATGATGAACTCATAGATGTTGTTATTGAAAAAAGCTGTTCAGAGTTTATTAATGGATAAGAATGAAATCTAAAAATAAAAAATTAAAAATAGCAATCGCTGGACTAGGGTTTGGTAAAAAAGTTCATTTAGAGGCATTAAAAGAATCTGATTACTTAACTCCTGTAGCTATTTATCATTATGAGAAAAAGCAGGAATCGTTATTAGAAAAAGAAACTGACTTAGATTTTTTTCATGATTGGGATGACTTAATTAAATCTCCAGAAATTGATGGGATCATTATTGCTACCCCTCCTGAATCAAGATTTAAATATGCAAAAAGCGCACTTGAGAACAATAAAAATTTGCTACTGGAAAAACCTGTTTCAATATCATCCCGTGAAATAGAAGAGCTTCAGAGAATATCTTTGATTAATAACTTAAGCGTATGTGTTGATTTTGAATATAGAGCAGTGCCCCTTTTTCTTCAGACAAAAAAACTTCTTGATGAAAATATATTAGGAGAAATATATTTAGTCAAATTAGATTGGTTAATGGGGAGCAGATCAGATCCTGGAAGAGCTTGGAATTGGTATTCTTTGGAAGAAAAAGGTGGAGGAGTTATTGGAGCCTTAGGTACACATGCATTCGACATGTTGAATTGGTTTTTTGGAGAATCAATAAATGTATCAGGTAAGTTAGCAACATCAATCAAAAAAAGACCTTTACCTAATTCATCTGATTTTAATGACGTTACTAGCGAGGATGTTTGTCTCGCTAATATAGAGATATCAAACTACAGCTCCAATCTTATTCCATGTCAGGTATCTTTATCATCGATTTCTAAAAATGGTAGAGGATTTAGTTTAGAAATATATGGAAGCGAAGGTTCACTTATTCTTAAAAGCGAAAACCAAAAAGATTATGTACATGGTTTTAATTTGAAATATTCAAACAACGAAAATAAAATACAAAATCTAACTGCAGATTCAAGTTTTAATTTTGAAAAAACATGGACTGATGGGAGAATAGCTCCAGTTTTGAGAATTCAAAATTTATGGGCTCAGAGTATAATAAATAGAACACCTGTTATCCCAGGCTTATGTGAGGGACTTGCTAGTCATAAAGTTTGCGAAGCCATAAGAGAATCATCGAAAAGTGGATTAATTATCAAAATTTAAGGCTATACATTTATAAGTAGCAATTGTCACCCGATAAAGTATTGAATTGATTTTATTTTTTTTTCATATTCTGGAAAAATCAATGGGACTGATTTATTAAAGAATGGCTTTAAATTATTACAAAAATGAGCTTAAAGAAAATGCTCAATTACTAGCTTCTAAAGGAAAAGGGATATTAGCGGTAGATGAATCTACTAAAACAGTAGGTAAAAGACTCGCTGGAATTGGCGTTGAGAATACTGAAGAAAATAGGAAGGCATATAGAGGAATGCTTTTTACTACAGAAGGCCTTGGCAAATATATAAGTGGAGCAATCCTTTTTGAAGAAACTCTTTATCAGAGTCATCAAGATGGTGAGTCAATGGTTAAAAAACTAAACGAATTAGGTATTATTCCAGGGATAAAGGTTGATAAAGGCCTAAATCCACTTCCTGGTGCAGGAGATGTAGAAACTTTTTGCTCTGGCTTAGATGGGTTAGTTGAGAGAGCAGCAAAATATTATGAACAAGGTGCAAGATTTGCAAAGTGGAGAGCAGTTCTGCAGATTACAAATGATGGTTGTCCGTCAAAACTATCAATTCAAGAGAATGCTTGGGGATTAGCAAGGTATGCAAGATCAGTTCAAGAATCTGGTTTAGTTCCAATTATTGAACCTGAAATCTTGATGGACGGCGATCATACTATTGAAAAAACTGCTGAAGTTCAAGAAGAAGTAATAAAGCAGGTTTATATTGCCTGTCAAGAAAATGGAGTTTTTCTAGAAGGAACTCTATTAAAACCTTCTATGACTGTTAACGGAGCAGAATGTCCAACAAAGGCTGATCCTATGAAAGTTGCTGAAATGACAATTAGAACTATGGAAAGATGTGTTCCTGCATCCGTACCTGGAATAGTTTTCTTATCAGGAGGGTTAAGCGAAGAAGCAGCTTCTGTTTATTTAAATAATATGAACACTCTTTACAGGAAAGCTTTATGGAATGTTTCATTCTCCTATGGAAGAGCACTTCAACACTCATGCTTAAAGGCCTGGAAAGGAAGCGATGTCAAAGGAGGGCAAAAAGCATTAATAGCAAGAGCTCAAGCAAACTCTGAAGCTTCAAAAGGTGCCTACGTAGCAGGATCTCAACCTTCATCTGATGAGCAATTATTTGTAGCAGGATACACCTACTAACTAAAATCCTTAAAAAAATACACCCTGGGTCATAAAATTAGTTTCTTAAATTTGGTATTTTGTATATCTAATAACGTGACATTTGATACCTCTTTATACTAAACTCTCGGAAACATATGCTTTATATAGCATTTAACTTATTTTAATTATGGCCCTCGTTCCCTTAAGACTACTTTTAGATCACGCTGCTGAAAATGGTTACGGTATTCCAGCTTTCAATGTTAATAACCTTGAGCAAGTTCAAGCAATCATGGAAGCGGCGTATGAAACTGATAGTCCTGTAATCCTCCAAGCATCAAGAGGGGCAAGAAATTATGCAGGCGAAATTTTCCTACGTCATTTAATCCTTGCCGCTACAGAAACATATCCTAATATTCCAGTAGTAATGCACCAAGACCATGGTAATGAGCCATCAACATGTTATTCAGCAGCAATAAATGGATTTACTTCAGTGATGATGGATGGTTCTCTAGAGGCAGATGCAAAAACACCCGCGAGTTACGAATATAATGTTGCAGTTACAAAAAAAGTAGTAGATTTTGCTCATTCAGTTGGAGTTAGTGTTGAAGGCGAATTGGGTTGCCTAGGTTCATTAGAAACAGGTAAAGGTGAAGCAGAAGATGGTCATGGATTTGAAGGTGAACTTTCTACAGATATGCTTTTGACTGATCCTGAAGAAGCAGCAGATTTTGTTGCTAAAACAAAAGTTGATGCTCTAGCTATTGCTATAGGTACAAGTCATGGTGCTTATAAATTTACAAGAAAACCTACAGGAGAAGTTCTTGCAATAAGCAGAATTGCTGAAATACATAAAGCGCTTCCAAATACCCATCTTGTAATGCATGGATCTAGTTCAGTTCCTCAGGAATGGTTAGATATTATTAACAAATATGGTGGTGAAATTCCTCAGACATATGGAGTTCCAGTTGAAGAGATTCAAGAGGGAATAAGAAATGGAGTTAGGAAAGTCAACATTGATACCGATAACAGACTTGCTTTCACTGCTGCGGTGAGAGAAGCAGCATTTGCTGATAAGGCAAACTTTGACCCAAGACATTTCAACAAGCCTGCTAGAAAATACATGAAGCAAGTTTGTCTTGATAGATACAAGCAGTTCTGGTGTGAAGGACAAGCAAGTAAGATCAAACAAAACAGCACTAATTATTTTGCTGATCTTTACGCAAAAGGTGATTTAGATCCAAAAGTAAAAGCTACTGTTTAATTTCTTCCCAAATTAAATAAAAAAAGACCTCCAAAATTGGGGGTCTTTTTTTTATTTCAATATTAATGATTTTAATGTAAAGAGACCATCAGTCCCACCAATTGTCTCGTCACATGCTCGCTCTGGATGAGGCATTAAACCTAGAACATTTCCCCTTTCATTAGTTATGCCTGCGATATCGAATGAGGATCCATTGGGATTATTTTTATATCTCAAAGCGATCAATTCATTATCAATAAGTTTTTTTAAAGTATCAGAATCACAATGATATCTTCCTTCCCCATGCGCTATTGGCAACTTAATAGTTTGTTTTTCATCTACATTATTAAACCAACCTCCTTTTGAAGAAACGATATCCAGTTCAACGTCATCACAGATAAAATTAAGATTTTTATTTGAAACAAGAGCACCAGGCAAAAACCCTGATTCTGTCAAAATTTGAAACCCATTACAAATTCCTAAAACTCTTTTCCCGCTTTTGACAAAGTCATCCAAGGCATTTATTAATGGAGAGAATCTCGCAATTGCTCCGCATCTTAAATAATCACCATAACTAAATCCTCCAGGTAAAACTATTGCATCTACATCACTTAAATCTGAAGACTCATGCCACAAGTATTTTGTTCTTATGTCTAAACAACCTTCCAATGCCCATGAAACATCGCGATCGCAATTAGAACCAGGGAAGACAACAACTCCTACAGTAAAATTATCCATCTTATAATTTTTCTAGTGAATACTCATAATCTTCAATAACAGTATTTGCGAATAACCTATCACACAATAAATCAATTTTTTCTCTTACTTCGTTTTCACCATTACCTTCTATTTTTACCTCAATCATTTTTCCTATACGTAATGATTTTATTCCCTCGGCTCCAAGTTTTATAGAAGCAGATTTGGTAGCTTCCCCTGCTGGATCTAAAACTGAGGGTCTTAGTCTTACAAAAACTTTTACAGCAAATTGGTCCAATTAAAAATTAATTGCTACTAGAAGATTAGTTTAAATTTTAATAAAAAGTACTATTGATTAATAAACAAATATTTTTACCTTAAAGTTTTCTAAGTTATTAAACATTTATGTAGCCTCTACCAAAACAAACTAGGCAAGTTCTTCTTGAATTTTCATGTGTTTTGAAATTTCCTGACCCTCCACATTTTGAACATTTTATTTTATCAATTGATGTAACTTCGTCATAGATTATATGTTTTAAAGCAATTTTTGGATTTTCCATAATTGGACTGTCTACTATAGTAAGTATCCCGACAGCTAACTATAAAGTCAAATTGCTATTTTTGGGTCACTTAAAATCTTAAATTTCTCTTTAATTTTTCTATTGAAAGTTTTTATAGATTTTTCATCAAAGGAAATTATTACTAATTCAAGCCCAGCATTATCATTTGGTCTCCAACATTTATCTGGAGCTTCTTCAAACCAAGTATTAATTTTCTTTCCAACAATTTGTATTTGTAAAGGCAATGATTTGTTTGGTATCCAAATACGTCCTTTAATTCGAAGAATGTTTAATTCATCCAAGATTTTTGGCATCTCCTTTTCAAAGTCATTTTTTTCAAGGAAATAATTTAATTTAAATGAATCTGATATAAGCTCAACATGATTATGGTCATGTTCTTCAGTTAAAAATTCTTTATAAGTCTCTTTTTTAAAATTAATATCAAATAGATAATTTAAATCAATTTTGCCATTCTTGGATTTAAGGACTGGTGTAGATGAGTTTAGACTTCCTTGAATTTTATTTTTTACAACGTCAAACTGATCATCATTTAAGATATCTGATCTAGAGACTAAAACGATATCAGAAACTTCTAGTTGCTCCTCAAAAAGTTCATCTATAGTGGCGTTGTGATCAATTTTATCTGTTTCATTATATTGTTTTGTTATTTTATTTAAATCATTAATTGGTGAACCATTAAGCATTGATTCTCCATTAACGATACCAACAACAACATCAAGGAAGATGGAAGACCTAATCTCAGGCCAGTTAAGTGCTTGAATTAAGGGAATTGGTAGTGCCAGTCCACTTGTTTCGATAATTATTGATTCGATAGGAGGATTAAATTCTAGGAGAGCTTTTATTGATGGAACAAAATCATCTTGAACAGTACAGCATAAACATCCATTGTTTAATTCGATTACGCAGTCGTCTTCAGATTCATCACATTTATCACAACTTTTAATCAAATCACCGTCAATTCCAACATCACCAAATTCATTGATTATTAAACCAAATTTTTTATTACTCTCTTTTAATAGATATCTTAGAAAAGTTGTTTTACCTGAACCAAGGAATCCCGAAACAACTATAACTGGTATTTTTTTTTTCATCTTTGATGATTAACAACCTAAGCTATATTCAGTACTCTCTCCTGTAGAACTATTTGTGCCATTAGCAATCGCACATAATTGTTTTTGTTGTGTACGACTAAGAACAGCATCAGTAAAATCTGCACCATCTATTTTTGCGCCTTCAAAATTACTCTCCATTAATAAAGCATTTGTAAAATTAACATCTGAAAGATCTGCATCTGTAAAGTCTGTTGCATAAGCAAGTGCATCTCTTAAATTGGCTCCAGTAAACTTTGAGTTTTGCAATTTACTATTATTAAACACCGCGCCTTCTAAATTACTTTCACTGAAATTAAACCCATTCAAATCAAACTTAACGTATTCATTACCACTTAAATCTTGACCATGCATATCTGGCTCTAAATTAAGGTCTTGTTGGTTTCTAATCTCAGGAGGTCTTTTAGCCCATGCAGAATTAACAGAATTAAAAAATAAAATCCCAATGAATAACAAAGTAATTAATGCATTCTTTAGTGAGGGGAAAACAATTGATTTAATCATAATAAGACTGTATTTTAGAACTTAAGTATTTAAAGTTTGTAATAGTATCTTAAAGGAAATTATATGGCAATGTCACTAAAGGTTATTGTTCCTCCTCATCCATTAATAAAACATTGGCTTTCAATATTGCGAGAAAAAAATACACCAAATATTTTGTACTCAACAGGATATGAGCAATTAGGGAAATGGCTTACATATGAAGCATTACGTAATTGGCTGCCATATAAAAAAGAAATAGTAAATACTAATAATGGGGACGCAGATGGATTCTTTATTAATAATGATTATCCAATAAAAGTGCTTGCAATGTTGCCCGAAGGGTTATCTCTTTGGTTTGGATCTAAAGAAGTAATTCCTAATTCAACCCTCTCGTTAGGAGAACTTCCTAAAACTATTGAATCAAATGAAGGAGTTATATTTTATTCAGAACAAATAACGACAAAATCAGCAACAATAGAAACTTTAACTAAATTAAAACTATTAGGTGTTGATTCAAATAGGATTCTTTTAATAACTGCTATTTGCTCAAATAAAGGATTAAATGAAATTGCGAAATTATTCCCTAATCAGGTAATTTACACTTCTTGCATAGATGAGGAAGACGAAATAACACAATTATTAGTCCCGGGTATTGGGAATCCTTTATCTAGATTAAGTACTATATTTCAAGATAAGAACTAATATAGAATATAGGAGTAAATATTTTACCAATGTCTGAATACAGAGATTCGTCTTCAAATAATCTTTTATCATTAATAAGCGGTGCTTTTATTGGAGCAGCAGGTCTAGCTTGGTGGTTAATATCCGAAGCAGACAAAAGAAAGGAGGAAAAAAAACAAAAAGCAATGATGTATTCCTCCAGAATTCAAGACGGCTCTGAAGCGATTGATTCAAATAAAAATATTAATGAAGTTGAAGGAGAAAATCTTGAGAAGAAAGTTGAGCAACTTAATTCTGCAATTGCTGATGTGAGGAAGCAACTTGAAGAGTTGGGGCAATAGAATAAAAAAGGTACACGAATAATATGAATAAACTCAGATCATCTGCAATAACCCAAGGTGTGCAAAGATCCCCTAACAGATCTATGTTAAGAGCTGTTGGATTTAATGATGAAGATTTTAATAAACCTATTATTGGAGTTGCGAATGGATACAGCACCATAACACCATGCAATATGGGTTTAAATAAGTTAGCTCTAAAAGCTGAAGAATCAATAAAAAGATCAGGTGCGATGCCTCAGATGTTTGGGACTATAACAGTAAGTGATGGCATTTCTATGGGAACAGAGGGCATGAAATATTCCCTAGTTTCAAGAGAAGTAATTGCTGATTCAATTGAAACAGCATGCAATGCTCAGAGTATGGATGGAGTACTTGCTATAGGTGGATGTGACAAAAATATGCCGGGTGCCATGATTGCGATTGCAAGAATGAATATTCCCTCAATTTTCATTTATGGAGGAACAATAAAGCCTGGGAAATTGCATGGAGAAGATCTTACTGTTGTTAGTGCATTTGAAGCTGTTGGACAATTAACCTCCGGAAAAATTAATGAAGAAAGGTTAATCCAAGTTGAGAAAAATTGTATTCCTGGTGCTGGTAGTTGTGGAGGAATGTTTACAGCTAATACAATGTCTGCGGTTATTGAAGTATTGGGGTTAAGTCTTCCTCACAGTTCCACTATGGCTGCTGAAGATCTTGAAAAAGAACTAAGTGCAGATAAAAGTGCTGAGATATTAGTCTCTGCAATAGAAAAAGATATAAGACCTCTAGACCTAATGACTAAGAAAGCATTTGAAAATGCAATATCAGTAATTATGGCAATTGGCGGATCAACAAATGCGGTGTTGCACATCTTAGCTATTGCGAATACTGCAGGAATAGATATCAACATTAATGATTTTGAGAGAATCAGACAAAAAGTTCCCGTTATTTGTGACCTTAAACCGAGTGGTAAATATGTGACTGTGGATCTTCATAAGGCAGGTGGGATTCCACAAGTAATGAAAATACTTTTGAATGCAGGACTAATTCATGGCGATTGCAAAAACATTGAAGGCAAAACAATCACAGAATACTTACAGAACATTCCAGATAAGCCTCCAACAAATCAAAATGTCATAAGATCTATAGATGAACCTCTTTATAAGAAAGGACATCTAGCGATATTAAAAGGTAACTTAGCGAGGGAAGGTTCTGTAGCCAAAATTAGCGGAGTAAAAAACCCTGTATTAACAGGTCCAGCAAAGATTTTTGAAAGTGAAGAGGATTGTTTGAAATCGATATTAAATAACGATATCAAAGCTGGTGATGTTGTTGTTATTAGAAACGAAGGTCCAGTAGGAGGTCCAGGCATGAGAGAAATGTTAGCTCCAACATCTGCGATTGTTGGTCAAGGGCTGGGAGAGAAGGTAGCTTTAATTACCGATGGCAGATTTAGCGGTGGCACTTATGGTCTTGTTGTGGGTCACATAGCTCCAGAGGCTGCTGTTGGAGGAAATATTGCTCTAATAAAACAAGGTGATTTAATTACAGTGGATGCTGTAAAACAACTAATTGAAGTTGATTTATCTGACGAAGAATTAGAAAAAAGAAAAAAAGATTGGGTAAAACCTACACAAAAATACAAGAGAGGAATTCTTTCAAAATATTCGAGAATCGTAAGCACATCAAGTTTAGGGGCTGTTACTGATTTATAAATCAGCTTAAAGTTTATTTTCTTAATCAATAAAACTTTTTATCTTATTTGCTAAATTTTCTAATCTAGCGCAGTATTTTGGTGAGTTGCATTTTTTCCCATTATTGCTATCCATCCATAATGTTTTAACTCCACACCATAATATTGGTTCATTAGGGAAATTAAGCTTAGAGATTACTAAAACCAACTCTTTATTTGATTTAAAAAGTTCTAATTCAAGATCATAAATTTCTAATCTTTTACCTTCTTTATCTCGACATAAGATATTAACTGTTAAATCAATATCTTCTCCTTCGAATTCGTATTCACCATTTATTCTTACGACAGAATGAACAAAAGGTTTATTTGTTAAATCTGCTGACTTAGCGATTAAGCCCTCTATATTGTTAGGTGGATTTTCAAATAACACTTATTGATTTGATTAAAACTTTTATTGAACCCTGTTTAAACTCATTATTAAGTAATCCATCATCACCAAACTTAGAGTGAAGTAGTTGCAATCTTTTAATTTTAGATGGCTTGAATTTAAATGGAAAACGTACTTTATTAGCTCTTACTGAAGGTTTTAGCTCAATAAAAGGAATTTGAACATTTGTTGTTCCGAATTTTTTTGTTGGGAATGATTTAATCCACCTGAGACCACCTGGAATAAATTCGGTTAGTCCTAGTAAAGCATCTTCACAAGCGACAGCAAATTTAAAAGTTCTTCCTTGTCCATCAATATTTAATTCAAAGGATGAATACTCTGATACATTTAAAAAAGGTTTATATATAGACGATCTACAACTAACAAATCCTCCTGCTTTCTCGACAATATTACCCTTTAATATCAAACCAGAATTTGAAATTTCACAATAAGCTGAACTTGATCCGCCCATAACAGTATCATTTAATGTTTTCCAACCCTCGAATTCCCTTTTCTGGAATAAAAATTTTTTCTTACTCATTTAATAATTCTAATTATTTTTAGACTTTAACTAAATTTCTAATTCTTTTGCTGATTCTTGATCACAAAATATTGAAATTTGACTAATAGATTTTATTAATTTTGATGGTGTTCTATCAAGAGGTTCTTTTTCATCTAATAACCTCTCAAGAGCAATTCTTTTATTGGCTCCACTAACCAAAAATACTATCTTTGATGAGGCTGAAAGGACCTTTGGAGTTAATGAAATTCTTTTTAATCCTTTACCTTCATTAAAAATCACAAAATCATCAACATTATTATTTTTTTGATAAGGGAATAGTGAAGCTGTATGACCATCGTCTCCAAGACCTAATAAAGTTAAATCAAAGGATGGAGGGTTTGATCCGCATTTTTCAAATAATTTAGAAATAAATTGATTTTTGGTAGTTTCATCATCAGCCTTTAAATCATTAAAAATTTCATAAAAAAAGGCTTTAGATCCAAAATTAGTTAACAATGAATTTTTCAACATTAACGTGTTACTTAATTCTGAATTTGGATCAACACATCTTTCATCTCCTAAAAATACATCAACCATATCCCATCTAAGATCACTATTAGATAAGAGCTGATAGACAGCTTTAGGAGTTGAACCTCCACTTACACAAAATTTGAACCTATCTTTCTTTTTTAAAGTATGAATAATTTGACTCTCAATAAACTTAAAAACCGCTTTAGATAGCTCTAACTTGTCTTTGAAAATGTTAAGTGTATATCCATTTTTAACCTTTTCAATCATTTCATCCATTCAGTATGAAAACTACCTTCCTTATCAATTCTTTCATATGTATGAGAGCCAAAACAGTCTCTCATTGCCTGAACAAGGTTCTGAGGAAGTCTATTGGTTCTGTAACTATTAAAATAATCTAGGGTACTGGATAGACATGGGACTGGTATACCAGCTTTTGTGGATAAAGAAACAACTTTAGCTAAGTTATCTAATCTTGTAGCAATTTCATTATTGAACCAATTATCAAAAATTAAATTTTTTAGATTAGGATCTTTGTTATAAGCATCTTGAATTTTACTTAATAATTTTGATCTAATTATGCAACCACCTTTCCATATTTGAGCAATTGACGGCATATTCAAATCATAGTCATATACTGCAGATGCTTCTCTTAAAATGTCCATACCCTGGGCATAGCTAGCTATTGTGGCAAGGACTACAGCATCAAATAAAGGTTTCATTCCATCTGATATATTTCCTAAATCAAAATCCTCTATCTCTTTAGATGGAATAGTTTTTTCAATCTCACTACGTTGCTCTTTTAAAGAACTCATTACTCTTGCATTTAAAGATGCATAAATAGTTGGGACTGATACCCCAAGTTCTAGAGCACTTACAACAGTCCATAACCCTGTACCTTTCTGGCCAGCTTTATCTAATATTTTTTCCACGACATCATCTCCAGTTATCTCATCTTTTGTATTTAGACAAATCTCTGTTATCTCAACAAGATAAGAAGCTAATTCATCAGTATTATTCCAAATACCAAACACCTCTGACATTTGCTGACCGTTCATACCTTTAACTCTCTTCATAAGGTCATAAGCTTCTGCAAGTATTTGTTCAATTCCATATTCAATTCCGTTATGAACAGTTTTCACAAAATGACCTGAGCCTCCTGGTCCAACATATGAAACACATGGTCCGTCTTCAACTTTGGCAGCCATTTTTGTTAATAAGCTTTCTATTGCATCATATGAAGCCTTAGTACCACCAGGCATCATACTTGGACCCTCTAATGCTCCTTTGGCCCCTCCAGAGACTCCCATCCCAATGTATCCAAAACTTTTACTTTCAAGAGTATTCACCCTTCTTTCTGTATCTTTAAATTGAGAGTTGCCGCCATCTATTAATAAATCTCCTTCCTCGAGATATCCAGAAATATTATCAATGACAGCATCTGTTGCAGGCCCAGCTTTTACCATCATTAGAATTCTTCTAGGTCTCTCTAGCTTATTAACAAATTCTTGAAGAGTTTCAGCTCCTTCAATATTCTTCCCAAGGCCACGACCTTGTAAAAATTCTTCGGTTTTTGAGTAAGTCCTATTAAAAACTACACTAGAAAATCCATTTCTCTCTGCGTTAAGAACCAAATTTTCGCCCATAACACCAAGACCTATTAAACCAAAATGTGCCTTGGACATAAAAAATTAAAAACTCAATAAATATAGTCTGCCTGCAACTCAACAAAATTGCTCAAAAAAAATACTTATGTCAGCGAAAAATGATGGAAAAGATTTAAATAACAGTTCCGTTTGCAATAGTTGCATTTTTAACTACTACAACAATTCCATTTCTGATATAAAAGCCTAATTCTGGCTTATCTGCTTCTTCTACTCGATCTTTATTAATGATCACGACATTATCGCCAATTCTTGTATTCTTATCAAGAATTGCTCTTTTTACAGTAGTCCTTTCACCTACTCCAAGAGGCGTTCCGCCCCCTTTTCTTAATTCAATCCTCTCTTCAGGGGATTCAAAGAAATCGGCTCCCATAACAAGAGTATCCTCAAGAACCGAGTCACTTTCAATCCTGCTTCTTACACCTAAAACACAATGTAAAATACTGCATGACTTCAAGATTGTGCCTTCACAAACAATTGAATCAGTAATTTGAGCATCTACAAGTTTAGAAGGGGGTAAAAATCTAGGTCTAGTATAAATTGGAAATTTCTCATCATAAAAACTAAATGGAGGTTTTGGTTGCTCAGTCAATGCAAGGTTTGACTCAAAGAATGCCCCAATTGTGCCGATATCTTCCCAATAATCATCGAATACATAACTTTTAAGAGTATCGCCTCTATTGAGGGCTTCTGGAATTATATCCTTACCAAAATCCGTATAATTAGGAAATTTATTTAGAAGATCGAAGAGAGTATTTCTGCTAAAAACGTAAATCCCCATAGAGGCTAGATATGGTTTTTCGGCAGCTGAATCCTTACTTAATCCAAATTTTGAAGTATCTACTGCCATAGCCTTCAACTTCTCTCCAGTAGGCTTTTCACTAAATTCTTTTATATTTCCTACATCATCGGTTCTCATTAGGCCAAAACCTTCTGCTTGAGCTTCATCAACAGGCAAAGCTGCAACAGTTAAATCAGCACCATTATCTCTATGATGTTGAACAAATAAACTATAGTCCATTCTGTACAGTTGATCGCCTGACAATATTAAATATTCATCAACATCCCATTCTTGAAATAACCATTGGTATTTTCTTACAGCATCTGCAGTACCTTCAAACCACTTCGGACTATCAGGAGTCTGTTGTGCAGCTAAAACCTCCACAAATCCTTGGCCAAAAGGGCCATTTAAATTATAGGTTCTTCCAATATGTCTATTCAGAGATGCACTATTGAACTGGGTCAATACGTACATTTTTTCAATGCCTGAATTTATACAATTACTAATCGGAATATCTATCAAACGATACTTACCTGCCAATGGCACAGCAGGTTTAGCCCTCATTTTTGTTAGAGGGTAAAGTCTAGAACCTTTTCCTCCTCCGAGGATTATGGCCAACACACGCTTCATTCAATCTAATGGAGGTAGATATACAACTATTTAAAGTAACTGATTATGGGCATATTTAGAAATACAAATGGTCAGTTTACAAAGGTATTTCGATAAATCACTGGAAAAACTTAATATAAATCATAAAAGTTAGTTATTTTTATCCTCTTCTACCAAAGAAAACAATTTTTCAACAATTTTCAAAGAAACTTGTCTTTCTTCTCTTGATTGAGGACTTCTCAAATTGGTGACCGGCGTATGAAGTATTTTATTAATTATTCCTTTAGTCAGAGCTTCCACAACTTTTCTTTCTCTAGCCGAAAAATCTGGTCCCATTCTGCTAAGTGCTTTTTGCAATTCCTCTTTTCTAATTAACTCCAAATCTGATCTAAGTTTATTAATTACTGGTACGGCCTCTAAACTTGCCCACCATTCTAGAAAAATGATCCTTTCTTCTTCTACTAAAGATTCCGCTTCCTTTGCTATTTTCTGTCTAAATTCTTGATTTCTTGAAACGACCTCTTGTAAGTCATCAACATCAAATGATTTTACAAATTCATGTTGTTTGACATCATTAGATATATTTCTCGGTACACCAATATCAATAAATTTAAGTCTATTACTCAAATTTATTTTTTCAATTTTTGTGAGATCAATAATTGGCTCTTCAGAAGCAGTACTGGTGAAAACAAGCGAAGATAATGATATGTTTTCTTCTAATTGGTTTAACCCTTTACAAACAATCTCTAAATCAGGGAAGTCTTGAGCAAGATTTAATGCTCTATCAATATTTCTATTTAAAAGGATAAGTTTATGACATCCTTTTGATTTTAAATGAGTTATTAAAAGCCTACTCATTCGTCCGGCGCCAACAACAAGAACCCTCTCTGATTCCAAAGTTACAAGAGTATCAATCCCTTTTTCTTGTCCAATTTTTAATTGAGCTAGTTCTACCGCTGCTGAACTGATTGACACAGCTCCAGTTCCTAAATTTGTTTCGGATCTTACTTTTTTACCTGTACTAACTGATTGAGTTAATAATCTATTAAGAATTGGTCCAGTAGATTGATTCTCTTGACCTAATCTCATCATTTTTTTTACCTGCGAAAGGATTTGTCCTTCCCCTAAAACAAGGCTATCGAGTCCTGCCGAGACTTTCATCAAATGCAAAACGGCTTCTTCCTGTCTAAAGCAAAAAAGATGTGGATTTAAATCTTCAAAAATAATTCCAGAATATTCTGATATGAATTCTTTAATAGATGAAATTCCAGTATTTTTATCTTTTACTAGCGCATATATTTCCAGCCTATTACAAGTACTTAAAATTGACACCTCTAATACATCATTGAAAGCTTTTAATGCCTTCAATGACTCTGTTATGGATTGGTCAGGAATACTTAACTTCTCACGCACTTCGACAGGTGCCGTGCGATGACTCAGTCCGACGACAACAATATGCATAAAATCAAAAGTGAATTTTTAAAGGCTGATACTCTTAGCACCATCTTTTATATGGACAGTATTTGTGAACCTTGCAGTACTATCTAATGTACTAATAACTAGACTACTTGTTCTAACACAATCCCTTTCAAATTTTACTCCGTCAAATAATAATCCATCAGTTATTCCACTTCCAGCGAAAACAACATTTTCTCCCGAGGCCAATTCATTTGCTTCATAGATTTTATCTATATCTGTTATACCCATTTCATTAAGACGTTTTATATTTCCTTCTTTTGTGTAATCAGCCCATTCAGAAGTTTGAGCGATTGCCGGATCATAAACTAGTTGTCCTTGAAAGTGTCCGCCGAGAGCTCTCATTGCAGCAGCTGAAATAACACCCTCTGGAGCTGCACCTATACCCATCAAGCAATGTGTTCCAGTTCCTGCAAAACCACATGCAATCGCAGCTTGAACATCACCATCAGAAATCGGTTGAACTTTTGCACCACATCCTCGAATCTCTTTAATTAAATCTTCATGTCTAGTTCTATCCATTACAACTACAGTAAGTTCATCAATAGAAAGGCCCAAGCAATCACTTAGTATCTTCAAGTTTTCAGTAGCTGAATTTCTAATATCAACTTTACCTTTGGCCGCAGGAGGTGCTGCTAATTTGTTCATGTAAAAATCAGGAGCATTGAAAAGACCGCCCGTATCAGAGGCAGCTAAAACCGCCATAGAACCTCTTTGATTATTCGCACAAAGATTAGTTCCTTCACAAGGATCTACTGCAAAGTCAACCCCTGGGCCACTTCCACTACCAACCTCTTCACCTATATAAAGCATGGGTGCTTCATCTCTTTCACCTTCTCCAATAACAATTTTCCCTTTCATTTCAATTTTGCCCATTCGCAATCTCATTGCTTCGACAGCTGCAGCATCAGCTTCATCTTTTTGACCAAGTCCTGTTAGTTTTGCTGAGGCAATAGCTGCTTGCTCGACAACTTCGAGAATTTCTTGAATTAAAGTTTGATTCACAATTAAATTTTGAGGATTTTCTAAAAGGTTTTGAGTATGATCTCATATAAAATGCAATTTTTTATGAGAATTATTACGCTAGTAAGCTTTTTTTAACTCTTTACAGCTGTTACTTTATCAGGCCGCGACTTGAAATTAGGAATAAACAACTAAATATAGTATCTTTATTAAATATTTTAAAAATTAAATGACTGAGTCAAATCAAGAAAATTTAACTGGTGCAAATAGACCAATTCAAATAATTCCTTCAGTTTTACCAGCAGATTGGGCAAATATGGGGGCATGTGTAAAAGAGCTCGAGGAAGCTGGGGTAGATAGAATTCAGTTTGATGTAATGGATGGAAATTTCGTACCAAATCTTACATTTGGTCCTGAAATGATTGCTGCATGCAGGAAATATTGTAATGTCCCTTTTGAAACTCAATTAATGGTAAGCCAGTACAACTGTGAAACAATGCTTGAATCATATGTAAACGCTACAAAAGGGGCAAATGGTGACCCAGGAGTAGTAATAGCTCATGCCGAAGCAAATATTCATTTGCATAGAGTTCTAGGAAGAATAAGAGATTTAGGAGGATCTCCTTCTGTTGCATTGAACCCTCATACTCCTTTTGAAATGATTAAAAACATAATGGATATGGTTGATCATGTTTTGGTTATGACAGTTAATCCAGGCTTTGGAGGCCAAGCTTATATACCAACAATGCTTAATAAAATACGAGAAATAAGAAACTTTATTATCGAAAAAAACTTAGATGTCGACATTGAAGTTGATGGGGGGATAAAAGCAAATTGGTCTATTTCACAATGTGCCGATGCTGGTGCTAATTGTTTTATTGCAGGTAGCGGAATGTTTGCTTACCCAACATTAAAAGAAGGATGTGATGACTTGAGAAAAGTTGCACAAGAAGCACAAAGAGGGAATGTTCTTTCAGAACCTCAATAAATATTCTGAATGATTAAGAAGTCACCCAAATATCCATCCATAACTATGTAAACCTATTCCTAAAAAATTAACTCCTAAATAACATACTAAAACAACTAAAAAGCCTGTAGATGCTAATAATGCTGGTTTGCGTCCTTGCCAACCCTTGCTTATTCTCATGTGCAGATAAGCGGCATAAAACAACCATGAGATAAATGCCCATGTTTCTTTTGGATCCCAACTCCACCATGTGCCCCAGGCCTCATTAGCCCAAACTGCACCTGAAATTAAACCGAGAGTCAAAAGAACAAAACCTACCAATATAGAACGATAACTTAATGTATCTAATTCTTCTGAATGAGAAAATTCAATAGGTTCAACTAAATCATTTACGGGATAGCTATTTGAAAGTTTAAATCCTCCTATACCTGTAGAACTACTTCTTATTTGAAGTGGCTTATTTTTATTGATAAACAAAACGGACATTGAAAGTAAAGAACCTATTATTAATGCTGCATAACTAAGCATTACGACGCTAACATGCATTACTAACCAACTAGACCTTAAAGCTGGAACTAAATTGGATGATAATTTCAAATCCTCAGGTAAAACAAAACAAGCAAAAGCCACAGTCAGTAACTCAATAGGTATAGCAATTGAGGGAATTATTGGAGCTTGGTATTCTCTTTCAACCAATAGTTGACCTAATGTAATACCCCAAGTAAGGAAATAAAGAGATTCATACAAATTGCTAATAGGAAAGTGCCCAGAAATTGACCACCTAAAAAGTAATTGTAATGTTATTAATATGTTCACTAAAATCGTAATGAGTCTTACAGCAGCAGAAGACTTTTTTTTAAAAACTGCACCCAAGGATATTGGTAAGTTAATTAATAAAAAATAAAAAACTAAAAGACCTAAAACTGAAACAGGTTCATATATTAAATTTTTAAAAAAATTATCTAGTATCATTTCTAGAAATTTCTCAAGTTTTATAATTTAATGACAACCAAATAATAATTAAAATCATTCTCATATGAGTAAATCTTTAATAATAAAGTTTTAATTTATTTTAAAAAAAAGCATTTCAAAGTTTGAAATTATCTCCTAGATAATACTTCTTGACTATTGGATTATCAGCCAATTCACTCGATGAACCGTTAGCTAAAATTTTTCCTTCACTTAATACATATGATTTGTTAGTAATTAGAAGGGTTTCCCTCACATTATGGTCTGTAATGAGAATCCCCACCCCATCACTACTTAATTTTAGAATTAGTTTCTTTAGATCATTAACAGCTAGAGGATCTATCCCAGCAAAAGGTTCGTCTAATAACAAATATTTAGGTCCTTTTCTGCCTATAGTAAGAGCCCTTGCAATTTCACACCTCCTCCTCTCTCCTCCTGAAAGTTGATACCCATAATTATCTACAAAATTATTCAAATTAAATTCATTAATTAATTGTTCCCTTCTATTTCTTATCGCTGCTCTACTATAAGATGAATTTTGTAAAGCCAAATCTATATTATCCTTAACTGTGAGGTCTCTAAATATACTCGCTTCCTGAGTTAAGTACCCTAACCCAAGTCTTGATCTGATTGGGAGAGGAAGATTGGTTATATTTTTCCCATTCATTAAAATTTCACCTTTATCTGGTTTTATATTCCCAACTGCAAGATTAAAAGTTGTAGTTTTCCCAGCACCATTAGGTCCCATCAAACCTACAACTTCCCCTGGATTAACAGTTATTGAAACATCATTTACAATTAATCTTCCTTTAATTGAAAGGGATACATTATGAATATTTAGGTTCATTTTCCTTGAGATCGATTAGTTTTCTTACTTTCTTGAAAAAAAATTAAATACATAATAATAATTTAATTGAAAATTAAGATATATTCATCAAAGAGCTTTCAAAAAAGGCTTATCGTTCTCGTTTAATAGTTCTCTATATTGTAATTTCCTTAATAAATCTTCCAAACATTGGCAGAAGGATTCAAGATCAATCCCTAAATCAATCTTGGTTCTAGTTTTTATTCTGCCTAAACCCTCTCCAAGCAAAATAGTAGCTCCATTTAAATTACCTTTACTTAAATGAAACTGAGAAACAGATACTTGTAAAATTCCTTGGATAACTTGTCTTTCGTCACCATCTACGGAATTCCATATTTCTTCAAAAGCATCATGAGCCTCGTACCATTCATGATTGTTAAAAAGATTTAAAGCTGTAAAAAGGGAATCTTGAAAACTTTTTGCACTATCTTCATTCATAAAAGCAATTACTAATTTTTTTTCTTTTTATTTATTTTTCTCATTCTTATTGAATCCGGTGTTACCTCTAGCATTTCATCTGGACCAATATATTCGAGTGCTCTTTCAAGGGTAATATCCACAGGTGACTGCAAAGTATCAAGTTCTTCTGCCCCTGCAGACCTCATATTAGTCAACTGCTTAGTTTTACATATATTCAACTCAAGATCTTGAGGTCGATTATTCTCACCAATTATCATTCCTTTATAAACTTTAACTCCAGGTTTAATGAAATATACTCCCCTATCTTCAGCATTCTTTAAAGCATAAAATGTGGCTACACCTTCCTCAAAAGCTATAAGAACGCCATTCCTTCTGGTTTCAAAGTCTCCTGTTTTAGGTTTATATTCATAAAACGAATGACTCATAATACCTTCACCTCTGGTTATCCTTACAAACTCCCCGCGAAATCCAATTAATCCTCTTGATGGTACTAGAAATTCTAATTGAGTTCTACCATCTGAACTTGTCTGCATGTTTTTCATCTCTGCCTTTCTAGATCCAAGTTTTTCGATGCAAGAACCAACAGATACTTCAGGTACATCTAAAACCAAAGTCTCTATAGGCTCACATTCAACATTATCAATTTCTCTGAAAATTACTTGAGGTTGTGAGATTTGAAACTCAAAACCCTCTCTTCTCATAGTTTCAATCAATATCCCTAGATGTAATTCTCCTCTTCCTGAAACTGAGAACCTGTCGGGAGAATCAGTTTCTTCTACTCTCAGGGCAACATTTGTTAAAAGTTCCCTCTCCAATCTATTTTTTAATTGTCTACTAGTAACAAATTTTCCTTCCTTACCTGCGAATGGTGAATCATTGACAACAAAAGTCATATTTAAGGTAGGTTCATCAACTTTGATTAATGGAAGAGGATGAGGAGAATCGGGACATGCTATGGTTTCACCAATATTGACGTCATCGAAACCAGAAACAGCAACAATATCACCTGCAAATGCTTCATTTATATCAATTCTTTGTAATCCTTCAAATCCTAAAAGCTTACTAACCTTACCTTTTATAGTTTTTCCGTTTTCTTTAATTAAGCTAGCCTGTTGGCCATTTTTTATAGTTCCATTGTGGATCTTCCCAATTACTATTCTGCCTAAGAAATCAGAATAGTCCAAAGTAGTTATTTGTAGCTGAAGAGGCTTATTAGAATCACCTACTGGAGGAGGAACGTGTCTAATAATAGCTTCAAAAAGAGGCATCATATTGTCACTATTTGATTCCATCTCTTCTTTTGCGAAACCAGATAAGCCACTCCCAAAAAGATAAGGGAAATCACATTGATCATCATCAGCACCTAACTCCAAAAACAAATCAAGGACCTTATCAATTGCTATTTCTGGTACTACTCGTGGTCTATCAATTTTATTTACAAAGACTATAGGCCTAAGTCCTTTTTCTAATGCTTTTTTTAAAACAAATCTTGTTTGAGGCATAGGTCCCTCATTTGCATCAACAATAAGCAGACAACCATCAACCATTCCCAAAACCCTTTCAACTTCTCCTCCAAAATCAGCATGTCCAGGTGTATCAATAATATTAATTCTGGTATCTTTGTAGTTAACTGCAGTATTTTTTGAGAGAATTGTTATCCCCCTTTCTCTTTCAAGATCATTTGAATCCATTACACATGTCGGGATAACTTCATTGTCTCTAAATATTCCTGATTGAGATAACAATGCATCTACAAGAGTTGTCTTCCCATGATCTACGTGAGCAATAATTGCAACATTTCTAATTTCTTTTATCGAAGATGACATTTATAGAATTTATATAAATATTAGATTGACTTTATTAAGGCTAACTCAAAGTATGCTTATTATGAGAATTTTCTCTTTAAGACTTTGAAAAATATAATTTATTGAATAATTAAATTAATCAACTATATTTATAATTTTCTATTTGAGCTTTCAAAAACTTTTAATGCTTCAATTGACCCCTCATATCTCCAATGCCAGGGTTCGTAATCTATATATTTATTATCTTTATTGAACGATAACTTAAAGTGAAACTTAGCTGCATTTTTTATTAACCATCTAAAGGCATCAGTATTTTCGAAGGTGGTTTCAAAGTCTGTCTCTCTTTGAGTAGCATCACCAATATCGATTGCGAAACCTGTACTATGTTCGGAATACCCTGGAGGGGCTGAAACTCTAGCTCTTTCTGCCGCTTCTTGATTTCTAATAGATTTTAAAGAATAAAAGATATCTTTTTGCAAATTTATTGATCTATACCCACTCAAAAAGACTAAATATATCCCATCCTTTTTGGCTTCTTCTCTCATCTTTAGTAGAGAATCGCGCATATCAATATGAACTTCAATATTTGGCTCAATTAAAACTAGTTTTTCCTTAGAAATTTCCGCATAGGGTAAATGACCTAAAATTCTATGGTCGTGATTTATCTGAGCCTGAAAATTAAGATTATCAAGAGATCCTATTTCTACTTTTTTAATTAATCGCAATGCAGCGACAGAAAAGATAAGAAAAAGAAATGGAGAAAATATTAATAGTTTTTTTAATAATGTTGAATTTGGATTATTTAGGTAAGTTCTTTTTGCAAGGGGTATATCAAATTGATCGATATCTTTGTTTTGTTCCAATATTTAGAAGTGAATTTGGAAAAGATATTTCGATATTAACTATTATTTTAAGAAATGCACTTTTATAACCAAAAAAGATGTAGTTTTTATATACAGTATTATTTTTTTTTCATATGTTGAGGGTAGCTGTTATTGGTGGAGGTCCAAGTGGTTCATGTGCGGCAGAAATACTTGCTAAAGCTGGAATAAAAACTTGGCTCTTCGAGAGGAAATTAGATAATGCGAAACCATGTGGAGGAGCAATTCCACTTTGCATGGTCGAAGAATTTGATTTACCTGAGTCAATTATTGATAGAAAAGTAAGGCATATGAGAATGATATCTCCATCAAATAGAGAAGTAGATATAAGTTTAGATAGAGTTTATGGGAAAAGTGATAATGAGTTTATTGGGATGTGTAGAAGAGAAGTTATGGATGCCTTTATGCGCAACAGAGCATCAGATCTTGGTGCTACATTAATAAATGGATTAGTTACTTCTATCGATACTGGCGATAATAATCAAGGGCCATATAAGCTTTCCTACTCAGATTTTACGAATGGAGATAAAAAAGGGGAACTAAAAGAGCTTACTGTTGACCTTTTGATCGGAGCTGATGGAGCCAATAGCAGAGTCGCAAAAGCAATGGATGCAGGTGATTACAAAGTTGCTATAGCATTTCAGGAAAGAATTAAATTGCCTAAAGAAGAAATGAGTTACTACGAAGATCTTGCTGAAATGTATGTTGGAACTGATGTTTCTCCTGATTTTTATGGGTGGGTATTTCCTAAATATGATCATGTTGCTGTGGGCACAGGAACCATGCAAAAGAATCAGTCATTAATTAAAGGACTTCAAGAGGGTGTAAGAAATAGGGCAAAGAAAAGACTTGTTAATGGTGAAGTAATAAAGGTAGAAGCTCACCCTATTCCAGAGCATCCAAGGCCAAGAAGGGTAGTTGGGAGAATGGCATTGGTTGGTGATGCAGCTGGTTATGTTACAAAAAGTTCTGGAGAGGGTATTTATTTTGCTGCAAAAAGCGGAAGAATGTGTGCTGAAGAAATTGTTGAAGCATCAAAAAATGGTCAAGTAATTCCATCAGAAAAAGATTTAAAAAACTATCTTAAAAAATGGGATAAAAAATATGGCACAACTTATAAGGTGCTAGAAATCCTTCAAAATATTTTCTACAGAAATGATTCTGCTAGAGAAGCCTTTGTTGAGATGTGTGATGACATGGATGTTCAAAGACTTACTTTTGATAGTTACTTATACAAAAGAGTTGTCTCTATGAAACCATTACAACAACTTAAAATTACGATGCTTACACTTGGTTCGATTTTAAGAGGGAAAGCCTTAGCGCCTCTAAAATATAAACCCGTTGATAGTGCTGTTCGGGAAAATAAAGAGGTAGAAAAAATGCTAGAAAATTATTCAATAAAGGGAGGAATTAAAGTTAAGAGTTCAAAAGTGTAAAGTCGGCAATTTTTAGAGAATAATTTCTAATTAAGCTCAACAAATTGAGTCTATTATTTCTTATTTTTAAATCCTCTGACATTATTAGGACTCCCTTTTCATTATCAAATAAATCCTCGATAGTGTTTACATTAATCTCAAACAAATTTAGAAGTTCCGAATAATTACAATAACCTTCTGAAAAAAGTTTTTCTAATTCTCCAATAAATTCAAAAACTTTGAATTCACAATCTTTTTCAAAAAGTTTTGTGTTTACATAATCTCTTGTCGAGAGAACATCTCTTGAAATATCACTTTTATTTGCTAATTTGCTTACTCTAGTAATTACCTTCTGAATTTCAAAAAAATTATCCTTTTCGTTAAAATTGATAATAGAATTAACTCTATTTTTAAGATCAACAATATTCAATACTCTTTTTTGAGGTAATTCATCAGAAGAGCAAACGGCCTTTATTAATTCCTTACTTAGTGATATTTCTTCTAGATGACTAACAATTCTCTGAACTAAAAATTCATTTAAATCATTAAATACTGTTTCTCTTGAGAAGTTTAAATTCGGAAATACGATTTTCCAAAAATCAATAAGTTCGCTAAATAATTTATCCAAAGGTAAATCAAGTTCATAATCCCAAATAATTTTAATCACTCCATTCAAATTTCTTCTTAAAGCATAAGGATCGGATGATCCACTGGGACGTTTACCAGAAATAAATATACTTATTAAAGTTTCGACCTTATCTGCTATAGAAACTATTGCACCATATTTTGTCGAGGGCAAAGCATCTTTATAAAAAGAAGGTAAATAATGTTCAGCGACAGCCAAGCAAACATCCTCACTAAATCCCTCATATTTAAGATATTTACCACCCATTATTCCTTGCAGCTCAGGGAATTCAAAAACAATTTCACTACATAAGTCGTTTTTACAGTAATTAGCAGCTTCTATTATTTTTTTTTCTTCTAAAGACTTATCATTTAAAAATTTAAGAATTTTTTTTGCAACTTCCTCTATCCTTTCTACTCTCTGAAATATATTTCCAAGTCCTTTCAAATATGAAACAGATTTAAGCTTTTCATTTCTTTCGATTGAAGCTACTTTTTTATCACTTTCTACGAAAAACTTTGCATCTGAAAACCTTGCCCTTAATACTTTCTCATTACCTTTAGCAATTTTATTATTTGATTCTTCAAGACCATTTGAAATAACGCAGAAAGTTGTACTAATATTTTTTTCAGAACCTAAGTCTAGTTTAGAAAAACTTTTGTTTCTCAATAAAAGGGGAACGTATCTCTGATGACTTTTCATGACTGTTGAGAGAACTTCAACCGGAAGATCAAGAAATTCATCACTAAATTTGCCAATAATTAAGTCTGGCCATTCAACCAAATCAGTTAGTTCATTTAGTAATCCTTCTGAAAGGTCAGGTTTCAGATTTAAAGATTTAGATATCTGATTTATTAAGCTTTCAATTTTTTCTTTTCTTTCTTTTCTTATAGCTATTACTCTATTTTGTTTCAATAATTCAAAAAAATCATCAGGATTCTGAACTTCTAAAACTTCATTGATTAACCTATGACTTTTTGTTTTATTAGTTATTTTGATCTTTGGATCACATTCATCAAATTCAAAATCAAGAATTTCATTATTATAAATAGAGGTAATCCACCTAATAGGCCTTGAAAATTTTATGTTCCCAGCCCCCCATTTCATAAATCGAGGGCCCTGAAGGCTCTTTACTAATTTTGGGATAATCGAAGACAAAGAAATTTTTGTTGATAGTCCTTTCTCAATTTTCTTTCCAAAAACAAAATCACCCTTTTCTGTTTTTTTTATTTCTAGTTCACCTACATCTATATCTAAGCTATTAGCAAATCCTAAAGCAGCATTAGTAGGGCATCCATTTAAATAAGCTGAATTTGCTTTGGGCCCTTTTCTTTCTATTATCTTATCTTCTGCATAATCAACTAAACCTTCGAGAAGTAGAACTATCCTCCTCGGTGTGGAGGTAACAACTACATGTTCGAATTTAATTAAATTTTTATCCAATTCAAATTCTATTAAAGATTTAAATTGCTCTAGAACAGAATGAGAAAATTTTGCAGGCAACTCTTCTGTTCCTATCTCAAGTAAATATTTAGACAAGAAAAAAATATGACTTCACTTACTATAATTTACTACCAGTTAAATAAGCTTTTCGCTAATGTATAAAAAGAGATATTTTTTGGTCCTTTGATCAAGGTTGAGAAAGTAAAAAAGAAAAAAGATCCTACCAAGGAAGAAACTGTCTGTTTGGCAAATGGACTTGAAGTTTCTAAATTTGAAAATTTTAAAAAAAGTAGTCAATTTCTTAAAGAACCACTTGCTACGGAATTAGTCAATGAGAGCGATCATTTTACCAATGATGCAGTTCAGTTATTAAAATTTCATGGTAGTTATCAACAAGATAACAGGGAAAATAGAAGGCCTGGGAAAAGTAAAGATTGGCAAATGATGCTTAGATTAAGAAATCCGGGCGGTGAAGTCCCTGGAAAATTATTTTTAGCATTAGATGAATTATCTGACAAACTAGGTAATGGAACACTCAGGGCCACTACAAGACAAGCCTTTCAAATGCATGGAATTAGAAAGGAGAACCTAAAGGAAGTAATTCAAACAATAGTAAATTCAATGGGCTCAACATTAGCTGCATGTGGAGACATAAATAGAAACGTTATGGCCCCTGCGGCTCCATTTGCTTCACCAGACTATAAAATTGCAAGAGCATTGGCAAAAAAAGTTGCAGATCTTCTTACCCCAATGGCTGGCCAAGGAACTTTTTTAGAACTTTGGGCTGATGGGGATTTAGAGTACACCATAAAGCCTGACAAAGATATAGAAGCAATTAGGAAGCTTCAATTCAAAGATAATGTTTTTAGTGGGATAAAAGATGAGCCTCTTTATGGTTCAACTTATTTACCGAGAAAATTCAAATGTGCCGTGACAGTTCCTGGGGACAATTCCGTTGATCTTCTTACCAATGACATAGGAATAGTGGCCTTTACTTCTAAAGATGGAAACTTAGAAGGATGCAACTTCTATGTTGGAGGTGGTATGGGTCGCACACATAATAATGAAGAGACCTTTGCCAGAATTGCAGATCCACTTGGATATGTTGAAGAACCTGATATTTATGAATTAATACAAAGTATTGTGGCTATTCAAAGAGATTATGGTGATAGAAAATCAAGAAAAAATTCGAGAATGAAATATCTTCTTCATAGAAAAGGTATTAAATGGTTCAAAAAGATACTTACTGATAAGTATTTCAAAAAAGAAATTAAAAAAATCAGAAAAGAACCTGATAAGATTCTTATTGATTACCTAGGTTGGCATAAACAAAATAAAACCTCCTATTTCGTAGGTTTACCATTATTATCAGGGAGATTATCTGGAGAGAAGAAGAATACCATCACAAGTATTGTTAAAAAATATAATTTAGATTTAAGACTCACACCTAATCAAGATATTTTACTTTGTAATATCGCCAATAAAAATAAAGGTGAAATTCAAAAATCTCTATCAAAAATTGGATACGAAAATTTAGAAAACATTAACGAAATACAAAGACACGCTTTAGCTTGTCCTGCTTTACCACTTTGTGGTCTTGCAATGACAGAAGCTGAAAGAATATTACCTGATGTATTAAAAAGGATTGAAAATTTACTATTAGATCTAAAAATACAAAAGACAATATTATTCAGAATGACAGGATGTCCGAATGGATGTACCAGGCCTTATATGGCCGAATTAGCACTTGTTGGAAGTGGGCAAAACAAATACCAATTATGGTTGGGGGGAAGTAAAAATCTTCAAAGGCTTGCTAAACCTTTTTTACAAAGAATGGAACTTAACGATTTAGAAAAAACTCTTCAACCATTATTTGATAATTGGAAGAGTAATTTGGATTTGGATTTCGGAGATTTTATAAATACTCAAGATGAAAACTATATATTAAATTTACTAAATGAAAATCAATAGAATTTAGATTTTTCCATAGAGGGCATTTGCTTTTTTATTCTTCCAAGCCCATAATTGATCACCATAACTAAAATGCCACCATTCATTAGGATGTTGAGCAAATCCGAATTTAGTCATAATTTCCCTTAATAAATTTCTTCTACTATTCCAAATAATTGCTTCTTCATTCTTTATGTTTGCATAAAAATAAGGATTTGAGGTCTCATCCATTTGATCAATCATGCTTCCCATTTCAACAGGGGTTCCCTCTTTATCTGATAAACAAACATCCAATGCACCTCCAGTTGAATGAGGGGGAGGACACCTAGTGTCATAAGAAGGATATGCCCAAAATTTTTCAACTTTTTTTAAAATGGATGGATAAGATTTTATATTTTCAAAAGAAATCTCAATATTGGATTTTTCACACTCTATTAAAAATGCTCTTTTAAACATAAATTCCTGGACTTCTAAAGGTCGCCAACTGTCATAAATTAAAAGGTTAAAACTACTCTTTGATATCAAATAATCATTTACTTTTAATAATCTATTTACGACCTCCTCTCTTAATTTCCAAATAGATTTTTTATCTTTGTAAGGTGCTCCTAAGCGAGAGTAAGGATGGGGATCTAAAAACTTAAAGCAACTAGGTATAGCTATTAATTTATCTCCGTTATCTTTAATTGGTATTTTATTCCAAATTTTCAATTGAAATTTGCAATTGATTTATAGTGGCATATATATCAAAAATTACAATGATAGTTTTCAATTCAAAAAATCATGAATGAATTTATTATCAGAATTATCAATAAGTATATTCCTTAGAACAATATTTTCTTTTAAATCAGGATCGTCACTAACAATCTTAATAGCCTCTTCACGAGCCTTATCAATAAGAAATTTATTGTTAGGCAAATTGTCCAGTACAAAATCAGGCAATCCGGATTGTCTATATCCTAAAATCTGGCCTGGTCCTCTAAGCTCCAAGTCTTTTTCAGCAATATAAAAGCCATCATTAGATTTTTGCAAAACACAAAGTCGTTTATTTTCTAATCCATTTTTATCGGAGGTTACCAGATAACAAAAAGATTTAGTTGATCCTCTACCAACTCTCCCCCTTAATTGATGTAGCTGTGACAATCCAAATCTATCCGAATTATAAATAATCATAATTGTAGCGTTAGGAACATCAATTCCAACCTCAATTACAGTGGTTGAAACCAATATATTAATTTCATTCTTTAAAAAAGAATTAATCACTTCATTCTTTTCTTGTGAACTTAATTTGCCATGTAATAATCCAACTTTATTGTTAAAAAATACCTCTTTGGATAAATATTTGAATATTTTCTTTGCGGAGCTTAAATTCATTTTTTCTGAATCTTCAATAAGTGGCAAAATCACATAAGCTTGCTTTCCCTTATTGATCTCATCTTCAACAATCTTGAACAAGTTAGTTAAATCATCTTCTGAAATTATTTTTGTGGTTATGGGAACTCTCCCAGGAGGAAGTTCTGTAATTTGACTCACATCTAAATCACCATAAATGGAAAGAGCAAGAGTTCTTGGAATTGGTGTTGCTGTCATTGATAACAAGTTAGTATTTTCTCCTTTATTTAATAATCTATTTCTTTGAGTAACTCCAAATCTATGTTGTTCATCAATTACGACCATCCCTAATGCATTAAAGATGACTTTATCCTCAAATAATGCATGAGTACCCACAAGGATATCAACTAATCCATTGCTCAAATTAGAGAAAATTTCTTTTCTCTTTTTTTGCGGAGTATTCCCAGTAAGTAGTTCAACAGAAACTAAAAGAGGATTCAAATATTTTAATAAATTTTTATAATGTTGTTCTGCTAAAACCTCAGTTGGGACCATAAATGCACCTTGCAGGTTTTTTTCAATGACAAGTAAAAGAGACGCTATTGCAATTATGGTTTTACCGCTTCCCACATCTCCCTGAAGCAATCTAGACATTGGTACGGGATTAGATAAATCTTTCTTAATTTCATTTAAAACATTTTCTTGAGATTTTGTTAATTCAAAAGGAAAAGTATTTAAAAATTCTTTTAATAAAGATTTCTTTTGAGGTAATTGTTGGGAAGTTACATTTTTGATCGTCTTTCTTTTTCTAAGTAGGAACTTTATTTGAAGCAGGAACAACTCATCAAAAACCAAACGTTTTTTTGACTCAATAAGTGCTTGTTGAGTTGGTGGGAAATGAATATTAATCAACGCCTCTCCTATTGATAATAAAGATAATGAATCAAGTTGCTTTTTATTTAATATTTCTGGATATTGCTTTCCATAAATTAGTACCTTTTTCATAAGTTTTATAAAACTCATATTTGATAATGCTTCCCCTAATGTATACAAGGGTAATATTTTGCCTGAGAAATTAAAATTATCATTATTATCCTTAAGAATTTCAATCTGAGGATCTACAAAAGTTTTGCCATATTCTGTTAATTTAACCTTACCGGAAATTGCTAATTTGGTACCAGGAGTATACAAAGATTTTTGAGATGTGAAGAAGGAGTAAGATCTAAATCTTCTTCCTAAAAAAAATTTTGTAACCTTTATTGAAGACGTTTCATCAGAAACTATAAAATTCATTATTGATAAATTGCTATTCTTTTTACTTTTATGAATATAAAATCTTTTAATGTTTGCGATGCACGTATATAAATTATCTGGTTTTAAATTTATAATCTTAACTCTATTCGTATAGTCTAGATATGTTCGTGGGAAATAATTAATTAGATCTTTTATATGAAATATCCCTAATTCATTAAGCTTATTTTTATAAACTTTTCCTACATTTTTTATTAATGAAATATCTGAATCAAAAGACAAACTTGAATCAGCTTTATTCAGAAAAACATTATTAGAAATATTATTAGGTGTTTCTATTTCTAGAGTTTTGCCTAGTTTATAAAGATTTTTTCTTGTATCTATAATTAACCTTTTTCTTTGATTTTCGTCTAATTTATTATATTCATTATATTTTTTAGAAAATTCATAAAATATACTTAAATATTCTTCTGAGATATTTAGATTATCTAGTTTTTGCAAGGATTCATGCAAATAATCATTAAAATATTTTTCTCTTCCTAAAGTGTTAATAAATTTGTTTTCAGTTTCAATGGTAAGAGACTTTTGAAGAGGTCTTATCCAATCTTTAATTAATTTATTATTATGCCTGCTAATAGTCACATTTGAAAAAAAAGTTATTTTTTCAACGTATCTTATTCAAAGTTATTTCTTTTTGCCTCCAATATTTCTCTTTTTTAATCAAACGCTGAAATTGATTTTTTAGCTCATTTATTTTGTTCCTTTGAATAGAAAGATTTAGATTTTTAAACTCTAACTCAACAGTAGATATATTGAAGAAAATAATGCTTGGAAAATTATTGTCGTTTAATGATGACCTATTTAAGTTTAATTCGAAATTAATAACAAAAGGATATGGATGTTTTATCATAAAATTTTTGCCTACTAAGTAATTAAAGGAATCTTTAGATATCATCTTTTTTATAAGATTTGCCTTGAATAGTTCTTTGTTAATACTATATGAAAGATTCAACAGTAAATTTTCCAATGACTCTTCTATTAAATCAAATATTTTAAGACTCTGATGCTTGGGTGAAATATCGATTTGATTGATATTTTCATTTTCAAGATGTCTTAGTTTTTCGACCCTTTCTTCTCCTATTAAATCAAGTAAGGAGGAAATAAATTGTTTTTCAACTCCTAAATTTTCGAAAATATTGTTTTTAAATAAATAATTATTATGGTCTTTATTATCTAAATCAACTGATACGAAATTCTCATAATTATCAGCTTTATAATAATCAGAAGTATTTGAAAAGTCTTTACTAATCATGAACTGAGTGGGTTCTTTTAATTGAAAACCATCTTCATATTGAAATTTTTCTTCTTGATCATTCTTTGCTTTTTTGGAACTATCAAAAATAGTAAAATTAATTTCCTTATTTAAATTTTTTTTAATTTCATTTATCTTTAATTGTTCTACAGTTAAAAAAGGCAAATTTGCATATATTAATTTACTTATTTTTTTTTCAAAAAAACTATAGAATTCATTTCTATTTAAGAGGTTATCATTAATTTTTGGATAACTATATATTTGATTAAGGCCTTTTTCTACAGAGATGAAAAGTAGATCTCTTACGAGATTTAGATAAAGTTCATATTCCCTATAGATATTTCTAGTTAATATTCTTTTTTGTATATCCGCTCTATCTAATTGAGAATGAATTTTGTCTATATTTATGTAATTATTGAAATTATTCAAATTATTCAATTGACTAGTTTGTTTGCATTGATGCAACCTCTTCAGCAAAGTCCATCTGATTTTTTTCGATACCTTCACCCAATGTATATCTTGTAAAGCGTCTTACTTTGATATTTTCCCCAATTTTTGCAGCTGCTTGTTTAACAAGATCCTCAACAGTAAGAGAACTATCTTTAATGTAGGGTTGTGAAAGCAAAACAAGCTCATTAAGTCTTTTTGCTATTCTCCCCTCTACTATTTTTTCTTTAATCTGTTCTGGTTTTCCTGACAAATCATCCCTACCCATTTCAATCTGCTTTTCTTTTTCCACAACTTCATTTGGTATTTCATCAATTGATACATATTCAACATTTGGACATGCTGCTACTTGCATTGAGACATCCTTCAACAGAGATTGGAATATATCACCTCTAGCAACGAAATCAGTTTCACAATTTAACTCTAGTAAAACTCCGACTCTTGATCCAGTATGTATGTAACTACCAATTGACCCTTCGGCCGCTACTCTTCCTGATTTCTTTTCAGCACTAGCTATGCCTTTCTTTCTTAACCATTCCAAAGCTTTATCTAGATTTCCTTCAGTTTCGTTAAGTGCTTTTTTGCAGTCCATCATTCCTGCGCCAGTTTTGTCTCTAAGATCTTTTACAAGTTTTGCTGTAATGTTTCCCATTTGAAGTAATAAAAAATAGTGAATAGTAAGTTTTAAATTGGAATTTAATTTTTTCTTTCGGCATTTGAGCCCTTTCTACCCTCATTTATGGCATCTGCAAGTCTTCCTAAAATAAGTTGCACAGATCTAACGGCATCATCGTTACAGGGAATTGGAACTTCACACAAATCCGGATCGCAATTTGTATCCAACATTGAAACTAATGAGATATCTAATTTTCTAGCTTCTAATACTGCATTAGATTCTCTTCTCTGATCAACCAATACAACTACATCTGGTAATCTTCTCATACCCTTAAGTCCACCTAAGTATTTTTGTAATCTTTCAAGTTCTCTCCTTAATACTGCAGCTTCTTTTTTAGGCCTCATTGCTATTGAACCACTACTTTCCATTCTTTCTAGATCCTTTAATCTTTCAATCCTAGCTTTCATTGTTGTCCAATTAGTCAACATCCCTCCAAGCCATCTTTGATTTACATATGCAGCTCCGCAGCGTGTAGCTTCCTGAGCTACTACATCTGATGCTTGTTTTTTTGTCCCGACAAAGAGGAAACGTTTACCACTTTTTGCTGCGTTTCTCGTCCATTTATACGCATTGTTCATACATAATGCTGTTTTAACAAGATCAATGATATGAACTCCATTTCTCGCGCAATATATATACTTAGACATCTTGGGGTTCCAACGTCTAGTTTGATGCCCAAAGTGAGCACCAGCTTCCATCATTTCTGATAGCGATACAACAGCCATAATTTAAAAAGGGTTTCGGGTTAGCCTCCATCTGACGGGGAATTAATAATAATTAATCACCCGAAACTGTCAGATGTGTGGATTTAATTTCAACCATCCTAGCAAGTGATGTGTATTTCTAAAAGTTTTTTATCTTGATTTGGTTAACTGTTTAATGTAAATCATATTAAGAGGGATCCTAAGTATCTCAAGTGCAAGTCTATTCCTTCTTATAGTTACTAGAAATTTTAATAAAGGGAGGATTCTATCAACACTTATTAGTCCTCCCAAGCAAAGTATTTGCCAAAGTAAATTATGAAGAGGAGTTAATTGAATCATAAATCTAACCCTTAAATTTGGATGTTTCTTATAAAACACTAAAGCCATTTTTGCTCTCTCTTTTTCTTGAGTTATTAATGAATCTATTTGTTCGCAATTAAATGGCGGATGCCAATGAAAACCTACTGCATTTGGACATTTAATTAATTTTGTCCCAACTTTTTTTAATCTTTCTCCAAGTTCTAAATCCTCCCAACCGTAAAGACTAAAAGAAGTATCAAATAATCCCACACTTAAAATCAATTCTTTTGATATCGCAACATTCCCAGTAGCAAAGTAAGCAAAAGAAGTGTCCATTATTTTATGTTTTTCACTCTGAGGATTTAGAAAATTAGATGTATTAACTACCGAACCATAGGTAAAACATTTTTTATCATTTTTGTTCCAAGAGGCAAGTAATTTTTCTACGTGGCAATTTATGAAATTGTCTAAAACAATGAGATCACTATCAATGAATATAATAATTTCATATTTTGATTTAATTACTCCCAGATTTCTTCCAAGTGCAGGCCCTCCATGCTCTTGCTGAAATAGAATGACATGTGGAAGGTTGGCTTTATTCTTATTTATCCATGAGCTTGTTCCATCGGTAGATCCATCATCAACTACTATGACTTCATAGTTACTGATATTTATATTTAATTTTTGATTCTCAAGCGCAACAAGACATTTTTCCAATATAGGTAATCTATTGTAAGTCGGTATAACTATACTTACATTCATGATCAAGTCTTAAAAATGCATAATATTATTATTGGAGCCCAAAAAGATAAAAATAAAAGATATTCCCTAATCAGCTGCACCGCCATTATTTACTGTACCTGTAACATTTCCACCATCAGGTCTTCCATCAGTTCTTAATTTCCTTTTTTTGAACTTTCTAGCATAGGCTCTATTACGTTCCTGCTTCTCTTTTTTTAGATTCCTTCTCTTAGACATAAACTTTTTAACTTTTAATTATATTAGCTCACTATGAGCACTATATATTTTACCATCTTCCATATTTAATATCCTATCCGCCATATCAGAAATTCTTGGATCATGAGTCACCATAAGTACAGAACAATTTTGCTCTTTTGCTAGTTTTCTTAAAAGAGTTACTATTTCTCTTCCTGTTACGCTATCTAAAGCAGAAGTTGGCTCATCAGCTAGTAAAAGTTTTGGATTAGCCGATAAAGCTCGAGCAATTGCTACTCGCTGCTTCTGTCCGCCAGACAAGTCATTTGGTAACTTTTTATGATGCTCCTCTAACCCAACTGCTGATAACCAATTCCGCGCTATTTCTCGTCTTTGCAAATATGTTAAACCTTTTATTAAATCGGCGCCCATTTGAACATTTTGTTCTGCTGTTAAACACCTCAGAAGATTGTGACCTTGAAAAATCATACCAATACTTCTTCTAAGAATCTGACGCGTTTTCCTTGATGCTCCATTTAACTGATTATTTAATACAGTTAAATCGCCACTTTGACATGTTCTCAAGGCGCCAATTAAGGTAAGAAGAGTAGTTTTACCACATCCTGAAGGGCCTTTTAAAAGAACCAACTCTCCTTTATCAATATTTAAATTAACATTATTAAGAACTTGTTTTTTGTTTTCATTTTTTCCATAAAAGTGACTTAGATTATTTATGGAAACAGTTTTTAAGTTGTTAATATTTTTTTTTAAAATATTACCTTTAGTCATTAATATTCCAAATTATTAAAAAATTTCGGCAGGATCAGCATCAACTAATTTACGCATAGCAATACCAGCAGATCCCATACACATAACTAAAACCAATACGAAAATTAAAATTGTTTTATTTGCATCCATTATAATTGGAAGCTTTGTAGAGTTTCTTATAACCGAATAAAGTATTTGACCAGATAAATAAGCGGGTAAATAACCAAATATTGCCAACAAAAATCCCTCTCTAGCAACTACAAAGAAAAGAGATTTTAGTCTGTACCCCATCGCCAAAAGAGTTGCGTACTCTGGTAGGTGGTCCGTAACATCACTATAAAGAATTTGATAAACGACAACGCATCCTACAACGAAACCCATCAAAGCTCCCAAGCTAAATATAAAGCCAATTGCAGTACTATTCTTCCAATAATTCTTCTCAAATTCTATAAATTGATTTTTTGTAAGAACTTTAACATCATTTGGTAGTGACTTGTTTAAAACTTTTGAAATCAATTCAGGATCAGAACCTTTTCTAAGCTTTACTAAACCAATTTCTATACTTCCTGGAGGATTTGCAGGAAAAAGTCTTAAAAAGGTTTCTCGACTAGTTATCAAATTGCCATCTGCACCGAAAGATGGTCCTAACTCAACTAGACCTGCGACAATTACTCTTTTTCCAGCGACTTCAGTTTCAACTTTTTGACCAGATAAATACCATTCTTCAATTGGACCAAATTCAGGTCTAGAAAGTTTATCAAAAAGAACTCTTGATGGATTTCTTAATTTATATGCTTTATTTGAGAATCCATCATCTAAAAGAAGTGAATCGGAAGGATTAAAACCTAAAGCAAGTATCGATCTAGTTTTTAGATTTTCAGGATTTCTCCAAAGTAGATAATTTAGATTGACAGGTGCAGTTTTTTCAACATCTTCAACAGCAAGAGTTTGTATTAACCTTCTTTTTGGGAACCCACTCATGCTAATAGAACTTTTCGATCTAGGACTAATTAAAACCAGATCAGCATCTAAAAGTTTATGAATAGTTACGCTTGTATCAAATAAACCATCTCTAAAACCTAGTTGCATAAACATTAAGATGCCAGCAAAACTTATTCCTGCAATAGCTACTAGTAATCTAAGTGGCTGCCTCGTTAGTAGCAACCAAGCTAATGGAATTTTTCTAAATTTTAAAAGAGCTAAATTCATTAAGGAATAAATTTTGCAATCACTTTCATGCCTGCATAATTTTTAACAACTTCCCTAGATTCTTTATCTAATTTTACTAATACCTCTATAATACGTGAATCCGCATCCCCCGTTGGATCAGTTGATAAAACTTTTCGTTGTTTTACTTGAGGACTTATCCTAATTACTTTTCCTTTAAGAATTTTTTGGAAACCACCATTTTCGCTGCTCAATTCAACATTCTGAGAGATAAAAACTCTATCGATATCAGATTCATATACCTCTATGAGAGCTTCCATCTCTTGACTAGAACCAATATCTAAGATCCCTTCATTTTTAGGCCTCTCACCAACTCTTGTATTAATCTCAAGTATAAATCCATCAATTGGACTTCTTAGTTTTGAATTAAAGAGATCTATCTCTATATTTTTTTTATCTCCGAGATAGTTTATTTTTTGTTTTTGTAACTTTAATAATTCATCTTTTCTCTGCGACAACTGTACAAAAGAATATGCGTCGTTACTTAAAGCCAACTCAAACCTTTTAATTTGATCTTTCTTTAGGTTAATTTCATCGTTAATAATATTAATCAGATTATCATTCCTTTCAAGATCAGCAATTAACTTTTCCCTATTTTCAAAAATTGCAAGGACATCGCCTTTTTTAACAAAATCCCCCTCATTTACTAAGATTTCAACTATTCGAGGTGAGGATCCAAACTGGCTTATTGGAGCTGACAATTGCCTGATCTCACCCGAAGGAGAAAGTTGACCTAGTGCAGCAACAGCAGTAATAGGAGGGATAAAATCTACATTTATTTCCTCTTTTATTTTAGAACTTGATTTGTTATTGCTAGAACAGGAAATAATCCCAATGGATAATGGGGTAAATAATAATAAGTAAATTAATAAATTTTTAAATTTTTTTAACTGCATTAAAAATCAAATAGAACTGTTTTTATATAATTATTGACCCATTTTTCATCAAAATATTTAAGCAGTACCATACTAGTTTTTTCATTTTTCATTTGTTGTGTACAATAATTCTTTTGATAATCAATTCTCTCCTTAATAATATCTTCATTAAATTGAGGTTTAACTTTTTTGCTTATTGTTATTAAAATTGAGAGATATTTATCAACCACCCTGCAAAAAGCATTTTTTTCAGATTCATTCTTTAAAGAAGCAAAAAATACATTTTTAGAAAAAATCTTCCCCCATTCAGGAATTTCTCTCAATGAGGTGAAACAACTTTTGTCAACTTCAGAAAGAAATTTTTCGTATTTTAGATCTTGATTTTGTGATGCTGGTGATAAATCAACAATAGCAGCAGAAACAATATCATTAATTTTTACTAAATCCATCCCAAAAATAGGGATATCAAACTTGGGATCAGGGAAAAAAACGCAATGTAAAATCTTAAGATTTTTTGAAAATTCCGCCACCTCAATGTGTAACTTTCTAAATCCTTTTGCTTTATGAAATTCGTTTTCTATGTATAGTTCTCTACCTATTTTGTTGGATATTATATTAGTAAGTTTTGGATCAACTTTTATACTCTTGAGGTTCTCAAGCATAGACCTATGCTCTCTAATATTTTGTAACAAGTCCAAAATAAGAGGGTCTGTTAATTTAGTTTTAGTTAAAGATTCAGACAACAAGGTTAAAAAGGATCAAAATAGAGTTTAATGAGTGAATTTAAATGAATGTAGGAGAGATTAACTACTATACCCATTCAAGCAAAACTAAATGTGTATTTGTGGATAATAAAGAATTACCTCTTATAAGCATTGATATTTGGTGCAAAGCAGGTTCCTCATTTGAAGAAGTTGATAAAAATGGCACTGCTCATTTTTTAGAACATATGATTTTTAAAGGCTCTAACAAAATAATGCCAGGAGAATTTGATCATAAAATCGAATCACTTGGCGGATTAAGCAATGCTTCAACAGGTTATGATGACGCACATTACCACGTCCTGATTCCACAAAATAACTTTAGAGAATCACTTGCTCTTTTGACAAATATTGTTGTTTCTCCAAATTTTAATCCCTTTGAATTTAAAAAAGAAAAAGGAGTTGTAATTGATGAAATAAAACAACAAAATGATCAGCCTGAAGAAAAATTATTTAATTATTTCTTAAAAAGGGTATGGTTGAGTTCTAAATATGCTAATTCGATCCTGGGAACCGAAAATACCATTAAAAATTTGGAGATAAATGATCTTAAGAAGTTTCATAGCAAACATTACATTCCCGAAAATATTTGTATTGCAATTGCAGGGAATCTCTCAAAAGATATTTATAAATTTATTGAAAGAAGTGATCTATCTGGGATAAATAAAAATCAAATTTATAAAGATCCAAATTCAACAAATTTAAGAAATAATCCCTCTTTAAAAATTAGGATTGGTAAAGAGTTTATTAAGTTTGATAATTTAGAGTTTTCACGAATATTTATGGCCTGGTTTATCCCAAACATAAGTGATCAAAAAACTATTATTGGAGTTGAGATATTAGCATCAATATTATCTGTCGGAAGAAACAGTAGGTTAATCAAATCTTTAAAAGAAGATAATAATCTTGTTGAATCATTATATCTAGATGTTAGTGCTGGTGAATTAGGCGGATTATTAATATTGGAAGCAAGTTGTGAAAAAAAAGATATTTATTTAGTTGAAAAACAAATAATAAAAATAATAGATGAAATCTCAGAATGTAAAAATATAACTATGGATGAAATAGTAAAAGCTATAAATATTGTAAAAAGTAATTATGTCTTTAATCTAGAAACATCTACCCAGCTATCTTCTTTCTTTGGAAATGAACTTCTTTGGGGGAGGAAAGATTCAATCAATAAATTAGAAAGTTATTTAGAATATTGGAGTGATTTGGATAATTTCAAAAAGATCTCCAAATATATCCAAGAAGATAAATTTACTCTAATTGCTTGCCCTAGTTAATGTTAAAAAGATATTTTTTTAACCATAAAAAGAGAAACTTTTCAATTGCTTCAATTTGGATCCAAGGAGGTAGCAATATGGACAGTATTAATAAAAAAGGTATAAATAAGATTCTTTGTTCATTACTTACAAGGGGATGTGAAGGCTTTGATAATTATTCTTTATCCGAACATATTGAGTCATATGGAGCAGAATTAAATAAACAAATATTTGAAGATGGTATTTCGATAAGCATTAAATCCCTTAATGAACATTTCAGCAAATTACTTCCTTTATTGGATTTAATAATTAATAAACCAACTTTATTGGAAATTGAATTTCAGAAAGTTAAAAAATCATCTTTGGATTTAATTAAGAAAGATAGAGAGAATCTATTTAATATTTGTTTTGAAAAATGGAGAAAAATTGTTTATTCTGGCCATCCTTATGCATTCAATACAATCGGTAATGCAAACGATATTGAAAAAATAACCCATCAAGACATTTTATATGAATTTAAAAATTTCAAAAATAGAGAAATGTATATGATTTCAAATAATTTTGAAATAAATGGAGAAAATTTAGGAACGTTTAATCAAAATTTTTATAAAAGAATAAAATACCCTAGCAATTATGATTTAGACCCTGGAAATAGATTTGATTACAACGAAAATGACTCAAATCAAACAATTATTATGATAGGTAACCAAACTTGTTCAAGAAAAAGTTGTGAATACTTGCCCCTTAAAGTTTTGGAATCATATTTGTCTTATGGAATGAGCGCTGCTTTATTTAAACTTTTTAGGGAAAAAAATGGGATTACTTATGATCTTGGTGTTTTTTATCCACTCAGAAGTGAGAATGCACCATTTTTAGTTTATTTTTCAGTATCAAATAAAAATGCTCTTTTTGCTTTTAAACTTCTAACATCTTTCTGGAAAAATTTACTTTCAAACCCATTGATTGACTCTGAAATGTCTTTAGCTAAAGAAAAATTAAAGGGTTCTATACGTTTAGGGAATCAATCATTAGATGAAATTTTACAGCGCAAAATACAATTAATTAGTTATGGCATAGCACCAATCTCGGAAAACTATTTAAATTCTGAAATAGAAAAAATATCTTCATTAGACATTTTTAAATTGACTAAAAAGTATTTTTCAAAACCTTTCTTGTGTATAGCTGGCAATAAAAAAATATGTTTAGAAATTAATAATATCTGGAATGATAACTTTTGAATTAGATTTTCTCAATCTTATCAATATCGATTAAAAAAGAACCTCTTCTAAACTTTACTTCAACAGTATCTGGAGATTTTATTGCTAGTATCTCTCCTATTTCATCGATTGCCACTAAATCAGGTGGTCTAAGCATTGGCATATTATCTGAAGTTTTTAAGTAAGAGACTGGCGCAATCAACTTAACCTTATCTTTGATATCAAATTTCATCAATAGTATTGAATACACTTAAGGGTAATATAAGCACAAAATTAGAGAAAATATCAACGAAATGTACTGATTCAGTTTAGAATCATTAAATTAACTAGTAGCAAATTAATGAATCAGAAACTTAAAACATTAATTTTATGGGCTTTACCTATACTTTTAGTAATTGTACTTTCCTACCAATTTTTATCATCTAGCAATGTTGATTCACTTAAATCGAATGGAACCACTATTGCGCCTAGAAATTCAGCGGTGGCAAGAGTCAGTTACGGTAGGTTTTTAGATTACATTAATTCAGGAAGAGTTACATCAGTTGATATTTTTGAAGGTGGTAGAAATGCCGTAATAGAAACTATAGATTCAGATTTGGACAATAAAGTCCAAAGATTGAGAGTAGATCTTCCGGGCTTAACACCAGAACTAATCAATAACTTAAAGAACGAGGGGATTAGTTTTGATGTACATCCTGTCAAAACGGCCCCTCCTGCATTAGGAATTTTAGGTAATTTGCTCTTTCCGGCAATCTTAATAGGAGGTTTAATTTTATTAGCTAGGAGATCAAATGGCATGCCAGGTGGTCCTGGACAAGCAATGCAATTCGGAAAGACTAAGGCAAGATTTGCAATGGAAGCTGAAACAGGAGTTGTGTTCGACGATGTGGCGGGTGTTAACGAAGCTAAACAAGATTTACAAGAGGTTGTTACCTTTCTAAAAAAACCAGAAAAATTCACGTCTGTTGGGGCAAGAATCCCTAAAGGAGTTTTATTAGTTGGCCCTCCCGGGACAGGTAAAACATTATTGGCAAAAGCTATTGCAGGTGAAGCTGGAGTTCCATTCTTTTCTTTATCAGGTTCTGAATTTGTTGAAATGTTTGTTGGTGTAGGTGCAAGTAGGGTGAGAGATCTTTTTAAAAGAGCTAAAGAAAATAGTCCATGTCTTATTTTTATTGATGAAATTGATGCAGTAGGAAGGCAAAGAGGTGCTGGTATAGGGGGTGGTAATGATGAGAGAGAACAAACCCTTAACCAATTACTTACTGAAATGGATGGATTCGAAGGTAATAGTGGCATTATTATAATTGCAGCTACAAATAGACCTGATGTTTTAGATTCAGCTCTTATGCGCCCAGGGAGATTTGACAGACAGGTAACTGTAGACGCTCCTGACATCAAAGGTAGATTATCAATACTCGAAGTTCACTCTAGGAATAAAAAACTTCAAAAGGAATTAACACTTGAAAGCATCGCAAGAAGAACTCCAGGTTTTACAGGAGCAGATTTAGCAAATTTACTAAATGAGGCAGCCATATTAACTGCCAGAAGAAGAAAAGATTCTATTAGCATTTCAGAAATTGATGACTCTGTAGATAGGATTGTCGCTGGGATGGAGGGGTCTCCACTAACAGATGGGAGAAGTAAAAGATTAATTGCTTATCATGAGGTAGGACATGCTCTTATTGGTTCACTAGTGAAAGCTCATGATCCTGTCCAAAAAGTAACCGTCATTCCAAGAGGTCAAGCTAAAGGATTAACCTGGTTTACTCCCGATGATGAGCAAACATTAGTCAGCAGAGCTCAATTAAAAGCCAGAATAATGGGCGCATTAGGAGGAAGAGCTGCTGAGGATGTAGTTTTCGGAAAAGGTGAAATTACGACTGGAGCAGGTGGTGATTTTCAACAAGTAGCTTCTATGGCACGTCAAATGGTGACTAGATTTGGGATGAGTGATTTAGGTCCTATAGCTTTAGAAGGAGGAAACCAAGAGGTTTTTGTTGGAAGAGATTTGATGACAAGAAGTGAAGTATCTGATTCAATTTCGAAACAAATTGATGAAAGTGTAAGATTAATGGTTAAGGAATGTTATAAAGAAACTTACTCAATAATTAGCAAAAATAGAGAAGCTATGGACAAGATAGTTGATCTATTAATAGAAAAAGAAACTTTAGATGGTGAAGAATTCGTTAATATTCTTTCCAAATATACTCCTATTCCTAACAAGGAAAGAACACCTCAATTATTAAATTAAATTTTAATAGGTTTCTTATCTAGAACTAGATCTATTAATCCATAATCAACGGCTTCTTTTGGTGACATGTAGAAATCTCTATCTGTATCCTCTTTAATAATTTCATAATCCTTACCAGTCCTTTCTGCCAACTCTGTATTAAGACGATCTTTTAAAAATAAAATTTCATCTGCTTGAATTCTAATATCACTAGCTTGTCCTCTAGCCCCTCCGAGCGGTTGATGTATCATAATTCTTGAATGTCTGAGGCTACTTCTTTTACCTTTGGTACCTGCCGCTAATAAAAAAGCGCCCATACTTGCTGCCAAACCTACACAGACTGTATGAATATCTGGTTTAACATGTTGCATTGTGTCAAAAATACCTAAACCATCATAAACTGATCCTCCTGGTGAATTTATGTACATATAGATATCCTTATCAGGGTCTTCTGCTTCAAGGAATAATAATTGAGCAACAATTCTATTAGCAGTTTCACTTGTGACTTGTTCTCCAAGAAAGATTATTCTCTCTCTTAACAATCTCGAATATATATCAAAGACTCTTTCATTACCACCAGATTCTTCTAAAACTAAAGGGATCATAATAATATTTATCTCTTTAATAGATATTAACGATATTGAGTCAACATACGCTAAGGTTATTAAGGTTTACATATAAAAAATTGAAAGAAAAATTGACTGTTTCAGATAGCAAAAAGTTATTTCATGAACAATTCCCTTTCGTAATTCCAGGTTTATATAAAAGAATAGTTGATGAAATGCTTGTGGAACTGAATCTTTTAAATCATCAAAGTGAATTTTCACTAGATTTTCTGTTTTGTGTTGGTCTCACAGAAACATTCAAAGTATTAATGAAAGGATACAAACCTGAGAAACATTTAGATCTTCTTTTTGAATCTTTATGCAGTTCCACGACTTTTGATGCAAAAGAGATAAAAGAAATTTCTAAAAAATCTCAGAATGAACTTAAAGAAAAATCACTTAACGATACATTAATTTTATTACAAAAGAAAAGTAATTCTAAACTTTATCCTTCAAGGATATTGAACTTAGGTGTATATATATTAGTTTCAAATTCACAAGATTTAATAGAAAAAAATGAATCAGAAATGAGTAAGATTATTACTGATGTTTTTGCGAAGTTAAACTTATCTACTGATAAAGCGGAAAAAGATATTGGAATTTACAAAAGCACTATCTCAAAAATGGAGCAGGCAAAAGAATTAATTGAAGAACTAAGAATTAAAGATAAGAAAAAAGAACAAAATTAATAACTATTTTTTCAATCTTTTCTTATCTTTCCAAGAAATGTAAGATATATAGATTACTGCGAGGGTTATAAATATTAGTAGAACAAATGATGAAATAATAAGAAATTTACTTAAATAGACTTCATAAGTCGAAAATGAAATCATATATCAATAGAGCCGTCACCATTTCTTCCCCAAACAACCATTGCAATTGAAAAAGTAAAAATTGCAGCTAATGCGGCCCATCCTAACTGAAAGATCATTAGATTAAAATCACTAACATAAATATAACAGAACTTCAAATCTTTCAATCATTTTTGAGCTAATGTTAATTACTCAGAAACACAATTTTGTAAATAGAATAAAATAAAAAAAATTGGGAAGGTTAGTTTTAAATCATAGTTCAAATATCGATGGTCTAATACCAATACTAAGAAAGCTTGCACTCAATATCAATATTAAGACAATAACTCCAGCTGTAATAACAAGGGTAAGAGGAAGATCTTCTAAATTGATCATAAGATTATCAGTAAAAACTATAAACGGATACAAAGCCATAGCAAGAAAGGGTAAAACAGCCCAAGAAGTTTTTATTTCAACAGACTTAAGTAAAGATGAATTAAAACAGATTATCGATATTTATAATGGATATTGAATATGCAAAAGTAAATTAAAAATTCCATAATCGTAAACCAATGAAATTAACATTAAATTTATTTTTATTATTATTTACTTTTATAGTATTGGAGAATAAGGCATACTCCCTTAGTGACTACAAAATAAAGAAAATTTGTAAAAAGGCAAGAAATGAACTTGTTTGTATAAAAAATCTCAAAGAAAGAAGGGCTAATCTTGAGAAAGGTAATAAAATTGAAATACCTGTAATACCTTATAAAGATAATTAAATTTCAAATTCAGATTCGAAACGTATAAAAGCTTTTTTATAACTTGTAAGAAGTTCTTCGGAATTATCATTAAATCCTTTCTGGTCATAATTTTCTTTTAATTCATCGTACAAGTACACAACATTGTTAAAGGAGCTTATATATTCTTTTTGTATATCCTCATCATCAATATCATAGATTTTGGCCAAAACCAATTCAACGTTTTTTTTCGATGAATATATTCTCTTCTCAAAATCTTTATTTAACTTCCTTCTTTTTTTCGCCATCTATAAATTTTATTTAAAATACAAATTTACAATACTCAAATTCATAGATAAATTAAATTAAAACTTATAAAATAAAAATATAATTTCCAAACCAAAATAAAACTCATATACCCCAAATGAATTTTTCGATGATATCCATAAAAAAGAGAATAGTAATCCCCAAGAGATCAGAACTCAAAATTACGATACTAAGTAAATGAATAATTCTGAAAAATCAAAGAAAAAGAAAGATAAAGACCTTCCATGGTGGGTAGAGTTGTTATTTGTACAACTAGGTTTGCCAGACAGTTTACTTGTAAAAATTCTTAAAGCCAAAAAGGAATCAAAGGAATTGTTTAAAAATGATAAAAAATTACTTATAAATTTATTTTTTGTAATTGTTACTTTGACATATTTTTATCCAGTTGTTAAACATGCAAAAAACAAATTAGATTGTGAAACGAATGCCAGAAATTATATTATTAAGAATAAAAATACAAAACGACTTAATAAAAGAGAAGTAAAAATGATATCAACAAATTTTTGTTATGGTGGTGAAGAAATCTACGAAATTGAAAATTTTAAAAATTAAATTCGGAATCCAATGGCAGACATAAGACAAAAGAAGGAAAACGTGAAAATGCATTTGAAAGATTTAAGGCAAAACTTAAAAAAAATGCATTTAGCAGTTACAGAAGAATTGATATTGCCGCAGCCAGATGAAGTTAAAACGTTGATGAATAAAGTGGATCAATTGTTAAAATTAATAGAATGAAACCATCTATAATTAAATAACTTTGAAATTAAAAAAAATGAAAATAATAAAGCAATTTTCACAAATAATTTTAATTACCATTTTATTAAGTGCCTGTAAAACATCAATCAACAAACAATCCCCAATAAATAATTCAGATGAAAAAAGTAATGAAATTGTTAATACAGAAAAGAAAAGAATAGAAATAAAGTTTTCATGTGGAAATGATGGAATTTCAGAATATTTAGATGACGGATGGATAATCTTAAAAGAAGAGTCTCAAGAAAAAATTTGCACCTGGAAGTCTTTTCCTGCCACGAAGAATTGTAATATGGAAAAAGATAAAGGCTGTAAGATAACCGAGCCTGATAAAATTGGAGAAGAGAAAATATATCTTCTGGAAAAATAACTAAATATA
>CACGAJ010000007.1 GCA_902570945.1 uncultured Synechococcaceae cyanobacterium
ACCTGATCCAAGATGGGCGGGTGAACTATCCAAATTAAAAGATTTATTGGCTAATCAGAAGACTCCTGCTTAACTATTTAATTCGAGAAATTAAAAAAGATATTGGAATCTCAAAAGCTTTAACTGAATTCTTTACAAAAGCTCTATTATTAAAAACATCATAATCCAGCCTTTCAATAGAATCTAGAATTCCTCGATAGAGTCGTAAAGATGTCCAAACAGGCCATCTTGCGTCAGAAGATAACCACTTGATTCCATCTTCAGACTTTTGGAACCAATCTCGTGCCCTTGTTACTTGGAAATTCATCAACGCCTTCCACTGATTGTTGATTTCGCCTTTTAAAAGTTCTTCTTCAGAATAATTAAATTTTTCTATATCCTCTTGTGGGAGATAAATTCTCCCTCTGTGTCTATCCTCTCCTACATCTCTCAATATATTTGTTAATTGATTTGCAATTCCTAGAGCGATGGCTGCTTCAGAGGGGTCAGGTTTTGCACTCCATGGTGCTGATGTATAAGCGCTATCAATCCCCATGACATTCTGAGTCATTAAACCGACAGTCCCTGCGACTCTATAACAATAGAGTTTTAATTCATCAAAATCTTTATATCTAAATTTATTAAGATCCATTCTCTGACCATTTATCATGTCTAAATATGGTTCAATACTTTGTGGATATTTTTTGATGGTATCTAATAAGACCGAATCTAATTCTGATTTAATTTTTCCTTTAAAAATATTTTTTGTATTTTCTTCCCATGCATCTAAATTGTCTGAAAGCTCATCTTGCGATTTAGTTGACGCTTCTTCGCTATCCATGATTTCATCTGTTCGTCTACACCATACATAAATAGCCCAAATAGCTTTTCTCTTTTCTGGTGGTAGTAGAAGAGTTCCCAAATAAAAGGTTTTAGCCCATTGTTGGGTTTCTTTACGGCATATTTCATATGCTTGATCAAGTTGAGAAATTGACTTTTTCAAAAAGTTTTAGCTAAATTTAGGAATTTCTTTAATGTTATTAAGAAACATTTTGAGGGGTTTTGGAATACTCCTTATTAATTGATTCCGCGCATAATTTACCACTTAAAACAGCTCCTTCCATAGATGCTAAATATTTTTGCATTGTATAGTCACCAGCTAAGAAGAAGTTTTTAATGGGTGATTTTTGACTAGGTCTGAACTCTTGGCATCCAGGAACTGCTTTGTATACTGATCTTGGAGTTTTAACTACTTTATATTTTCTTAATTTTGTCTTATCATCACCCATGAAATGGGCTGGGAATAATTTTTCTAGTTCTTCCATTGTTGCATCAACTATGTCTTGATCACTCTTATTAATCCAATCTTTTGCTGGTGCGAAAACTAATTCAAGCATTGATCTATTAGGGTCTTCATATTCTTTACAAGTGATACTCATATCAGCATAAACGCTTAGAAGTGGAGATCTACTAAATAGTAGATGGTCAATATCTGTTAATTTTTTGTCGAACCATAGGTGAATGTTTATAACTGGAACACCATTTAAACCATCTAATTTAGAAAAGGCATCTAGACCTTTCCATTGCTTGGGTATCATTAGTTTAAAGAGATCGACAGGCATCGCACTAACATAAGCATCGGCAGTTATCTCTTTCTTTTCGTTTTCGTTTAAAGAGGCAATTGTAAAGCTTTTAACAGTGCTGTCTTCATTGAGGTTGATTTGCCTTAGTGGGCTATTCATATGAACTTCTCCACCACGAGCTGTAATATAATCAACCATTGGTTGGCAAAGTCTTTCTGGAGGGGCTCCATCAAGGAATGCCATTTTAGAACCATTTTTTTCTTGTAAAAATCTATTTAGTGCTGTTAATAAAACTGTGGATGATATTTCATCAGGCCCAATGAAATTTAAAGCTTTACTCATTGCTATAAACACTTCATCATTAACTCTTTCTGGAATATTGTGTTCTTTGAGCCAATCTGTCCATGATTTGGTATCACACTTATCTAAGTATTTTTGGCCTCTCAACATTGCAGGCACTAAACCTAATCCAAAAAGGATCTTTTCATTCCAGGAAAGCATATCATTATTGCTAAGTATGGCTGAAACCCCATTGACAGGAGCCGGTATATCAGGGAAGTCAAATCTACTATAAGTTCCTGGCTCAGATGGCTGATTGAAGATCATTGAATGACTTTTCCATTGGAGTCTATCTTCAATATCTAATTCCTTGAAAAGTTGCAACATATTAGGATATGCCCCAAAAAATATATGCAGTCCAGTCTCATACCAATCTCCATCCTCATCTTTCCATGCCGCAACTTTTCCTCCTAGAACGTCTCTAGATTCGAGAATGATCGGAATATGACCATTATCAACTAAATATTTAGCACATGATAAACCTGCTAAACCTGCACCAGCAATTGCAACACGCATTATTAAATCAAGAAATAAATTAACACTTACTAATAAGCTACATTAAAGTTAGAACATAATAGTTTTTTTCGTTGATTATTTCGCAAAATTATGGAAAAAATGCTTTTAAAATCAACAACTCGACATGTAAGGATTTTTACAGCTGAAGTAGTTGATCAAGAATTACAATTTCATCCCAACAAGCTAACTCTTGATTTAGATCCTGATAACGAATTTATTTGGACTAAAGATTCTTTGGCCAAAATAAACGATAAATTTAATGAATTAATAAATGAGAGGGCTGGGATGGATTTAGATGATTATGAACTTCGTAAAATAGGATCCGAAATAGAAGTTTTAATTAAATTTTTGCTTCAAAACGGGCAATTAAGCTACAACCCAGATTGTAGAGTCATGAACTATTCTATGGGTCTACCAAAGACTAACGAAGTACTGTGACTAGACCACCATCAAATAGAAGGCCTAGTAGAGGCTCGAATACAAATTATTATTCTTCAAATTCAAGAGATATTGATCCCTACGGTCAAAGAAAGAATAGATTACCTGGTTCTTCCGAACAAAAGATTAATTTTAATACAGGAACCATTGCTGTTTTGGCTGGTGTACTAATCATAGGTGTTGGAATTGGGAGCGCCATTAACAGTAATACAAGTAGCGGACAGGGAAATATAGCTAGTCAACAACAATTAGATATGGCTGTTCCAGATCCTGAATTTTGTAGACAATGGGGCGCAAGTGCTTTCGTAATTGATGTTGAAATGTATACAACTTTGAATCCATCTACTAGTTTTGTAACTCAACCAGCTCTTCAGCCAGGATGTGTAATCAGGCGAGAGAATTGGACAGTTTTACAAAAACAAGGGGCAATTAGTAATGAAGATGTAAGAGAATGTAAGCAAAGAATGAATACTTTTGCTTACATTGGATCAATAAGAGATAAACCAATAGTTAAATGCGTTTATCAGACTGATGTAAATGAAAATAAATTTATAATTAAAGGCGATGGTCAAGCCGAAGATGGAGGAATAGGTATAAATAGAGAAGCAATCCAGTTCTGATAAATTTATATTTGTCTTAATGGACTTTCTAAACTAGCAAATTGTGGCAAAATGTTTTTCTTAAATACTTCGGATGCTCTTGAAGTATATCTTGATGGGTTAGTAATTAATTTTAGTTCTCTTTTAACTTCTAAGTCGGCTACGAAAGCTTTATGGATCGTTCCAGCTGATAATTCCTTTTCTATTGAGACAACAGGTAAAAATGAAGCTCCTAATCCTGCTTGAACGGCATTCTTAATCGCTTCAAGAGAGTTTAGTTCCATCTCAATTTTTAATCTTTGAATTTCTAGTCCAGAATCTTGAAGAAGTTTATCGACAACTTTTCTTGTGGTAGATTGGGAGTCTAATGTTACAAAGTTTAATTTATATAAGTCTTCTTTTAGAAGTTCATTTTTGTTAGCAAGTGTATGGTTGGAGGGTAAAACTAGTGCTAATTCATCAGTTGCATATGGAATTACTTGAAGTAAATTTTCTAAATCGCTAGGTAATTGTCCACCAATAATTGCTAAGTCAATTTGTCCATTGGCTACACTCCAGCCAGTTCTTCTAGTACTGTGTACTTGAAGTTGAACAGATACTTCAGGATATTTTTGTCTGAATAGACCGATCATTTTTGGCATTAAATAGGTTCCCGTTGTTTGACTGGCACCAATAACAAGTGTTCCCCCTTTTAAACTATTTAAATCTTCTATTGCTTTACAAGCTTCATCGCATTGATTCAAAATTCGTTCGCAATATTCAAGTAATAGTCTTCCTGCTTCAGTTAGAAGAGCTTTTCTACCACCTCGGTCGAAAATTGTGATTTCAAGTTGTTTCTCTAGATTTTGAATTTGTAAACTAACTGCAGGTTGGGTTACATATAAGAGATCTGCTGCTTTTTTAAAACTTCCTTCAGCCGCTATAGCTTTTAGTATTCTTAATTGGTCGAGAGTAAATGGTAATTCTGGCATCTATTATGCCTACAATTTCCTATAATTCTAATGCTTAGAAGCATTCTTGTTAAGAACAAAAATTTTATTAAATAATTTAAATTTATGGAGACTCATAAAACTTCTCTAGTAATCTTATTCTTGACTTTGATTTTTGCGGTAATTCATAGTGGTGGAGCTGCTCTAAGAATTAAGGCGGAATCTATGATGGGGCCGAGATTATGGCGGTTATGTTTTGTTTTTTTAAGTTTGCCATCTGCAATTATCTTAATTAGTTATTTTTTAGCTCATAGATATGATGGAATCAGATTATGGAATTTTCAAGGCAATGATTTCGTTTTTTTGATGGTTTGGTTTTTAACTGCAATTAGTTTTTTATTTTTATATCCCGCCACATACAATCTGCTTGAAATTCCCTCTGTTTTAAAACCTAAAGTGCGAATTTATGGAACCGGAATAATGAGAATCACAAGACATCCACAAGCATTTGGTCAAATAATTTGGTGCTTTGCTCATACTTTATGGATTGGCACATCATTTACATTAATTACTTCTATTGGATTAATTTTGCATCACCTTTTTGCAATCTGGCATGGGGATAAAAGATTATCAAATAGATTTGGAGAAGAATTTGAAAAGTTTAAAAGAACTACTTCCATAATTCCCTTTATGGCAATACTCGAAGGAAGGCAAGAATTTAAAATTAAAGAATTTTTTAGGTTATCTCAACTTGGTATATTGATTGCAATAGGAGTACTTTGGTGGTCCCATCAGTACATAAATATTGCTGTAAAAACATTTAATTCATCATTTTTGTCGGAATTTTTCAATTGACAGTTTAAAATCAAATTATAAAACCTTTAAAAAATGCCTCAAGCCTCAGATATTGCCTGGTTAATTCCTGTTTTCCCACTTATTGGAGCAATTTTTTCTGGTTTAGGACTCATAAGTATAAATAAGAAAATTAATAATTCTCGAGAAATTGTTTCTGTAGGTCTTATCTCTTTCGTTGGCATATCTGCAGTAATTAGTTACAAAGCACTGTTTGAACAAATTAATGGTTATCAATCAGTAGAAAAATTATTTGTATGGGCTAATGCTGGTGATTTCACAATTCCAATGGGCTTTGTCCTTGATCCTTTGGGAAGTGTAATGCTTGCTTTAGTAACCACAATAACTTTATTAGTGATGATTTACTCTCATGGTTATATGGCCCATGATAAGGGTTATGTCAGATTTTTTACATATCTAGCTTTATTTAGTAGTTCAATGATGGGTTTAATAGTTAGCCCAAATTTGTTAGAAATTTATGTTTTTTGGGAGCTAGTAGGAATGTGTTCTTACTTATTGGTTGGTTTTTGGTACGACAGAGATGGTGCTGCCCACGCTGCACAGAAGGCATTTGTTGTTAACAGAGTAGGAGACTTTGGACTATTATTAGGCATTCTGGGTCTATTTTGGGCAACGAATAGTTTTGATTTTAATGAAATAGCTATAGGAATTTCTCAATCAGTATCTGATAATTCAATACCTCTTTGGGCTGCCTTACTCCTTTGTTTTTTAGTTTTTTTAGGACCAATGGCAAAATCTGCGCAGTTTCCTCTGCATGTATGGTTGCCTGATGCAATGGAGGGCCCGACTCCTATTTCTGCCCTTATACATGCCGCTACAATGGTTGCAGCAGGAATATTTCTAGTAGCAAGGCTACAACCTTTGTATTCAATATTTCCCTCCATTCAGTTTATTATTGCTTTGGTTGGAACCATTACTTGTTTTTTAGGTGCTTCCATAGCTTTGACCCAAATGGATTTGAAAAAGGGTTTGGCATACAGTACTGTTTCTCAGCTTGGTTATATGATGCTTGCGATGGGATGTGGAGCTCCAATAGCGGGAATTTTTCATTTAGTTACTCATGCATGCTTTAAAGCAATGCTATTTTTGGGATCTGGCTCTGTAATACATGCAATGGAAGAAGTGGTAGGCCATCAACCTGTTCTTGCTCAAGATATGAGATTGATGGGTGGTTTAAGAAAAAAAATGCCATACACATCTGCTACTTTCTTAATAGGTTGTGTAGCAATTAGTGGTATTCCACCATTAGCAGGTTTTTGGAGTAAAGACGAGATACTCGGAAACGCATTTATATCTTTTCCAGCTTTTTGGTTCGTTGGGCTTTTAACGGCTGGCATGACTGCTTTTTACATGTTTAGGCTTTATTTCTTGACATTTGAAGGGGAATTTAGAGGTGAGAATAAAAAATTGCAAGAAGAGCTTCTAATCGCTTCTAAATTAAACCTAGATGAAGATAATAAAGAAGATCATGAAGAACACGGCTCTATTCATGAGTCTCCCTGGTCAATGACATTTCCTTTGGTATTTCTGGCTGTACCTTCTGTCGTTATAGGTTTTATGGGACTTCCATGGGATAGTAAAATTGCAAATTTACTTGATCCTGAAGAGGCAGAGGCTGCTGCAAAAGCATTCGAATTAAAAGAATTTTTGCCTTTAGCGATAGCGTCAGTTCTTATTGCATCTGCTGGAATAATTATTGCTTATCAGGCATATTTTGCGAAAAAAATTAATTTGTCCGTTTTATTTGCTGAAAAGTTTCCCACTATTAATCAATTTTTATCAAACAAATGGTACCTAGACGATATCAATGAAAAAATATTTGTTAAGGGTAGTAGAAAACTAGCTAAAGAAGTTTTAGAAGTTGATTCTAAGGTTGTTGATGGTGTCGTAAATCTTACTGGGCTGGTAACTTTAGGCAGTGGAGAAGGGTTAAAATATTTTGAGACTGGTAGAGCTCAATTTTATGCTCTTATTGTTTTTGGAGGAGTAATTTTATTAGTTGCTATATTTGGTTTCCAATCTCCTCAAGTATCTTAATTTCAATTGTGTGTCTTCACTGTCCATTAGGGTGAAAAAATACAGAAAATTTCTAGAATTTACATAATAAAACTTCTTAATCAAATTGAGTAATTATTTTTTTACACATTTTGCGACATTAATCCTGGGAAATTTGGGAGCTGGCTTGTCTAATTTGCCTTGGCTATCAGCTTCTATTTTATTCCCAATTGGTAGTGCATTTGTGATTCCTTTTTTCCCAGATAAAGGAGATGGAAAAGAGGTTAGATGGTATGCACTGTCTATTGCATTAATAACTTTTCTAATAACTGTTGGTTCATATATAAATGGCTTTGATATTAATAATGAGAATGTGCAACTGAAAGAAAATGTTAGTTGGCTTCCTGATTTAGGTCTTACTTGGTCTGTTGGTGCTGATGGCATTTCGATGCCGTTAATATTATTAACTAGTTTTATAACTGCATTAGCAGTTCTTGCTGCATGGCCTGTCAAGTTCAAACCAAAATTATTTTTCTTTTTGATATTGGTAATGGATGGTGGGCAAATCGCTGTATTTGCAGTACAAGATATGCTTTTATTTTTTTTAACATGGGAACTTGAGTTAATTCCCGTATATTTACTATTAGCTATTTGGGGTGGCAAAAATAGACAATATGCAGCAACAAAATTCATTATTTATACAGCGGGTAGTTCTATATTTATTCTCCTAGCAGCATTAGCAATGGGTTTCTATGGCGCTGAAATTCCTAACTTTGAGTTTTCACATTTGGCAGCTCAAGATTTTAGTCAAAAATTCCAAATACTCTGTTATGTTGGACTATTAATTGCATTTGGAGTGAAACTTCCAATAGTACCTCTTCATACTTGGCTTCCAGATGCTCATGGAGAGGCTACAGCTCCCGTTCATATGCTTCTAGCAGGGATTTTATTAAAAATGGGTGGATATGCGCTTTTAAGATTCAATGCCCAACTATTACCTGTTGCTCATGCTCAATTTGCCCCATTACTAATAGTTCTAGGAGTAGTAAATATAATTTATGCTGCTTTAACTTCTTTTGCACAAAGAAATCTAAAGAGAAAAATTGCATATAGTTCAATAAGTCATATGGGATTCGTTCTTATTGGTATAGGTAGTTTTAGCAGCCTCGGAACAAGCGGTGCAATGCTGCAAATGGTTAGTCATGGGTTGATCGGAGCTAGTTTATTTTTTCTTGTTGGGGCTACCTATGACAGAACAAAGACTCTTAAACTTGATGAGATGAGCGGTGTAGGGCAAAAAATGAGAATCATGTTTGCCCTATGGACTGCTTGTTCCCTTGCTTCCCTTGCTTTGCCTGGTATGAGCGGATTTGTTTCCGAATTAATGGTATTTACAGGATTTGTTACTGATGAAGTTTACACTCTCCCGTTTAGGGTAGTAATGGCTTCTTTAGCCGCAATAGGTGTAATTCTTACGCCTGTATATCTACTTTCAATGTTACGAGAAATTTTCTTTGGCAAAGAAAATCCTAAATTAACCAAAGAGCGTAACCTAATCGATGCAGAACCTAGAGAAGTTTATATCATTGCTTGTTTACTGTTACCGATAATAGGAATAGGTTTATACCCAAGATTAGTTACTGAAAGCTACCTTGCATCTATTAATAATTTAGTTGATAGAGATTTGAGTGTAGTCAAAACTGTCCAAAAAACACAAATTTTCTCAGGAACCAAGAAAAATGAGATCTTAAAGGCTCCAGCAATATAATTTCTTAAATTAATGCAATATTGTTTGGCATTAAATAAATTAAAAGATATCTTATGATTAGATTTTCGTTATCCAAAAATATCATATTTAAATACTATTGATAGGCAACAATTAGGCCCTAGATTGTTGATTAAGTTTCTTCAAGATGCTGCTGGAAAAGGTGATCTTGATCCATGGGACATTGATGTAATAAGTGTAATTGATAGCTTTTTAGAGCAATACTCACTCACTTTTGAAAAATCTTCAAATACTCAAATTTCATTTCATAAGGATTTATCTGAGACAAGCGAGGCATTTTTTGCGGCTTCAGTACTTGTTAACTTAAAGGCTCAGGTTTTGGAATCTGAAGTTTTTAAAGAAAATTCATCAGATTTTGAAGATGATTTTGACTTGAATGATCAAGATTGGATTGATCAAGAATTTGATCTTCCTAAACATCCTGAAAAATATTTAAGGAGAAGATCAATAGCACAACCAATTCTTCAACGAACAACTACATTGGGAGAATTGGTAAGACAATTAGAGTCTATTGCTGAAGTTATAGAAACCCAAGATCTTTTGTTAAAGAAGCGAAAAAGAAATAAAAAGTATTCTGACAGGGATTTAATTTCTCAAGTCAAATCTTTAGCACATCGCGAGAAATTACCAGAAACTACTAAAGAATTAGGGAAATTTATTGATGGGTGGGAAAAAGCATTGCAGTGGACAGATTTTGAATATTTAGTTAAGAAGTGGCAAACAGTTGTAAAAAAAGATTTGGATAAGGATCGTCTTGGCGTTTTCTGGGCTTTGTTATTTTTATCTTCTGAAAACAAAATTGAAATTAAACAAATTAATTCATTATATGGCCCAATCCAAATTAAAAGAATAATTCCTGATGGAGGTTTAGCTCAATTGCCTATAGAAAATCTCGAGGTAACAAATACCTCTAACTCTGCTGCTTAGCAGCTTAATAGTAATAACGTATAATCTTTAAAAAGAGGTTTTGAATTCATGAAGGCAATGATACTTGCGGCGGGAAAAGGTACACGTGTTCAGCCCATAACTCATATTATTCCAAAACCAATGATACCTATTTTACAAAAACCTGTAATGGAATTTCTTTTAGAACTTTTGAAAGAACATGGCTTTAAAGAAATAATGGTAAATGTTTCTCACCTTGCGGAAGAAATTGAAAATTACTTTAGGGACGGTCAAAGATTCGGTGTGGAGATTGCGTATAGTTTTGAAGGTAGAATTGAAGATGGAGAATTAATTGGAGATGCTTTAGGTTCTGCAGGCGGATTAAAAAAAATTCAAGATTTCCAAAATTTTTTTGATGAAACTTTTGTTGTGCTATGCGGCGATGCTTTAGTTGACTTAGATTTAACGGAGGCAGTCAAGAAACATAAGGAGAAGGGAGCAATTGCAAGTTTGATAACTAAAAAAGTAACTAGAGATCAAGTATCAAGTTATGGCGTAGTTGTCTCCGATGAAAACGGAAGAATAAAAGCGTTTCAAGAAAAGCCATCTGTAGATAAAGCTTTAGGTGATTCTATTAACACAGGTATTTATCTCTTTGAACCAGAAATATTTAATTACATACCATCAGGTGAGAAATTTGATATTGGTGCTGATCTTTTCCCTAAACTTGTTGAAATGGATTTACCATTTTTTGCATTACCAATGGAATTCGAATGGGTAGATATTGGAAAAGTTCCTGATTATTGGAGCGCCATTCGTAACGTATTACAAGGCAAGGTAAGACAAGTGGAGATACCTGGCAAAGAAATTAAACCTGGAGTTTACACTGGACTAAATGTTGCTGCTAATTGGGACAACGTTGATATTACTGGGCCAGTATATATAGGTGGAATGACAAGAATAGAAGATGGTGCAACAATTATTGGACCTGCGATGATTGGCCCAAGTTGTTGTATTTGCGAAGGCGCAACAATTGACAATTCAATTATTTTTGATTATTCCAAAATCGGTAAGGGTGTTCGCCTAGTAGATAAATTAGTATTTGGCCGCTACTGTGTTGATAAAAACGGAGATCACTTTGATTTGCAAGATGCATCTTTGGATTGGTTAATAACAGATTCAAGAAGATCTGACATGACTGTGCCATCACCACAGCAGAAGGCAATGGCAGAATTGTTAGGTACTGATTTGATTAATATTCCAGATTAAGATCGGCTTTTTCAAGAATCTCAGGTATTAAATGTTCTGCCTTAACTGCCATTAGATGAATTCCATTTGCAATTTTAATAAAATCTTGAGCTTGTTCAGCTGCAATTTGTATTCCCTCTTTTAAAGGTTCTTTAGCATTTTTAAGACGATTTAAAACATTATCAGGGATGTTTGCACCTGGGACGTATTTGTTTATAAAGAGCGCATTTTTGTAAGACTTCAACAGGAAAACACCTGCAATCACAGGAATTTCGAGAGGTTTGCTTATGTTGTCACAAAATTCTATCAAATTTTCTTTTTCCATAACCATTTGAGTTTGTATAAATCGAGCTCCAGCTTCTTTTTTCTTTATCATTCTATTTCTTAAACTTTTTTGATTTCTGCAACTAGGGTCTGCTGCAGCTCCTGCAAATATAAATGTTTTTTTATCGGAAAGTTCTCCAAAAGTAGGATCAATCCCTTTGTTGAAGGCTTGAATTTGTTTTAACAACCTAACGGACTCAAACTCATGAACCGCTTTAGCATTTTGCTGATCTCCCGCTTTTACTGAATCACCGGTAATGCATAAAATATTTTTAATTCCTAAAGCATTTGCCCCAAGAATGTCTGATTGTAAAGCAATTTTATTACGATCTCTGCAAGATATTTGCATTACTGGTTCTATCCCATTTTCCAGTAATAGTTTGGACATTGCCAAGCTGCACATTCTCATAACAGCTCTACTACCGTCAGTAATGTTAACAGCATGTACCTTATCTTTCAAAAGTTGTGCTATCTTAAGAGATCTAATGGGGTTTCCACCTCTGGGGGGCATTAACTCTGCCGTGATTACTTTGGATTTTTTTTCTAAAGTCTGCTGAAGTTTTGATTTCAATTGCTTTTATCCTACTTGGTTAACAAGTGTATTGAGATTGCTAAACTTAATTAATATAAAAAAGGAACTGTTTAAATGCAAATGGTTGAAGAAGAAGTAAACAACATTGATTTGATGGGCCTCTCGACAAGAGAGATGGAAATCATTGATCTAGTGGCTGATGGACTCACAAATCAAGAAATTGCAGTAAAACTTACTATCAGTAAAAGAACTGTAGACAATCATGTGAGTAATATGTTCACAAAAACAGGTTCTAAAAATAGGGTAGCACTTTTAAATTGGGCAATGGATAATGGAAAGATTTGTAGAGATGGATTTAATTGTTGCTCCCTTCCAGACTCTGATCAAGATTAGTATCGTTGCCTTTTTTTTTATGTTCAGCCAAGTCCATTAAACAATAATTTGTAGAACCTAATTCGAAGAGTTCTGCGTATGCGATACAAACATCTTTGTCTGAATCAACAAACCTTAATATTCCTTCTTTATCGTAAAGACCATACATCTTAAGAAAAAATACTTTGCTTAAATATAAAGAAAATATAAAGGATGGGTGGTTCCTCTGACTAGTCACTTTTTGAATTTGTTAGATATTATTCTTTCCACTCTGAAAAAGGATTATTAGCAAGACTAAAATTGTAGTAATGGGACAGCCCAGTAATTTCTTTTGAGATGAAAGATGGAAGAATTAAATCTTCCTCTTCATTAGAAAGTTCAATTTCTGCAATTTCAAGTGGATAATTATTTTCTTTAAAGCAATCTATAATCCAAGATTTTTTTTCAATTTTTAGAAAATATCTATCTTTTTTAATTTTATTGGAAAGATTTGACATTATTGTTTCAGCATCGCTTCGTGGAATGGAGTATTCGAATTCAAAGTTGGTAAAGCCTTTGATATGTTTTTTAAGTGCAATTTTAGAGTTTTTGTTAGTAAGCCTTACCCTAATAATCCAACCATCTAAACTTTTGGATAAATATCCTTGTTCAATATAAATTTTTTTATTTATGAATTCTTTCCAATTATCATTTTTTATAAGAAATCTTCTTTCTATCTCTAGGGCCATTTAATTTTTGAAATTTTTTTGAGATAAATCACCTTTCCAATCTAGTTTTTTTATTAGGGTACTATAGTAGCTTGTGCTTTTTTTAAACTTTATTATTTTGCAGGGCGATTGCCCTTTTTTGATCTCACAATAATAATTTTCCTTAATGGTCATACATTTTGACCCGTCTCTCCATAATTTAATTTCCCCTTTACTTTTTTTGACAGGTTTTACAATTACATTACTTGTATTAGGTATAACTATTGGTCTACTAGCCAAACTCATAGGGCATATAGGGTTAATTATCATTGCATTAATACTAGGGTGCACTATAGGCCCCCCTGCAGCCATTGAGTAGGCTGTTGAACCAGTAGATGTAGATATGATTAATCCATCACCTTTGTATTCATTAACCTTCTCGTTATCTATTTCAATTTCTATTTGGTTGGTTGGAGAAATGTCTTCTTCAACAGATTTAAAATAAAAATCATTTAAGGCATCGTAGCTTTTTATAATCTTTTTCTCAGAACTTTTCTCATTAATACAAACATTACAATTTAATCTATTACGAAAGTCAATTTTATATTCTTCGTTTTCAAGGATTTCAATAAAAGATTTGTCAAACAAAAAATCTTTTTCTTGCGTAAGGAAACCCAGATTACCGCCAATATTAATGCTCAACAAAGGAATATCATAATCAGCTAAAGCATTTGCACATTTTAGAAAGGTTCCATCTCCACCAAGAACTATGCCAATATTTGGTTGTAATTCTAGTTTATAAAAATGCTTCGCAATTTCATCTCCATGAAAATCACTTTGAATTCTTTTTGATTTTATATTTTTAGCTTTGAGGACTTCTTCACAAAATTTAGAAGCCTCTTGAGCTATAGAACTATCTGAACGATATATTATAAGCACTAATGAAAGTTTCATTTAGTGGTTTTACCATTTTAATAAATTAAAACTTTCCATATCTACAGTCACCCTATTCCTATAAAGAGATAATAAGATAGCTAATCCAACTGCTGCTTCTGCTGCAGCAACAGTAATCACAAAAATTGTAAAAACTTGTCCTTGAATTAAATTATTATCAACATAGGAAGAAAACGCCATTAAGTTTATATTTACTGCATTTAGCATTAACTCAATGCTCATAAGAACTCTTACTGCATTTCTGCTATTTAATAATCCCCAAATTCCAATACAGAATAGTGCTGAAGATACTATTAAAAATGCTTGAATAGGTATTGATTCTAAACTCATCATAAGAAAAGTGAAAGGTTAATTTTTATTTGTAAGTAATGGTTCTGATGATTTTTCAATTAACTCTTGATCAACAGGTAATCCAGTGGAAATATCCTTGCTCATTACATCTCTCCTAGCTAAAACAATAGCTCCAATCATTGCCATTAAAAGTAAGACTGATGCTACTTCAAATGGAAGTAGATAATCACTAAATAGATGTTCACCAATTCTGATAGTTGATTCTTCTCCTATAGAGTTTTGAGGACTTGATAGGCTCCATACATTAGTCAAGTCAACTCTTATTAAAAGGCTTAGCAGGGTTAAACATATTGAGGTTGATATGATTCTTCTTGATTTAATGTCACTGATGGGTTTTAAATCTTCTTTTTTATTTACTAGCATTATTGCAAAGATTATTAATACATTAACTGCACCTACATAAACTAAAACTTGTGCTGCAGCAACAAAACTTGCATTCAAAAGAAGATATAATCCTGCAACACTCATGAAAACTCCACCTAGAAGAAAGGCTGAATAAACAATACTTTCTAGCAATACAACACCAAGTGCCCCAATAAGGATAACTAAAGATAAAATTGAAAAACAAATAATTTGAGTTGTTATTGCAATTGACATAAATTAATGGAAATTAATTGTTTGTATTAGAAACTTTATCTTTATTTTCATTAGATTCAGGTTTCATCCAATCATAGACTTCTTCAGGTAATTTACCAACTCTAGTATCTGAAGCTGCGATTTCATGAGGGTCCATGACACCTTTAGGTAGATAGGCAAGTTCTCTTAGAGGTTTGACTGAAGGATCTGTTGTGACATTTGTAGGTAGTCTACCAAGTGCAACGTTATCAAAATTTAGATTGTGTCTATCAAAAGTAGCTAATTCATATTCTTCCGTCATCGATAAACAATTAGTTGGGCAATATTCAACACAATTTCCGCAAAATATACAAACTCCAAAGTCTATAGAATAATTTCTAAGTTCCTTTTTTTTGGTTTCTTTATTCATTACCCAATCAACTACTGGAAGATTTATAGGGCATACTCTCACGCAAACTTCACAAGCAATACATTTATCGAATTCATAGTGTATTCTTCCTCTATATCTTTCAGAAGGTATTAATTTTTCATATGGATATTGGACAGTAACAGGTCTTCTTCGAAGATGATCAAAAGTTACTGATAAGCCATTATATAAGTATTTGCCAGCATTAAATGCTTCTTTGATATAGCTATTTATTTGATGAAGGAAATTTTTCATTTTGAAGAATTTACTTAGTTATTTTATTTTAGTGGATTAATTTTAAATTTAAGTATATTTACTTAAGTTTAACCACCAAAGAATTGCGGAAATGCAAGTTTTAATCCTGCAGTTATCAAAAGATTAGCAAGAGAAATTGGAAGAAGAAACTTCCATCCTAGATCTAATAGTTGATCTATTCTTACTCTAGGAGTTGTCCAACGCAGTAATATTGCAATAAAAACTAATAGATATGCTTTCAATACAGTCATAACAATTCCTATTGATGCAGTGAAAACTTGTATAAAGGGTGCATTGATGGGTAAATTTAAAAACTTAGCTATTAATTCAACTGGAATAGGAAAACCCCATCCTCCTAAATAAAGTATTGATACTAATAAAGCTGAAAGTATTAAATTTATGTAACTACCAAGATAAAACAATGCGAATTTCATCCCTGCATATTCAGTTTGATATCCTGCAACTAATTCTTCTTCAGCTTCGGGTAAGTCAAATGGAAGTCTCTCACATTCTGCAAGAGCACAAATCCAAAAGACTATAAAACCAACTGGTTGTCTCCATATATTCCAACTTAGGATTCCAGCACCACTTTGTTGGTTGACAATGTCAATAGTACTTAGAGAATTTGTCATTAGTACGATAGCCAGCACAGATAAAGCTAAAGGAATTTCATAACTTATTGATTGAGCTGCTGCCCTTAAACCTCCTAATAAAGAATACTTATTATTTGATGCATATCCGCTCATAAGAAGGCCAATTGGCTGAATACTGCTTAAAGCGATCCATAAGAAAATTCCAATACCAACATTGCTTATTAAAAGGTTTTGTCCAAAAGGAACAATTAGCCAGGACAGAATAACTGGGACAAGAACTAATATAGGTCCTGCAGTGAACAGAATTCCATCCGCTTTAGCAGGAATAATATCTTCTTTGACAAGTAGCTTAAGACCATCTGCAATTGGTTGGAGGACGCCAAGCGCTCCTGCATATTCGGGACCTATTCTTTGTTGAGCAGCAGCAGATATTTTTCTTTCAAGCCAAACTGTTACTAAAACTCCAACAACTGCCGCTACTAAAACCAAAAGCATAGGTAGAGGAAGCCAGATTATATGGGCGATTTCGCTGGAAAGGCCAAAACCTTGTAAGAATTCATTAAAACTATATTCGAGATCTAATCCGTATTCCAAAATTTTTTTGTTACTTACTTAATAGGTTAACTCTTAACAAACAATATGTGTGTTTTTTATGAAAAGCTGCAAATATTATTCTCTATTTTCTAAGCTGATCCAATCTCTTGGTTCTGAACCTGTATAGATTTGCGATGGTCTAAAAATTCTATTTGCTCCAAGTTGCTCTCTCCAATGCGCTAACCAACCAGCAACTCTAGATATAGCAAAAATTGGAGTAAATAAATCACGAGGAATACCAAGTTTTCTATAAACAAGACCAGAATAAAAATCCACGTTAGGGAATATACCCTTAGGCCCAAGTCTTGGTATTGCCTCTGCCTCAAGTGATTTAGCAACTTCATACATTTCATCTGCTCCAAATCGAACAAAAAGCTCTTCTGCCAGTTTTTGAAGAATTATTGCTCTTGGATCTTTGACTTTATATTCTCTGTGGCCGAAGCCCATTATCTTACTTTTATTTTTTATTGCATTTTCTAAAAAAGACCCAGCATTGTCTGGGGTTTTAATCTCTTCTAACATTGCAATAACATCTTCATTTGCCCCTCCATGCAATGGGCCAGCTAGGGTTCCTACTGCAGAGGCGATGACTGCATATGGGTCTGTAAGAGTACTTGCAGTCACTCTAGCGCTAAATGTGCTTGCGTTTAAACTATGTTCGGCATGTAGAATTAAACACCTATCAAAAACTTTTGCAGCTATAGGATCTTGTTCTTTTTCAGTCAGCATGTAAAGAAAATTTGATGAGTAAGTTAAATCATCTCTAGGTTGAATTGGGTCTTGTCCTTTTTTAATTAGTTGATACGCAGCAATCATTGTGGGTATTTTTGCTATTAGTCTTATAACTGCGTTGTAGATGTAATTAGGATCATCTATTGCTCTACGTGAATAGAAGAGCCCCAAAGAAGCCGCACTAGATTGAAGAGCATCCATTGGATGACCGGATGCAGGGAAACATTTCATCATATCTCTGACTCTAAAACTTAATCTTCGATGCATCTGAACTTCTTGTTCGAAATCTCTTAGTTGAATAGCTGTAGGCAATTCACCCCAAATCAATAGGTAAGCAGTTTCTAAAAAACTGCTTTTTTGGGATAGTTCCTCAATGGAATAGCCTCTGTATAATAATTTACCCTTGTTGCCGTCAATATCACAAATAGATGAATTAGTAACTGGGACACCCTCTAATCCTGGTTTTAAAATTAGTTTGTTGCTATCCAATTGCTTAATTCAATATCAAATACTTATAGATTAAAGATAGTCAAATAATTTTTAATTAACCACAAGTTTTAACTTCATAAAAAATTAAAATGATTGTGTTTAAAGCTTGTTTGAATTAATTTAATTTAAAGAATTTTTAATATTGTTTCTTTATAAAGAATTGGATTTTTTTCGGGAATAGATTGACTGATGATTTCTAGCGATTCTTCATTCGATATTTTTAAAATATTTTTAATTAGAAAATTAAGGTCCTGCAAATTAGAAAAATATTCAATTTTATTAGAATTACTATTTTTGATATCAACTTCTGAATAAAGAAAAGCAGATTTATCTTTATTACTCTTTAGGTTAAAAAATGTTTTTGATATTTTCTCCAGTTTTTTACCATCAATTAAGTGATTGCTTACGATTTGTAAACCTCCTGATTCTATTGTATATAAATTTTCATAAGTTAAGTGTTTTATAACATCGTCTTTTTCTTCAAGAATATCTTTGGAGTATATCGAATAAATATCTTCATTTTGTCTCAAAGTATATTTGTTGAAATCTTTTAGCTTGTTCAAAGCACTTAAATCAAATTGATCTTCATTATTTTTTTCAAATGTAATAAGCCAATCTTTATTTGAATTGAGAATTAAAATGTTTTGATTGTCATTTTGATTAAACTCTTCAAAAAAATTGAGTTCAAAATCATTTATTAAAGGTTTTAGATATTTGTCAAAATTTTTTATATCACTAAAAATTGAAATTTCAGGATTATCTTCATTAGTTTTCTCTTTATTTATTAACTGATCGTAAGTAAGAATATCAATATTTTTTTTATTATTTAGTAAATATGATTTTAAAATTAAATGTTTATTTTTTAAGTCAAATGTTGTGGCTATAATATCCTCCTTATTCTCATTAAAAATTTCCTTATCAAAAAATACACTGTCCCAAAATTTATTTGTGAATAATATATTTTTTTCGTTTTTTAGTCCAAAAAGTTCTCCCTCATATTGAAATTTTTTTTCTTTAAAATCACTGCTGGAGTTAATACTTTTTTTGATTAATTTTTTATCTGATGAGGCAATTATATAATTATCCTCGGTTCGGTATATAAAGTTAAGGAAATTTATTTTGTTATCTCTATTAATTGAAATTATCTCATCAATCTGATCAATTTTATTAGGCAAATTTAATAAATCTTCTATCGTTTTTTCGGGCTTAATTTTAAAAATAATCAAAATATCATCCTTAAGCTTTTTATTATTTTCAAAAGTTGAGATTATAAGTTCATTGTTATAGATATCTTCTATTTTATTGTTGCCTAGATCTATACCTAAGTAATCTAATATAGATTCTTGTATTAAAACGAAGTTATCTTGATTTTTTCTATTTTTATCTTTTTCATTATTATTGACAATATTAAAGCTATCTAAATTTGAAATAAATAATAATTTATTGTTTTCAGGTATAAATTTTAAAATATTTAGTTGCTCAATATTAGTACTTTGCTCTTTATTTTTATTAGCAGCAACTTTTTTAAAGCCAAAAAAAAGTAATAAAGATAATAATAGTATTATTACTACTACCCTAAGTTTCATTATCAATGTTTATTTTTATTTTTAACGATAAACTTCCTACTGCAACTTAATTTATTAAATTGTAAATAACACATAATTTATCCTATAAATTGGGAAGTTATCCAAAATCTATAAATGCTTCTAGTCTCAATGATTGGTTTAATTCTGAGAAAGAAGATCCAGTTTTGATTGATGTAAGAGAACAGTCAGAGCTTGAAATAGCTCGTTTCTCAAAAGAATTTTTACATATACCAATTAGTAAAGTCACATCTGAATATGTTGAAGAAATATTTGCTGGTTTATTAGACAGAGAAATTGTAGTTACCTGTCATGCAGGAATAAGAAGTTATAACTTTTCTCAATGGTGCTTGGATAATAATATTGTGAGCGAAATATGGAATTTGGAGGAGGGTATTGATGGATGGAGTAGATATATTGACCCATCAATCCCAAGGTATTGATTAAATATCTAATGAAGATGCAACAGTATTAACATCTTTGTCGCCTCTACCAGAACAATTGATAACTATATGAGTATCTTTTTCAAGAGTAGGGCATAATTTATCTAACCAAGCAAAGGCATGGGAAGTTTCAAGTGCAGGTATAATTCCTTCTAGTTCACTAACAAGTTTTAAGGCGTCTAAAGCTTCTTGATCTGTGACTGATCCATATTCTGCTCTACCTATATCTTTTAAATGGCTATGTTCAGGCCCTACTCCAGGGTAATCTAAACCTGCACTTATTGAGTGAGCTTCTTGTACTTGACCATTATCATCTTGCAAGAGAAGACTCATTGATCCATGCAAAATTCCAACTGACCCTTTAGTGATAGTGGCAGCATGTTTGTCAGTATCAACTCCGCTTCCTGCGGCTTCAACTCCAATAAGACGTACAGAAGTTTCTTTAACAAAAGGATGGAAAAGCCCCATTGCATTTGATCCCCCACCTACACAAGCGAGCAAAATATCGGGCAAAGATCCAAATGATTCCAAACATTGTTTTTTAGTTTCTACACCTATAACTGCATGAAAATCTCGCACAATCTTTGGGAAAGGGTGCGGGCCTGCAACAGATCCTAAAATGTAGTGTGTGGTTTCGACATTAGAAACCCAATCTCTAATGGCCTCACTAGTAGCATCCTTAAGTGTTGCAGTTCCAGAATTTACAACTTTAACTTCAGCTCCTAAAAGTTTCATTCTGAAAACGTTAAGGGATTGCCTTTTTATGTCTTCAGCACCCATGTAGATAATACATTTCAAGCCAAATCTCGCACAAACAGTAGCAGTAGCAACTCCATGCTGACCTGCTCCAGTTTCTGCAATTATTCTTTTTTTGCCCATTCTTATTGCCAATAAAGCTTGTCCAAGAGCATTATTAATTTTGTGAGCCCCAGTATGATTTAAATCTTCTCTTTTAAGCCATATTCTAGGAGTTGCTTGTTTATTTTTGTAATGTTCAGTAAGTCTTTTGGCTTCATAAAGTGGTGTTTCTCTTCCTACATAAGTCTTGAGTAGATGATTTAATTCTTCTACAAAAAGTTTATCTTTCCATGCATTAGATGCGGCGTCCTCAAGTTCAAAAAGAGCGGGCATTAGCGTTTCAGGAACATATTGACCACCATATTTTCCAAATCTTCCCTCTTTGGAGGGTTGATTTAAATCGTCATTTTTATAGTTTTGATCAGTGCGAGAAAATGTACTTACCACTTTTTCTATAGAATAAGTATTAACTAACTATAGATTATTTTGAAAATAATGGGAAAAAAGAATTGGATCGAATTTGATAATCAAGAAAAGAAATCTGAAGAAACAGCTAAGGTAGATAATTTTAATAAAAGATCAAAAATAAATATTTCAAAACAAAAAAAAGGTAAAAAGGGTAAGACTATAACTTTAATTAGAGGTTTAGGCACTGAGGATGAAATTTTATTAAAAGAATTACTAAAAAAAATTAAAGTTTTTTGTGGGACTGGAGGAACATTAATTGATAGAAATATCCAGTTACAGGGTGATATGGTATCGAAATCAATTGAGTTTCTTCGTAAAGAGGGATTTCATAATTTATGAAGCAAGGGTTAGGATAGGTTTTTAATTTTGATGAAGTAAAAAAATGAAAGAACAAAATCAAACAAAGTCAACCAATATAAAGTGGCACAATTTAACTATCGATAGAGAAAAGTTAGAGAAAATGAGAGGTCATAAAGGTATGGTTATCTGGTTTACAGGTTTATCTGGTTCTGGTAAAAGTACTTTGGCCAACGCTTTAAATGAAGTTTTACACTTAGATGGTTTTTCGACTTATGTGTTGGATGGAGATAATATTAGACACGGTTTATGTAAAGATCTTGGTTTTTCGGATGAAGATAGAGAAGAAAATATAAGAAGAATTGGCGAAGTTGCGAATTTATTTATGAATGCTGGGATAATAACTATTACAGCATTCGTTTCGCCATTTATTAGCGATAGAGATAAGGTGAGAAAAATTATTGGATCTAAGGATTTTATTGAAGTTTATTGTGCTGCTGATATCACAGTTTGCGAAAATAGGGATACTAAAGGTCTTTATAAGAAAGCTCGTTTGGGTGAAATTAAGGAATTCACAGGGATTTCTAGTCCATATGAAGCTCCTTTTAATCCCGAAATTGTTGTTGATACAGGTTCGTTAGATTTAAATGATTCCGTTGAAAAAATTATTTACTACCTTAAAAAAGAAAACTTTCTTAACAAGTCCTAATAGAAAAATATTAGTTTATTTATTTTGAAGATAATTGTCAGGTCCAATATTTGATAACTTACTATTTTTAGTTCTTACCTGTGAATGGAGATTTTCTCTGAATTCTTTCAAATTTTTCTTTATGGATTCATCAAATAAACTGATCATCTCTATTGCCAATAATCCAGCATTCTGACCTCCATTAATTGCAACTGTTGCAACTGGAATTCCAGCGGGCATTTGAACGATTGATAAAAGAGAGTCAATCCCCTTAAGTGTCTTACTCTCTACTGGTACGCCAATTACAGGAATGCAAGTTATGGATGCCAGCATTCCTGGAAGATGAGCAGCACCACCAGCACCAGCAATTATTACTTTTATGTTTTCTGATTCTGCATTTTTTGCATATTCCATCATTTCAATAGGTGTTCGATGTGCAGAAAGTATACAAACTTCAGTTTTTATTCCAAATTCTTTTAAAATATCTATGGCTGGTTTCAATGTTTTGAGATCTGAATCACTACCCATTACGACAGCAATCTTATAAATATCTTTAGAATTCAATTCTGACAAAATAACAAATCAATTCTTTCCCATAATGGCGTGCAATTAATTTGGCGCCAGTTAGTTAGTATAAAAAGAATAAATTTTCATAGAATATTATGACGTCAAATAAGATTATCGAAAAAAGTGAAGTAAGAGAGTATTTTAATGGTACTGGCTTTGAAAGATGGAATAAAATTTACAGCAAATCTGATGAAATTAATACAGTTCAGAAAAATATTAGGAAAGGACATCAAAAAACTGTAGATGATGTAGTCTCATACATTAAAAATTATCATGAACTAACAAAAAAAAGTTATTGTGATGCAGGCTGTGGTGTAGGAAGTCTTTCCATACCTTTATTAAGACTCGGTATAAAAGAACTACAGGTGAGCGATATTTCATCTGAAATGATTAAAGAAACAAAAAAACGCATTAATGAATTAGGTTTGAATCAAGGCAAAATCAAATATGAAGTCTGTGATCTGGAAAAATTAAAAGGATTATTTGATGTTGTAGTTTGTTTGGATGTATTTATTCATTATCCTCAACCGGTCGCAGAAGAAATGGTTCAACATCTATGCGATTTAAGCAAAGAAAAACTAATCGTTAGCTTTGCTCCCTATACACCAGTTCTTGCTGTTCTAAAAAATATTGGAAAATTATTTCCTGGGCCAAGTAAAACTACAAGGGCATATACATTAAAAGAAAAGGGTATTATTAATGCTGCTAAAGAAAGAGGATTTAAAGTTGTTAAAAAGAAATTAAATCAAGCTCCTTTTTATTTTTCAAAACTAATTGAATTCCAAAAAATTAAATAATTTATTTTACTAAATGATTTTCAAGTGCATAACGAACTAATTCTGTTCGGCTAGATGTACCTGTCTTGATAAAAAGTCTACTTACATATTTCTCAACATTTCTAATAGATGTTTCAAGCTTTCTAGCAATTTCCTTGTTCATCAGTCCTTCTGCTACTAGTTGAAGCACACTTGCTTCTCTGGGAGTAAAACTAGGAAGATTTATTTTATTTTCTGGATTAGTATGGTTTTGGTCTGTGAGCATAGATTTTATTTCAGTAATTTGTTTTGCCATTTTGCTTACGTCAATATCTGCAAATCGTGCCGCTTCTTTTAATAGTCGTTCTTGTCTGTTGATTACATTTTTAACTCTTGCAGCTAATTCATCGGGATCGAAAGGTTTGGAAATATAATCATCAACTCCTGCAAGATAACCTTCTGTTCTATCTAAGGTCATTCCTTTTGCAGTTAGAAAAATAACTGGAGTTCCTCCTAATTTTTCATCCTCTCTAATTTTTTCTAATAAATCATAACCGTTGGCTCGTGGCATCATAACATCGCTAATTATCAAATCGGGGAAAATTGTTTGAGCTTTTTCCCAACCATCCTCGCCATCAACTGCAATAAATATTTCAAAGCCTTCATCTTCTAGAAATGTTTTAACAGCTGTTCTTAGACCAGGCTCATCATCAACTAATAAAATTCTTGATTTTCTTACCGGTTCATTATTTATTTGATTAATTTCATTCATTTTTTAAATTCTTAAATTTGATTTTCTAGTAATAAACAGAATTTTATATACTAAACATAATGCTTTCAACTCCCATACTACTAGACTATCAATCTTCAACTCCTTGCTCTAAAGATGTTGTTGATTCTATGAAACCTTTTTGGAGTGAGATATTTTCTAACCCTGCAAGCAAATCTAATTTGGCGGGGATTAACGCAAGCGCTATATTGGAAGCCTCAAGAGAAAAAATAGAACAAAATTTATTTCTTAAGAATAAAAAAGTTATTTTTACAAGCGGGGCAACTGAATCTAATAACTTAGCCTTATTAGGGTTTGCTAGAAATTACTATAAAAAAACAGGAAATTATGGACATATTATTACCTTAAAAACAGAGCATAAAGCTGTTTTGGAGCCCCTAAACCAACTAAAAAAAGAGGGATTTATGGTTACAGAAATTAATCCTGAGAAAGATGGCTTAATTTCAGAAGAAAAATTCAAAAAAAATATAAAAGAAGATACATTTCTGGTGAGTGTTATGTTGGCAAATAATGAAATAGGAGTTATCCAGCCTGTAGAGAATATTTCAAAGATTTGTAAATCGCGAGGAATAACTTTTCACTCTGATTTTGCGCAATGTTTGGGTTATATCGAGTTAGACAATCTTTTATCAGATGTAAATATGATAACGATGAGTTCTCACAAAATATATGGTCCTAAAGGGATAGGACTTCTTTTGATTGATGAAGAAATGAATCTTGAGCCTTTAATTGTTGGAGGAGGTCAGGAATATGGTCTCAGGTCTGGTACATTACCTCTTCCTTTAGTAGTTGGCTTTGCTAAAGCAATAGAGATAGCAGTTTTTAATCAAAAAAATAATGCTGAGAAATTACTTTTGCATAGAAATACCCTTTTAGAGGGTTTGTTAGAAAATAATTCTGGTTTATTAATTAATGGCTCCATAGAAAAAAGATTACCTCACAATTTAAATTTGACTGTATTGGATTTAAACGGAGCAAAGTTTCATAAACTTTTAAAATCTAAAATAATTTGTTCTAGTGGATCAGCATGTAGTAATGGTGAACCATCTCATGTTTTACTAGCCTTAGGTAGATCTTTTAAAGAAGCAGAATCTTCAATAAGGTTAAGTATTGGATTAAGCACTAATTCAAAAGATATAAAACAAGCAATTAATATTCTTACAAATACGATCAGATCATTACGCTAGAAATTAATGGCTTTTATTTTAATTGAGCAATTCTTAATTTTCCACTTCTAGCTCTTTTATTGAGTTCGACTTCTTGTTCGGAAGGAGTTATTGGCTTTTTTGTCAGGTTTTTTAGTCTTTGATCATTCTTAAAAGAATTTTTAACTAACCTATCCTCCAGGGAATGAAAACTAATTATAGAAATAATACCTCCTGGCAAAATCCATTCAGGGACAACTTGCAAAAATTTTTCTAATACTTCAATTTCTTTATTGACAGCAATTCTTAGTGCCTGAAATGTTCTTGTTGCTGGGTGTATTTTTTTATATCTTTGTTTTGGTGGAAAGCAGCCTGCAATAGAATAGGCTAATTCTTTTGTCCCAGAATATTTCCCATTTTCCTTCAAATCCATTTTTATTTTCCTAGCAATCTTTCTTGATAATCTCTCTTCTCCATATTTATAAATTAGGTTAGCTAGATCTTTTTCATTTAAAGCCTCAATTAATTTCTCTGCATCAACCTCTAGAAAAGGATTCATGCGCATATCAAGCGGACCATCTTTTTGGAAACTAAATCCTCTTTTAGGGTCATCAATTTGGTTGCTATTTACTCCAAGATCTGCAATCACAAAAGAAACTTTTTCTTTTGGCATAAAATCCGCAAAATTTGTAGCCCTAATATCAAGCCTATTTTTAAATTCATCAAGTTTTTTTGATGCTGATTTTCTTGCGAATGGATCTTGATCAAGTCCAATTATATTTAAATCCGAATATTTTCTCAATAAATGATAAGAGTGCCCGCCTCCGCCTAAAGTTGCGTCTATTCCTTTAAGTTGGTTGTTATGGATTAATGGGTAATGCTCTAATGAGGCCATAATCTCATCTGTCATAACTGATTTATGATTGAAAAAAGATGAATCAGATAGGTCAGTTTGCATAACTTTCGACTAAGATTTATTTAGAAGTTAAATTTCGAATGGCTCAACTAGAGACTAGAACAGAACCAATGGTGGTCAATTTTGGCCCTCACCATCCCTCAATGCATGGGGTTTTAAGGTTAGTTGTAACTCTTGATGGTGAGAATGTCATTGATTGTGAGCCAGTAATTGGATATTTACACAGAGGAATGGAAAAGATAGCTGAAAATAGGACAAATGTAATGTATGTACCTTATGTAAGCAGAATGGATTATGCAGCAGGAATGTTTTATGAAGCTATTGTAGTAAATGCTCCTGAAAGATTAGCTAATATTCCAGTTCCTAAAAGAGCTAGTTACATCAGAGTTCTAATGCTAGAACTCAATCGTATTGCTAATCATCTTTTGTGGCTCGGTCCCTTTTTAGCAGACGTAGGAGCTCAAACTCCATTTTTCTATATTTTTAGAGAAAGAGAAATGATATATGATCTCTGGGAAGCTGCTACTGGACAGAGGCTGATAAATAATAATTTCTTTAGGATAGGTGGTGTCGCATGTGATCTTCCATACGGATGGTTAGAAAAATGTATAGACTTTTGTGATTGGTTTGGACCTAAGATTGATGAATACGAAAAATTAATCACAAATAATCCAATTTTTAGAAAAAGAATTGAAGGTCTGGGAACAATACAAAGAGACCAGGCAATTAATTGGTCTTTGTCTGGGCCAATGCTTAGAGCTTCTGGAGTTTCCTGGGATTTAAGGAAAGTCGATAGTTATGAATGTTATGACGATTTTGATTGGCAGATTGCTTCAGAAAAAGAAGGAGATTGTTATGCGAGATATCGAGTGAGAGTCGAAGAGATGAGGCAATCACTAAGTATCATTCGCCAAGCCTGTAAAATGATTCCAGGAGGTCCAACAGAAAATTTGGAAGCTCATAGAATGGCGACTGAAGATAAGAAAAGTGAAATATTTGGTATGGACTATCAATATGTAGCTAAGAAGGTTGCTCCAACTTTTAAAATTCCTAACGGAGAATTGTATACAAGATTAGAGTCCGGTAAAGGAGAAATAGGTGTATTCATTCAGGGAAATAATGAAGTTACCCCATGGAGATTTAAAATCAGAGCAGCTGATTTAAATAATCTGCAAATATTGCCTCATATTCTTAAAGGTGCCAAAATCGCTGATATTATGGCAATTCTTGGCTCAATAGATGTGATTATGGGATCTGTTGATAGATAAGTTCTTCAAATGAAACCCGCTGACTGGTTGATATTGCAGAAGAAGGTAAGATTCGGTGATTGTGATTCTGCAGGTGTAATTCATTTTCATAACTTATTAAAATGGTCGCACGAAGCTTGGGAAGAGAGTATCGAAATTTATGGGATTCCATATCAAGATATTTTTCCAGATTTTTCTATACGTAAAAGTCAAATTATTTTTCCCATAGTAAACTGCGAAGCAAACTTTCTTGCGCCTATAAAATTTGGAGATTTCTTAAAAGTAAAAATTGCCCCTCATAAAATTAATACAAATTTGTTCCAAGTAAATAGCTTTTTTATAAAAAATGGAAATAAAGTAGCAGAAGGAAAAATAATACATTGTTCTTTAGATGTTGATTCAAGAAAAAAAATAGAACTTCCCGATCAGTTAGAAAGATGGATAGAGGCTTCAAATGTAAGCACAAATTTAAAAGAATGCTAATTATTTTTTAAATTTATAGTTAGTTTTTTCTGCAATGGTATTTTTTTTAACAATCCACTTTTCAGGTTTTTCATGTTTAGGCCAACTTTGAGAAAATTTTTTTAATAAATCTAATGAATTTTCAATATTTTTATGATTTGTATTTTCTTTATATTCCACAATTATTTTAATTTTATTTCCCCATAATTTGTCGGACACTTTTGAAATATTGAATTTATTAATTGGGATATTTTTTTTCATAATGAATTCATTTAGTCGTGATTCAATTACTTTTGGGAAAACGATTTCTCCTCCTGAATCAAAAGCGTTATCACTTCTTCCAAGAAAGTTTAAATATAAAGAATTATTTATTTGATTAATTTCACCTAAATCACCGGTTTGCCACCACCCATTTTTATTTTTGAAATTTTCAGTTTTTGAAGCGTCTTTTATTTCGATTCCAATTCTAGCTGATTTTATCTCGATTAATCCTTGTTTGTTTATTCTGATTTTTGTATCAGGTAGTATTTCTCCAACATTTTTAAAACCCATTAAGAATTCTTTAGGTTTTAAACTCGAAACCATTGCTGCTGTTTCAGTTGAGCCGTAACAAGGTGCTAATTTTATCTTTTCTTCTATACATTGTTCTGCAGTTTCCCTTGAAATTGAAGCTCCACCAATCCAAATTAGATCAAAAATTTTTAGCCAACTAATACCATCTTCTTGAGCTAAAAGTCTTTTTAATTGGGTAGGTACTAATGATGTAATCAAGTGTTTTTTGTTTTTTTTAGATTTAATTGTAAAAAGTAAAAGTTCTCGAGTTTTTTTAATTAAATTTGGAGAAATATTAATACAATCACATCCCCAAGTTTGACTTCTAAAAATTGGCATTAATCCACTTATATGGTTCAGGGGTAAAGTATTTAAAATTAAGCATTTTTGCAGTTCAAATCCTTGCTCAATTAGCCATTGACCTGATGTAGCTGCAGATAATTTAATATTGTTCAAATGGTGAAAACATTGTCTCGGTTTTCCAGAACTTCCACTACTGTTTAAGATAATTGCTGGCCCATTTTCAGTAATTGAATCTAATACATCTTCGTCTTCATAAAATTTGTTTTTTACATAAATAATTTTATTCTCTCTAATTTTTTCAAGAATTTTCTTTACAGATTGAGTTTCGTTATTTTCAACTTCAATAGTATGAATTTTATTTTTCATAGGAGATCCCATATCTTTTTTGCTTCATTTAAAAATAGAAACGAATTAGGGAAATTATTCATGGCTAAACCAGGAACTTTTGGAGTTGGTCCTTGTAATTGTAGAGACGATAAATGATAAAGCCATCTCTTCCCTATACCAGTTTCAAATGAGGTACTTATAGATATTAAAGCTTTTTTATTTTCTAATTCTCTTAAAAGCTTAACTGGATTTTTTTCTTGAGAAGGCCTTCGAATTTGCCAACCTTTCCACTCATCAATCAAAGTTGGAAATTTTAAAAGTGATTCGTCTAAGGCTATAGGGATTTTTTTGTTGAGTTCTGTCAGTCCATCAATATCATCAACACAGAGAGGTTGTTCTAACCAATCTATATTTTCGATATCCTTCAACATATCAGCCCATCTATTAGCTATCTCTCTTCCCCAAGAACCATTAGCATCTATTCTTAACTTAATATTATTCCCTATTTGGCTTAAAATTTCTTCTAAAGTTGCTTCTTCCTCATGGTTATTTTTTAATGCTACTTTCCATTTTATAGTTACTGATTTTTCAATATTAGATTGTCTTTTTTTAATTTCATTTAGATCTGAAATTACATTTTCAGGATTTAACAGTATGGCTGTTTTATCAATTTCATCAAAGTAATAGTTTTCTTTAAAAATTATTCTTCCATTTATCTCAGCTAATGCAGAATTTATTGCAGATTGAATGCATGGGTGAAAAATATTTATTTGCTTAGATAAACTATTTACTTCTACACACTCAGGGATCATATCTAGTTGTTTCGAACACTTTTTTAAGTCTTCTTCTGGAAGTGGTGATACTTCTCCAAACCCAATTTTTTTATCATTGCTTATCAATTTAATTATCCAACCCGATTTTGTAAGGTACGTGGTTTTAGAATTTTTTAATTTGGTGGGTAACTTGAAGCTATAAGATTTTCTTTTAAATATTAATTTCATTTATTAAGCAAGTAATTAAATATTAATCCTGTGATTAAGCCAACTCCATTAAGAGTTTGAAATTTTATTGCGACGAATTTGGAGTTTTTTGTTGCAGAAGGTTTTTTATATGAAGATTTTAATAAATTTATAAGTCTTATTGCTTGAGGAAAACTAATCAAATAAAAGATACAAAACACTGGAATAAATCCAGTAAATATAGTTAAAAGTTGAAAAATATATATCGTAAAAATTATCCAAGGCACAAATTGAGAACCTTTTTTTGCCCCTAGGCGAACTAAAGGTGAATTTTTCCCATGCTTTTTATCTTCAGAAATTTGATGAAAATGAGAACAAAATAATACAAGAGTTGTTGCCAAGGAAGGTCCTGAACCAAGTAATAAAGAAACTTTCCAGGGAATATCTTCGAAGTAAATATTAGATGGATTTAACGCAATTAGGACTGCAGAGTAAGCAAAAGGTCCAAATGCAAGCCAGCATAATGGTTCGCCTAAACCTTGATAGCCAAATCTAAAAGGTGGTCCTTGATATAAATATCCTAAGAAGCAGCAGGCTGCCACCAATATTAAAATGTTTATACTTGTTGATAATGAAATAATTGAAATTATTAATAAACCAATAACTAAAGATGTATATGCAATAAATAAAATTATTTTTTTATTTTTTACAAGATTTACAATTGAATGGAATTTAAATTCATCGATTCCTGTTTCTGCGTCGAATAAATCATTAGTTAGGTTTTCCCAAAGTAATATAAAAATTGCAGCTAAAGTAAATGCAATCAAATTATAAATTTTTACCTTTTCATATTCATTGAGTATATAAGCCCCTGTTATTAAAACCGGAAGTATGGCAACAGAATAAAGAGGCCATTTTATCGCTTGTTTCCATAATTTTTTTTTATCTTCGTCCATTTTGATTTAACTCATAAAATTCGATCATTAATAAATGTAGTTTATAAATTGAGTTACATTTTTTACTTTATTGCATGATTTTTAGTTATTTTCAATAAGTAATGAAAAATGATTTAAACTTAACAGATTTTTTAAAAGATGTATTTTCTTCTTTCGATAAGAAAGTGGAGAATTCTGGATTAGTAAGTATTTGTGTTGAGATTCCTTGTATCGATTTATTACAAGTATATCAATTGTTTATAAATAAATATCCGTTTTCTTCATTTTGGGAGGAATCTAATGGTATTTCATATATTGCTTTTGAGAAATGTAAATATATTACTTTGGATGGTCCAAAAAGATTTGATTTGGCAAAAGAGTTTAATTCTGAGAATTTTAAAAATTTAATTAACTTAACTAATGAATCACATAATTCTGCACTTTCAAAAATAATTTATTTATTTTCTTTTTCTGAAAACTTGAATAATAAGAATTTATCTTCTGATGTCCCTAGTTTGGAAGCTATCTTACCAAAAATATTAATTATTAAAAGTAAAAAGAATTGCTGGTTAAGAATCAATGGTCATGTTGAGGGTAAATCATCATTAAGAACATTAATTGAAGAAATATGGACAATTAGAAATCAAGTTATTAATTCTGGCTCAGAATTAATAAAATCATCTGGCTTAAATACTAGTTTTGATTTACCTATTATTGATAATTTCTTGCACTCCTTAGAAACTTCTAATACAAGTTTGAAAAAAGTAGTAAATAGAGGAATTCAATTAGTAGAAAAAGGAATTCTCGAAAAGATAGTTTTAGCGAATAGGATTAAAATAAAATTTAAAAATAAATTAGATTTAATAGAAATTTTAAAAAGATTAAAAAAGAATCATCCAAATACATGCAGATACGTTTGGAAAAGAAATAGCAAGGATATTTTGTTTGGAGCATCTCCAGAAAAATTATTTTCTTTTACTAAACCTAATTTAACTTTGGAGGCTCTTGCCGGAACTATCTCTACTAATTCAAATTTTAAGAAACTACTAAAAAGTACTAAAGACTTAAAGGAACATAATTACGTAATACATTATTTGATTAAATGTTTAGAAGTTTCAAAAATAAAAAACTTTAAAAAAAGTGATATCAAGGTAAATTCATTTGGAGATATTTCTCATTTGCAAACACTCATTTTCTCTAAAGTTGAAAATATATGTCCTTTTGAATTGCTTAAAAACTTACATCCATCTCCGGCTGTTTGTGGTTACCCAAAAAATGCAGCATTGGATTGGATAAACACTCTTGAGTCTTTTCCTAGAGGAAATTATGCTTCTCCAATGGGTTGGGTTGATTCATCAGGAAATGCTTCATTTCTTTTAGCAATAAGAGGAGCTAGATATATTGAAGAAAATATTGAATTTACTGCCGGTTCAGGTATAGTTTCAGGCTCCGTTTTAGAGAAAGAAATAGATGAGATTAAATTAAAATTTGAATCTATAGTAAAACAAATATTTTTCGCTAAAAGTCCTAGATAATTTCTAATAATTTTTCAATAACTTCCTCTGAAACATTCTTATTGGATAAATTTTCTATTTCTCTTAAACCTGTTGGACTGGTTACATTAATCTCGCTAAGCATTCCATTTATTACATCAATACCTACAAAAAATAAACCCTCATCTTTGAAATGTTGAGATAATTCTGAGCAGATACTTTTTTCTTTTTCTGTTAATAATGTTGGTTCAGCCTTTCCTCCCATCGCTAAATTACTCCTAAAATCTCCTCCTTGAGGAATCCTATTTATTGATCCAATTGCTTCACCGTTTACGATAATTATTCTTTTATCACCCTCTATGACTTCAGGAATAAATTTTTGCATCATAACGGGTAATTCTTCTTGAGAAGTTATTAATTCAATGATTGATTTAATACCTGGAGAATTTTTATTTATCCTTATAACACCTTGACCACCTTTTCCTCCAAGAGGTTTTATGACTACTTCATCATTTATATTTGCAAAATTAATAAGATCTTTTACCTTACTCGCAACTATTGTAGGTGCCATTAAGTGGCTGTATCTTAAAGCACCTAGCTTTTCATTCCATGCTCTTAACGATGAGGGTTTGTTGATTACTTTTACTCCTTTTCTTTCGGCAACTTCTAAAAGATGGGTTGCATATAAATAAGCCTCATTTACAGGAGGATCTTTTCTCATCCAAATGCAATTAAATTCGGCGAGAGGTATGCAATTATTATCTTTGAAAGAAATCCAAGGATTTACTTCAACTTTTACGGAAGATGCCCATACTTCATCACCTCTAGCTTCAAGGTCTTGAGGAGTACAACTCCAGATTTCAATATTTTTTTTTGATGATGCTTGCATTAAAGCAGCAGTTGAATCTTTTAAGGGATTTATATTTTTTATTGGATCTATCACGAATAGAAATTTCATAAGATCTAGTTTATTAATGCGTCTAATTTATTTTCATTTTCTAATGCGTAGAGATCATCGCAGCCTCCGATACCCTCATTATCTATAAATATTTGTGGTAATGTTCTTCTACCATCAGCTCTTTCAATCATCAAATCTCTGGCATCTTCGTCGCCATCTATTTTATATTCTGTAAAATCTATATTTTTTTTCTTGAGTAGTGATTTTGCTCGAATACAGAATGGGCAATATTGCCAAGTATAAATTTCAACTTTGGACATTTTTTTAAAATAATACTTAGTTTATACTATTAAACAAAAGTGCCTGTTAGATTATAAATAACGATAAAATTCTATTTTGATAGATATTACAGATTTCAAAAAAGATCTTTCGGAACTAACAGAGCGCCTGGGTAATGCTCAGGATTGTCTTTGACGTTCCAAGATTAAAAGCGAAAAGGAGAGAGTTAGAGCAAATTTCTGCTCAGCCTGAATTTTGGGAGAATCAAGAAGAAGCGAAAAAACAAATGTTAATACTTGATGATGTTAAGGCTCAACTTGAATTATTGGATAAATGGAAAACTTTTATTTCTGATGCTAATGCCTCTCTTGAGCTTTATTATTTAGAACCAGAAGAGGAAATGATTTTGGAATCCAAGCAGGGCTTAAAGAAATTAAGAGAAAATTTGGATAAATGGGAATTTGAAAGATTGTTATGTGGTGAATACGATAAGGAAGGAGCAGTAGTTTCTATTAACGCAGGTGCTGGTGGAACAGATGCTCAGGATTGGGTAGAGATCTTATTGAGAATGTATTCAAGATGGGCCGATAATAATCAAATGAGTTTAATTATCAATGAATTATCTCAAGGAGAAGAAGCAGGTATCAAAAGTGTAACTTTTGAAATTGATGGGAAATATGCATACGGATATTTACAACATGAAAAAGGAACTCATAGATTAGTAAGAATTTCTCCTTTCAATGCTAATGGTAAAAGACAAACTAGCTTTGCTGGGGTGGAGGTCATGCCAAAATTAGATGAAAATATTTCACTTGATATACCTGAAAAAGATTTAGAAATTACAACAAGTAGATCCGGTGGGGCTGGAGGACAAAATGTTAATAAAGTAGAAACAGCGGTGAGAATTGTTCATTTGCCTTCAGGGATTTCAGTAAGATGTACACAAGAAAGATCTCAATTACAAAATAAAGAAAAAGCTATGTTACTTCTTAAGTCTAAACTACTAGTGATTGCTAAAGAACAACGAGCTGCAGAAGTTGCTGATATTAAAGGTGATATTGTGGAAGCTGCATGGGGCAATCAAATAAGAAATTATGTTTTCCATCCTTATCAAATGGTAAAAGATCTCAGGACTATGCAAGAGACTAACGACTTAGATAGTGTTTTAGATGGTGGACTTGAACCATTTATTCATGAATTATTACGCATGAATATTTCTTCTAAAGAATCTATTGAATAACTAATGAAAAATAAAAACGAAAATATAGAAAAAAAAGTTGCTCCTCCAAGCTTTATAAAGCTTGCTATGCGAAATATGGTAAGGAAGGGTTCAAAAAGTATTTCTCATTTTTCAATAACCTTTCTAGTTTTAATTGGGATATTAATACTTGTAGCCATAATAGGTAAGCCTAATATTCCTGTATAAGAATGTATGATAGAAAAAATTATTTCTGAAATAAATTTAGATTTGGTTTTTAAATGTAATGAATTTTCTGAATTTTCAAATAAGTTAAAAGATTCTAAAAATAAGCTTATTTTTGAATCTAATTTTTGGGAGAAAGTTTTTTTATCTTGGATAAAAATAATATTAAAAAAAGACGATAATAAATTGCCAAATTTCATTTTTGAAAAAAAATCTTTTTCATTAGGCTTACAGATAATATCTAATCAAGAAATTGCTTTTATGAACCAGAAGTGGATGAAAAAAAATGGACCAACTGATGTTCTATCTTTTCCAATCATTTCTGATGAATCTCTAAATAATTTTGATCATATAGAGTTGGGAGATATATTTATATCATTAGAGATTGCACTTGAGCAATCTTATGAATATAAACATTCAGTCTATAAAGAAATGCTCTGGTTGGCTAGTCATGGATTTTTACATCTTTTGGGATGGGAACACAATAATGATCTTGATTTAGAAAATATGTTAAATTTTCAGGAATATTTAATTAAAAAATTAGATTAAAAATATATGGAAAAAATAAACTCTCTAAAAAATAGAACAGAATCATATAAAACTTCTAGTAATGTATTAAAAAGTTTTAAGTATGCTTTTAGTGGAATTAATTACGTATTAAAAACTTCAAGAAATTTTAAAATTCAATTAATTTTTGCAGTTACAAGTTTAATGATTGGTTTTTTACTGCAAATTAGTCAAAGTAATTATGTAATTTTGATTGCCACAATTATGTCTGTTTTAATATTAGAAATATTAAATACATCTATTGAATCAATAGTTGATTTAGTAGTGAAAAAAGAATTTAGTAGTTTGGCTAAAATTTCAAAAGATACTTCTGCAGGAGCAGTTTTATTAGCTTCCATTAATTCTGTTATTATTGCTGTATATATTTTTGTTCCTAAAATTAAGTTTTTATTTGAATCTATATAAATATGTTTCTTGTTATTGATAATTACGATAGTTTTACGTATAACCTTGTTCAATATTTAGGAGAACTTTCTGTTGAGCATGAAATAACTAGAGAATTAATAGTTAAAAGAAATGATGAAATTACTTTAGATGAAATTATCAAACTAAATCCTAGTGGCATCCTATTATCTCCAGGTCCTGGTAATCCAGATCAATCTGGAATTTGTCTGCCAATACTAAAAAAATTATCTAAAAATATTCCGACATTAGGAGTTTGTTTAGGGCATCAAGCTTTGGCCCAAGCTTTTGGAGGTAAGGTTATAGTTGGGAAAGAACTTATGCATGGTAAGACATCCAAAATATTCCATAATCAAAAAGGTTTGTTTGAAGATATCGAGAATCCATTTGTGGCGACTAGATATCATAGTCTTATAGTTGATTCAACTACATTACCATCTTGTTTCGATATAACTGCGACTTTAGAAGACTCAACTATTATGGCTATTTCTCACAAAGAATATAAGCATTTACATGGAGTACAGTTTCATCCTGAAAGTGTATTGACACAATTTGGTCATAAATTAATTAGTAATTTTCTAAAAATGGCTGAACAAAAGTAAAATATAAAAAAATTAATAATATGATTTCTCAAATTAAAAACATTTTCTTTTTAATATTATTTAGCTCTTTTTTACCTACCTCATTATTGGCAAGGAATTTAGTAATAAAAAGTCTGGGACATAGTAGTTTCTTAATTAATAGTGCTGAAAAATCGATTCTTATAAATCCCTTTAAAGCAACAGGTTGTGCAAGCCATTTAAAAGAGCCAAAAGAAGTCAATGCAGATTTTATTTTGGCTAGTTCTAGGCTTCCAGATGAAGGCTATAACCCTAATAATCAATTAATGTTTGTAGAGCCAGGAATCTATCAATTTGAGGATATTTTATTAAATGGAATTTCCGTCCCACATGACAGAGTAGATGGAAGAAGATTTGGGATGGCAACTGTCTGGAGTTGGGAGCAGAATGATCTTAAAATTGTTCATATGGGAGGTGCTGCTGGGGATATTGATATAAATAGTCAAATTATTTTGTCTCGCCCAGATATCTTATTTATTTCAATTGGAGGAGGAATAAAATCTTACGATGGGGAAGAAGCCTCAAGAATAGTTAAGATCTTAAAACCAAATGTAGTTATTCCTGTTCACTTTGTTCGCGACAAAAAAATTAACCAAGAATGTGATTTCTCAAATGCTGATTTGTTTATCGAAAATATGAAAGATTTTAAAGTAAAGTATGTTGGGAAAAATTATCAAATAAAACATAAAAGAATCGATCAAAATATAATTTATATTTTTGGTAATTAATTTATTATATCCAAGGCCTTGTAATTTTCCCAGAAAAAAATCATTTGTTCTTTAGTTCCAATACTAACCCTTATTGACTTACCAATATCTTTTTTGTTTTCCATACTTCTTATAAGAATACCTTTTTCTCTCATCTGTTGTATTAAAATTTTAGGATCTTTTTTGGGCCAAATTAAGAAATAATTACCACCACTAAAATGAGTTCTGATTTTTGTTGATTTAAATTTATTTAAAATCCATTCCCTTGCTTTTTTTACTTCTAAAACATAATTATCAATATATGATTTGTCTTTTAGTGCTGCCAATGCTGCCGTTATAGCAAAGCTATTTACATCATATGGTCCTGTAACTTTATTAATGTAATTAATTAAATTTTTATTGCCAAAAATAAAACCTATTCTTAAACCAGCTAAACCAGCTGTTTTTGATAGAGATTGGATTAATAGTATATTGTTATTCTTTTCAAAATCTATCGATTCAAGAAGACTATCTCCATTAAATTTTTCATATAGTTCATCAACAATTATCAATGAATCGTTTTTGATATTTGCTAAGTTAATTATCTCTTGAGCACTTAAAACTGTTCCTGTCGGATTGTTTGGATTACAAATAAATATTAACTTTGGATTATACTTTATAATTTTTTCACTAAATTCTTCGATGGGAAATAGAAAATTTTCTCCAATGTAAGAACAAGTTATTTTCTTCATTCCTCTCATTTCTGAACAAGGAGAATAGTAACCAAAAGTTGGATTCGTGGTTAGAAATATTTGATCTTTTTCTCCAAAGCAATTGAAGATTGCATTTATTGCTGCGTCTGCACCATTGAAAATTCCTATTTCATCATTATTAAATTTTCTTGAATCAAGATATTTATCACATAAAAATTTTTTTAATAAATTATATTCTGGATAAATTGAAATCTCATTTAATTTTATCGCTTGTAATGCCTCGAAAACTTTAGGACTTGGACCTAAAGTATTTTCATTAAAGTCTAAGCGGAGTAAATTTCTTCTATTTTCTAAAGGTGCAGAGTAAGACTGCATATTTATTATTTCTTCTCTTGGTCTTGGGAAAAGATTATTTAATTGATCAAAATCATTCATTACATTCTTTCTAAAGTTTCAATTCCTAGAAGCTCTAAGCTTAATTTTAGTGTTTTTGCAGTTAGATCACATAAATTCAGTCTAGAAATTTTTATATATTTTTCTTCTTTAAGTATTGGAACTTGATCATAGAATCTATTAAAAGTCTGACATAGCTGAAACAGATAATTGCATAATCTATTTGGCATTAAGTCTTTTTCAATTGATATTATGACTTCATCGAACTTAAGTAATTTTCTGATAAGTTCCCACTCAGATTTATGTTCATAATTTGTATATTGAAAATCTTGAGAGTCATAAACAAAATCATTTTTTCTTTTAATTCCTGCAATTCTTACAAATGTATATAACAAATAAGGAGCCGTATTACCATTTAGGGAAAGCATTTTATCAAAACTAAATTGATAATTTGTAATCCTATTTTGGCTTAAATCTGCATACTTAACAGCTCCCAATCCAATTATTCTTGAAGTATTTGCAATAAAATCTTCTGTCTCATAACGATTTTCATCTTCTAATCTTTTCAATAAATCTTCTTTTGCTCTTCTAACTGCTTCTTTTAATAAATCTTTTAGACGTATTGTTTCACCTTCCCTTGTCTTTAGTTTTTTGCCATCAATTCCTTGAACTAAACCAAAAGGAACATGGTCTACTTGGCAATTGTCTGGAATCCATTTTGCTTTTTTTGCAACTTGAAAAACTCCAGCAAAATGATTTGCTTGTCCATGATCAGTTACATAAATAATTCTCGAAGCATCATCCCCATTAGGAGGTTTATTGAATCTATATCTTATAGCAGCTAGATCTGTTGTGGCATAGTTAAAACCGCCATCTTTTTTTTGAATAATTAGTGGTAAAGGTTTGCCTTCTTTATTAGTCATCCCATCTAAAAATACACATTTTGCTCCTTGATCTTCTACTAATATTTTTTTTAAATTCAAATCCTCAATAACTGATTTTAAGAAGGGATTATAAAAAGATTCACCTCTTTCTTCTATTTTTATTTTTAAATTTTTATAGATTTCATCAAATTCTTTTCTAGATTGATCACATAATAATTCCCAAGCTTTAATCGATTTAATATCTCCACTTTGTAACTTAACTACTTCCTCTCTAGATCTTTTTTGGAATTCATATTCATTATCAAATCTTTTTTTTGATTCTTTATAAAATTCTACTAAATCACTTATTTTAATTTTGCCTATCTCCTCTAAATCATTTGAATATAAATCTTTGAGCTGAGTAATGAGCATTCCAAATTGCGTTCCCCAATCGCCAACATGATTTAGTCTTAATACTTTATAACCTCTTAACTCGAAAATTCTGGATATTGAATCTCCTATTATTGTTGATCTTAAATGCCCTACATGCATTTCTTTAGCAATATTAGGACTAGAAAAATCTACAATGACTTTATTTGATAAGCCAGTATTTAAATCTTTTTTAATTTGAGGTACTCCACCCCTTTGGCATTGAATATTTGATTTAATTTCATTTATTAGAACTTCATCTTTTAATTTTATATTTATAAATCCAGGTCCAGCTATTTCTAGACTCTTACATAATTTTGCTATGCTTTTATTTTTATTTAAAAGGTTTATAAAATCATTAGAAATATCTCTTGGGTTCTTTTTATATACTTTAGATAAACTTAAACAAACATTACATTGATAATCACCAAATTCCTCTTTTGATGTTTGTGTAATTAAATTTTTTCTAAGAATTTCGAATTCTCTTTCTTTATCATTTTTTTTAAGACTATCTAAAAGAGTTTGTTCGAAGTTATTTGTTAATTCTTTAAAAATGATTAGCATTATTTATTTAATTATTTATCTATATCATTAATTAATATAACGCATACTTAAATCAATCCAATCACTTTTGGTAATAGAGGAACTTGTTGAAATCAAATCAATACCTTTTATTAGATATTTACTAATTTCTTCAGGTTTTATTCCAGAGACTTCTATTATCAAATTTTTATTGACTTCTTTTTTTAAGCTATTCATTGATAAATCTCTTAATTCTTGAACGCTTTTTTTGATTGTTTCAGGACTAAGTTCATCTAATAAGACACTATCGGCTCCAGCTAATACTGCTTCTTTTGCCTGTTCGATATTCTCAGCTTCAACTATGATATGAGTTGTAAAAGGCGAATTAAGGCGAATTTTTTGTACTGCATTCTTAAGATTATCTGTCCATGCAATATGATTTTCTTTGATCATAGCAGCATCGTATAATCCCATTCTATGATTCACCCCACCTCCGCATTTGAATGCATATTTTTCAAATATTCTTAAGCCAGGAGTCGTTTTCCTAGTATCTGCTAATTTTATATTTGTGCCTTCTAATTTATCTATAAGATTATTTGTATATGTTGATATTCCAGATAAATGCATTGCTATATTTAAGCTTATCCTTTCACTAGCTAGTAAACTTTTTGAAGGTCCATATATTTCTAAGAGTTTTTGATCTTTAACAAATTTATCTCCATCAGAGATATTAAATTTTGGACTGATTTTTAAATCAATTTTTCTAAAAATTTCTTTTATAATTTTAACCCCACAGAATATACCCTCTTCTTTTGCAATCCAATATGCGTTACCATTCTCTTCTGTAATAGAGGGACTTGTAAGATCTCCCCTACCTATATCTTCATCGATCCAATTATCAATGATTTTACTTATTGTTGGAGTATTTAAATCCACTAAACTAAACAATAATTAATTAATAAAGATTCAACTGAAGTTAGAGAATTAACTATATATCACTATCTAATTTAACTCAAATTTATTTACCAATACAAAACTTAGAAAAAATATTATCTAGAAGTTCCTCTGTTAATTCTTGACCAGTTATTTTAGATAAGTTTTGAATTCCATCTCTCAGTTCAATTGATAACAGATCAAATGGCAATTTATTTTCAATTATTTCATCAGTATCATTTAAATTAGATAGGCAAGCAGACAAATTTGATAGATGTCTTTCGTTTAAAAATATATTGATATTTTCTACTTGTTTTAATCCGCATTTTTTTATGATTGTGTCTATTAATAATCTTTCACCATCATTATTCTTAATACTCATAAGAATTGTGTTTTTTAACTCATTTGAATCAATATTTTTGCAATCAATTAAATCTTTTTTATTGCCCAAAATAGTAATTAATTTTTCTTTGGGAATTTCTTGTATTATTTTTTTGTCTTCTTCATTAAATCCTTCTTCAAGACTATAAATATAAATTATAAAATCTGACTCTTTTATTTTCCCAAAACTTTTTTTAATTCCAATACTTTCAATTTGTTCATGAGTTTCTCTTATGCCAGCAGTATCAATTATTTTCATTGGAATATCATTAATAGTTAAATTAACTTCAATAACATCTCTAGTTGTTCCAGGAATATTAGTTACGATTGCTTTCTCTTTTTTTGCAAGCAAATTTAATAAAGAGCTTTTACCAACATTTGTTTTACCTATAAGCGCAATGGATATTCCATTGTGAATATGTGAATTTCTTTTTGCATTTTCTATTAGTAATTCTATTTTTTCTTTTACTTTTTTAATATTTTTTAGATATTTGGTGTAATCAAAATCTGTGAAGTCCTCTTCAAAATCAACTCTCGCTTCTATTTCGCAAAGTTGATTTATAAGGTCATTTTTAATATCGTTAATTGTTTTCTTTATTTCTCCTTGAATCCCACTAAAAGCTAACTCTGCTGATCTTGTATTGCTTGCATTAATTAATTGATTAATCGACTCGGCTTGAGTAAGGTCTATTTTTCCATTAAGAAAAGCTCTTTGACTAAACTCTCCTGGGTTTGCAAGTCTAACTCTAGAATTACTAGATAATAATCTCTTTAGAACTTTATTTACTATGATGATTCCTCCATGGCAATGAAGTTCAACAACATCCTCTCCTGTGAAGCTATTTGGCGATTTCATTACTAAAATTAAAACCTCATCTATAAATTTATTTTGTTTATTTTCCTGAATAAAACCATGAAAAACTCTATGTGATTCCCATGCATATTTAGATTTAGTTTCAACAATCTTTTTGCAAGAAATTATTGATTCTTTCCCTGATACTCTTATTATCGCAACTCCTCCTTTCCCTATACTTATAGCTGAAGCAATTGCGGCTATTGTATCTTCTGTAGTAACTATCGAATCCATCTCTCGCTTTGTTATGGATAATTAAGTAAGATTATCAAGAATTTTGAAATTTTCTTTCTGAATGAGATTTAAAAGAGATATTACCTATAAGAAAATTCTATCATTATTTAGGAATCAGAATGGAAGTCCTTTCTTTAATGCTAAAGGTTTAGCTATAGGGGTATTTAGTGGCTGCTTTCCTTTTTTTGGGTTTCAGACTTTAATAGGGGTATTTTTTGCGAAAATAGCCAAGGGAAATATTGTTCTTGCTGCAATTGGTACCTGGATAAGCAACCCTTTTACTTATATTCCACTTTATTATTTTAACTATAAAGTTGGTTCGATTTTTTTTAATAATTCTTCTACTAAAATTCTTGAAAAGAGTTTAGTTATTGATGACTTATGGGAACAAGGTAGAATTTTTTCCCTAAAATTACTCTTAGGTTCATCTTGTGTAGGTATTTTACTAGCTTTGATTTGCGGCAGTATTGTTTTCTTTATCTACAAGATAAAAAATAAAAAATAGATTGATCTGATTTAAAAATTAACTTTGTCCAACTCTGGCAATATCTAAAACATCTGCCATTGATTTAATTTGTTCAATTGTTTTGTGAAGTTGATGATAACTTTCAAGACCTACACAAAGATTTATAATAGCTGGTTTACCATAAGCAGTTTTAACATTGGCATCGCTAACGTTTATACCTTTATCAGATAAACGCATAAGAATATCTTTAAGAACTCCAACTCTATCAATTACTTCTATTCGTAGCTGAATTGGAAACTTATTATCGCCAGTTTTATTATCTTGATTCCAACCTACAGGTAATCTTCTCTCTATTGGAATTGGTATTACATTCTCACAATCTTCCCTATGTATAGTTATACCATGGTTGCCGAGCGACACAGTTCCGATAATATCCTCGCCTGGGAGTGGAGCACAGCATTTACCTATTCTGTAATCAAGACCTTCTATCCCGGAAATTGGCGATTTAGCTGATGTATTAGATTGATTAGTGGATAAATTACTATTACTTTTAAGAGATTTTGCTATTTCAGAGTCAGAATCATTTTTTACATCTTCTGTTTGTAATTTTATTTCTTCTCTGAGTCTGTTTAATACTTGATGCAAAGTTAAGCCACCAAAACCAAGAGATGCAAGAAGGTCTTCAGTAGTTTTTAAATTGCATCGATTTGCAACTTTTTTCATGGCTTCACTAGAAAGTAATGCTTCAAAACCGTTTCTACCTACTTCTTTTTCAAGTAAATCTCTACCTCTTTTAATCGTTTCATCCCGATGGCTTTTCTTATACCATTGGCGAATTCTATTTTTAGCTGTTGGAGTAACTACAAAGTTCAGCCAATCCAAGCTTGGAGTAGCATTATTACTTGTCAAAATTTCTATGAAGTCACCATTTTGAAGTGCTGTAGATAATGGAGAAAGCTTTTCATTAATTCTTATTCCATTACAGTGATTTCCAACTTCAGAATGAATTCTGTAGGCGAAATCTATCGCGGTAGATCCTTTCCTTAAACCAACAACATCTCCTTTTGGAGTGATCACAAATACTTCTTCATCAAATAAATCTTCTTTAATTGCAGCTAAATAATCATTATGATCCTTTTCATTACCTTCTTGTTGCCATTCTACTAATTGTCTTAGCCAATTAAATCTCTCGGCATTACTTTTAGCAGGAGAACCACCCTCTTTGTATTGCCAATGAGCGGCAATACCATATTCAGCAATTTGATGCATCGAAGTAGTTCTAATTTGAACTTCAATAGGTCGATGTCTTCCAATCACAGAAGTGTGTAAGGACTGGTATCCATTGGGTTTTGGTAATCCTATATAGTCTTTAAATCTACCTGGAATTGGTTTGAAAGTATCATGAACGACTGCTAAAGCTCTATAACAACTATCTGAATTGTCCACGATAATTCTTAGGGCAGCAACATCATAAATCTCGTGAAAATGCTTTTGTTGTCTTTCCATTTTGCTCCAGATGCCATAAAGATGTTTTGGCCTTCCTGTTATTTCAAAATTTTTCAAACCTGCTGAAACCAAGTTTTCCTTCATAAGATTCAAAGTTACTTTTAATCTTTTTTCTCTATCACTTCTTTTAACAGCGATTTGATCTTTAAGATCTAGATATTCTTTAGGCTCTAGGAATTTAAAAGCTAAATCTTCTAATTCCCATTTAAATCTGTTTATGCCTAGTCGATTAGCTAATGGTGCATAAATCTCTCTTGTTTCTCTCGCTATTCTTAGTTTTTTCTCATCATTTAGCCATTCAATTGTTCTCATGTTATGAAGTCGATCTGCAAGTTTTACTAAGACAACTCTGATATCGCTGGCCATAGCCAAAAACATTTTCCGAAGATTTTCAGCTTGTGCTTCAGTCCTATTGTTAAAGTGAATGCCGCCTAATTTTGTTACACCCTCTACAAGTATTTTTACTTCTAATCCAAAATTTGTTTCTATTTCGGATAAATTAATGCCAGTATCTTCAACAACATCATGTAAAAGGCCTGCAGCAATAACAGATGAACTAGCACCTATTTCTTTGAGGAGATTTGCAACAGCAACTGGGTGGATAATGTATGGCTCGCCGCTCGCGCGGAATTGTCCATCATGAGCTTTATAAGCAAGTTTAAAAGCCTTTACTATAAGGTTTTGATTCTCATCATTTTCTTTATTTGATTTTTCGTAATTATTAATATCTTTAAAAAGCCAATCGGGTATATTTATCTCATAATTCAAAGATACACTTTCATATTTTTTATTTTCGGGCAAAATAGTTTTGGAAACTTCAATTTCGTTTTTTTCTTTTGAATTTGAAGCGGCCTCAGACATTTTATATTACTTTAAATCTATTTTATTTAGGACTAGCAAAATTTGCTAATAAATCATGAAAGTAAAAAAAGAAAAAATTCTTACAGTTAAAAACCTTACTGTTCAATATAGTTTAAAGAAGAGCCCTATAATCAAAAATTTTAATCTTGAAATAGAAAGAGGGGATCATTTAGCTATAATCGGCCCCTCTGGGTGTGGAAAGACTACTTTTGCAAAAACATTAGTTAATATGTTGCCTGAACAAGCAACCAGTCAAGGTCATATATCAATTTCACGTTTAGATCCTAGAAAAATAAATAACAAAGAAGCACAAATATTTAGAAGACAAAATTTTGGATTTATCTATCAAGATTCTATAAATAAACTTAATCCACTAATGAAAGTTGGGGATCATTTATATGAATTATTTAAAACTCATGATCAAACTAAATCATCTTTGCATATTAAAAAATTAGTGAAAGAAGTTTTTCAAAAGGTGGGAATTGACGAAAGTATACTAGATTCTTTTCCACATCAATTTAGTGGTGGAATGAGACAAAGAGTTTCTATAGCAATGGCTCTTGCTTTAAAACCTAAATTATTAATAGCTGATGAACCTACGACAAGCCTTGATTCCATAACAAGTTTTGAAATTATGAAAGAGATAATTCACTTATGTAATAAATTTAAAACTACTTTAATTCTAATTAGTCATGATATTAATCTTGCAGCAAAGTGGTGTAAGAAAATTGCAATTATTGAGAAAGGTTCGATTGTTGAAAATGGAAATATAACAGACATTCTTCAATCACCAAAGTCAGATATTGGTATAAAGTTAGTAAATGCTTCGAATATAGTTTTAGAACCAAATACTAAAAACAATGTTCAAAATGAAGTCGTTTTAGAGGTTAATAACTTAAGACATTGGTATAAATTAAATTCTTCAATCTTTCGGAACAAATGGAATAAGGCTTTAAATGAAGTAAGTTTTAAAGTGTATAAAAATGAGACTCTTGGAATAGTTGGTTCTTCAGGAAGCGGTAAAAGTACATTATGTAGAGCTTTAATTGGACTTCTTAAAGTAAGAGGCGGTGAGATAAAAATTTATGATACAAATCACTTATCGAAAAGAAATAAATCTTATACAAAGCACAATTTTATTCAAATTATTTTTCAAGATCCTTTTTCAAGTTTGAATCCAAAAATGACAATTAAAAATCTTTTGGAAGATATTTTTTTTATTCAGAAAATTTCAGATAACAGAAAAATTGAAGAAGAAATAAAATTCATGTTTAGAAATTTGAGTCTTCCCTTTAAGAGTGAATTTTTAAATTCGTATCCTAGCCAATTATCTGGCGGCCAATTGCAAAGAATTTCATTAGCTAGAGCACTATTCTTAAAACCAAAAATTCTGATTTGTGATGAGAGCGTTAATATGTTAGATGCTTCAGTGAAAATAGAAATTCTTCAATTACTTAGAGTCTTGCAAGAAAAAATGGATTTAACTATTGTTTTTATCACTCATGATTTAGGAATTGCTAAAAAATTTTGTAATAGGTTGCTAGTAATGAACCAAGGAAAGATAGTTGATGAAGGAGAAAGTTCTACAATATTCACAAAAACTCAAAATATTTATACAAAATCTCTTCTAAATTCTTCTTTAAATATTATTTAACTTTAAGAACGTTTAGTAATTTTTGAAAATCTAATGGTAATTCTGCTTCAAACATCATTTCTTTGCCATTTATTGGATGTATAAGGCCAAGCTTAATAGCATGTAATGCTTGGCCCTTTAATTTACATGGAAGTTTTTTGCATCTTCCATATAAAGGATCACCCACAATAGGATGATTAATGTGGGCGCAATGAACTCTTATTTGATGAGTTCTGCCCGTATCTAATTTGAAACTCATTAATGAGTAATTACCTAATCTTTCTTTTAATTTCCAATATGTGCAGGCATACCTTCCTGAATCTTCTTTGACTACTTTATATTTCATTCTATTTAATTTATCTCTACCTATGTGCCCCACGATTTGGCCTTCCTCAGAATTAGGTGCTCCATGTATTACTGCAATATATTCGCGTGAAGCTATTTTTTCTTTTATTTGTTTCTGGAGATTTACTAATGCTTCTTGGCTTTTTGCTACCACCATACATCCGGAGGTATCTTTATCTAATCTGTGAACAATCCCAGGTCTTAGTTTTCCATTAATTCCAGGAAGATCATTACAGTGAAAAAGTAATCCATTTACTAAAGTCCCTGATTTATGTCCAGGGGCTGGATGAACAATTAGACCTGCTTGTTTATTGATTACTATTATGTGCTCGTCTTCAAAAAGGATTTTTAAATCCATTTTCTCAGGTTTTAAATATACAAGAGGTTCAGGAGGAAGCATCCAGATTTGAACATTGTCTCCATTTTTTAATGGGGTCTTTGCTTTCGCAGTTTTATAGTTTACAAGTACTAAACCTGAATTGATAAAATGTTGGATTCTGGCTCTACTTTGTTCTGGCCTTTTACTTACCAACCATCTGTCTAGTCTCATAGGAAGAGGTAGTTCATAAATAATTTCTATAAGTTCACCTTGACCAATGCCGAAAGAATTTTTATTAATTAATTCCATTTTGGGACTTCTAAAGCAATTTGACCGAGCATTTGATTTCTATAATCCTCCAACAATTTATAAGACATTCTTCTTTTATCACCTGATGTATGTTTTGAAGCTGCTTCGTTGATCCAATCAGAAGGACTCGTAAAGCCTTTTTTAATATCTACTCCATATCTATTAGATATTTGTTTGATTGAAATATTCGCATTCTTATCCTTGTTTAGAGTGGATATAATTTCGATAAATCCAATTGCGACACTCTCTATTTCATAAGCAGCTTCTCCAATATCGTCACATAGTGCGAGATTAAGTGCTGATTTTTGATCTTCTAAATTAGGAGGTATAACACCAGGAGCATCTAGTAGATCTATGCCACTATCTAATTTAATCCATCTTAAATTACGAGTCACGCCTGCTTTCCTGGCACTATCTACAACTCTTTTTTTCGCAATTCTATTAATTAATGCTGATTTACCTACGTTTGGAAAACCAAGTGTAAGGGCTCTAATTGGTCTAATTCTCATTCCTCTAGATAGTCTTCTATCGTCAATTGACAATCTTGATTTTTTGGCTGAATTACAAATTTCTTTTATACCTATCCCTCTTTTAGCATCACACCAATGCGGATATTGATCTTTGGCATTGAACCATTTGTTCCAACTAGTTATGGTATTAGGGGAGATCATATCTGATCTGTTTATAACAAGAATATGTTTTTTATTGTTTATCCATTTGTTTAAGTGTGGATGCCCTGTTGACAATGGAATGCGTGCATCTCTAACTTCTATAACTAAATCTACTTTATTGATAACTTCAGATAATTTTTTTTCTGCTTTTGCGATATGGCCTGGATACCATTGAATTTTGGGTATGTCCACTTCAATAAATGAAATAAATTTTGTATTCCTTTTAATTTTTATAAGTTTCAAAAGTATATACTTCTAAATTTTAGTATAAATTTAATAACTAAAAATTTTTATAATAGTTAATTCTTAAAATATATTAAGGCATAGGTAACAGTTACTACTTTTTAACCCAATAAGCCCAAATTAACGTTAGGGTCTTAAGATTAAAAATTAAGATTGTTTAATGTCAAAATTATCTCTTTCCAGTCTTGAAAAGACACATTTAGAAGGAAAAAAAGTTCTTGTCAGAGTAGATTTTAATGTTCCATTAAATGATGACGGTCAAATAACAGACGATACACGAATTAGAGCAGCGATCCCAACTATTGAATATCTCATTAATCATTCTGCAAAAGTTATCTTAGCTGCCCATTTTGGAAGACCAAAGGGTCAGGTCAATGAAAAGATGAGATTAACTCCAGTAGCGGCAAGATTAAGTGAATTGTTGCAAAAAAATGTCGCTCTTTCTAAAAGTTGTATAGGTGATGAAGCAGTAGCAGAATCAAATAGTTTAAAAAATGGAGATGTTCTTTTACTTGAAAATGTTCGTTTTTTTGGTGAAGAGGAAAAGAATGACTTGGATTTTGCTCGAAACTTAGCATCACATGCTGATATGTATGTAAATGATGCTTTTGGCGCTGCTCATAGAGCTCATGCTTCAACTCAAGGGGTTACTAATTTTTTAAGTCCTTCAGTAGCTGGATTCCTCTTAGAAAAAGAATTGAAATATTTACAAGGGGCAATAGATGCTCCAAAACGTCCATTGGCAGCAATAGTTGGAGGATCCAAGGTTAGTAGCAAAATAGGAGTCCTTGATTCATTACTTGATAAATGTGACAAAATTATGATTGGTGGAGGTATGATTTTTACCTTCTATAAAGCTAGAGGTCTTGATGTTGGAAAGAGTCTTGTAGAAGAAGATAAACTTGAGCTTGCAAAAAATTTAGAAGCAAAAGCAAAAGCAAAAGGAGTGGAATTATTGCTACCAACTGACGTTGTTTTAGCTAATGAATTTTCTCCTGAAGCTGAAAGTAAAATATCTCAAATTGATTCAATTAGTGGAAATTGGATGGGTCTAGATATTGGTCCAGAGTCAATTAAAGTTTTTCAGAATGCTCTTGCAGAATGTAAGACAATAATTTGGAATGGTCCGATGGGTGTTTTTGAATTTGATAAATTTGCAGAAGGTACAAATGCAATAGCTACGACCCTTGCAGATTTAAGTGCTTTTTCTGAAGTTTGTACAATAATTGGTGGTGGAGATTCAGTCGCAGCAGTTGAGAAAGCAGGATTAGCTGAGAAAATGTCTCATATATCTACAGGGGGTGGGGCTAGTTTAGAACTTTTAGAAGGCAAAAATTTACCTGGTGTAGCTGCTTTAAACGAAGCTTAGGCTACATCTCATCTACAATTTCGACACTTTTTGTGAAAGTTATAATACCGTCAGGATGAACTATAATTCCTGACCATATTTGTATCCCTGGTTTTGAAGGAGCTCTCGTCATTTTAAAAACTCCACCAGAAGGTAAAGGTTCTAGTGATATTGCTTGTTCAAACAATGAATTAACTTGATGAGGTTTTATAGATCCTGCAATAATCACTTCTTCAAGAGGTTTATTTAGAATAATATCGATATCATATGTTGAACCAGTAAGAACTTTATCCGGAATTTTAAAACTAATATCTATCTTATTTTCATCATTCCTTATTGTTGTAAATAAATTGTTGATAATCCCTTCATTTATTTTCCCATTTACAATTGAAAATAAATAATCGAAATTGGATTCGAGTTTATGTATTTCCCCGTCAACTATTCTCTCTCCCGAAACATTTATTCTTAAAATATTTTTATTTGGAAAATTTGATTTTAAATTTTTGATCTTCCATTTGCTGTCGGGGAAATCATTAATAATCTTTGAAAATTGTTTTGGTATATTTAATTCTTTATCATAGCTAAGATTTTTTAAAACAGATTCAAAATCTCTCGCATTAAGAGAATTTTCTATATTCCTTATAAAGTCAATTTTTAAAGTCTGAGATATTGCTGAATAGGGAAAAATGAGATAAATAAATAAATAGAGAGGAACTCCTATATTTTTGAATAAGTTTAAATTAAACATATTTATTATTAGTTGTTTTCATTCTACTAATTTTAGTTTTTATGTCTAAAAAAAATAATTTATTAGTTGCAGCCAGTGGAACAGGTGGACATATTTTCCCAGCTTTAGCAGTTTCTAAAGAGGTAGAAGATGAATGGAATATTCATTGGTTGGGGGTTCGCCAAAGACTTGATGCAAATTTTATTCCTAGGAAATATAATTTGAGGACTTTGAATATAAAAACACCAAGAAAAAATATTTTTTTGTTTTATCAATATATTGAAATTTTAATGTCAACTTTCCAAATAATTCGGATTTTAAAAGAAAAAAAAATTAACTTGGTTTTTACGACTGGGGGTTATATATCAGCTCCTACGATTATTGCTTCAAAACTTCTTGGGATACCTGTTATTTTTCATGAATCAAATTTAATACCAGGAATGGTTACAAAATACTTTGGTTTTTTATGTAACTATGTCCTTTTAGGATTTAAGAAAACAAACTCTTATTTAAAAAATTGTAAAAGTATTTTCACGGGTACTCCTTTAAGGGATCAATTCTATAGATCTAATCTATTACCAGAATGGGTCCCAAAAGGGAAAGGACCCCTTTTGATAGTTATGGGAGGTAGTCAAGGGGCAAAAGCTATTAATCATATTATTTACGAATCTCTAGAATTTTTAATGAAAAAACAATTTCGGATAGTTCACATAATGGGTCAATATAATCAAAAATCCTTTCAAGTAAAAAATTATAAAAATTATGTTCAAAAGAAATTCACTAATGAAATCGCAGCTTTAATGCAAAACTGTGATCTTGTAATATCTAGATCTGGTGCAGGAACAATCAATGAACTAATA
>CACGAJ010000008.1 GCA_902570945.1 uncultured Synechococcaceae cyanobacterium
GATGCACCTAATACGCATATAGATCCTGTAGTTTGTGGGTTGCCAGGAACTCTTCCAGTTCTCAATGAGACTGTTCTTGAGTATGCTGTAAAAACTTCGTTAGCATTAAATTTAAACGTTGCAGGACATTGTAAATTTGATAGAAAACAATATTTTTATCCTGATCTGCCTAAAAATTATCAAATTTCACAATTTGATGAGCCACTAGCTGAAAATGGTTGGTTAGAGGTTGAAATAATTGAAAAGGACAAAGAACCTTATATCAAAAAAATTGGTATCGAAAGGCTACATATGGAAGAAGATGCCGGAAAACTAGTCCATGCAGGAAGTGATAGATTAGCTGGCTCTAAGTATTCCTTAGTTGATTACAATCGTGCCGGAATAGCACTTTGTGAGATTGTAAGTAAACCAGATATTAGATCAGGTAAAGAGGCATCTGAATATGCTTCAGAGATTAGAAGAACAGTTAGATATCTAGGGGTATCAGATGGAAATATGCAAGAGGGTTCATTACGCTGTGATGTCAATATTTCAGTTAGAAAAGGACCTAATGCTCCTTTTGGTACCAAAGTGGAAATAAAAAATATGAATTCATTTTCTGCAATTCAAAAGGCTTGTGATTATGAAATAGCTAGACAAATAGAAGTTTATGAAAATGGAGGAAAAATTTTCCAAGAAACAAGGTTATGGGATGAAGCTAAGCAATTAACGAAAAGTATGAGATTAAAAGAAGGTAGCAGTGACTATAGATATTTTCCTGATCCTGACTTAGGTCCAATTGAAATATCAAAGGCCCAAAAAGAAATATGGTTTAAAGAACTACCAGAATTACCCATAAAGAAAAGAAATAAATACGTAAGTCAATTTGGGTTGTCTGCATATGATGCAAGGGTAATTTCTGATGAAATAAGCATGGCAAACTTTTTTGAAGAAACAGTAGCAAATGGTGCCGAGGCCAAACTAGCTTCAAATTGGGTAACAAGTGATATTGTGGGCTATTTAAAATCAAACAAACTAAGTTTTAGTGAATTAAAGCTTAGTCCTGAAAATCTTGCTGAAATGATCAACATGATTTCAAAAAATATAATTAGTGGAAAAATTGCAAAAGAAATTTTACCTGAACTTATTCAAAAAAATATATCTCCGAAAAAATTAGTTGCAGAAAAAGGGTTGGCAATGATATCTGATTCTTCAAGTATTTTACCCATAATTGATGAACTTATAAATGAACATCCAAATGAAGTTCAATCATTTAAAAATGGCAAAACTAAGTTACTTGGTTTTTTTGTTGGTCAACTTATGAAAAGAACAAAAGGTAAAGCTGACCCTAAACTTGCAAATAAACTTCTTATGGAAAAATTAAATACCTAAAGCTTAAAGAAGCTCTTTTATCGTATTGATCCATTTATTTTGGTCATCCGAATTCTCTAAAATAATATCTGAGAATTTTCTTTTTTCTTCAAAACTTAATTGTAAATTTATCAATTCATATGCTTCTTTTTCGCTAATTTTATCTCTTGTGATGAGTCTGTTTTTTTGTAGTTCTTTAGGACATTGAACTAACCATATTTCAGTGCAAATATCTTCAAATTTTGCTTCAAACAATAATGGAATAACTAATACTATAGTTTGATTATTTCTGTATTGACTGCATTCTTCTATCATTTTTTCTTTAATTAAGGGATGAAGTAGTTTTTCAATCCATTCCTTGCTTGCTGAATGTTTAAAAATAATGTTTCTTAAAAGTTTTCTGTTTATTTCCCTTTCCGAATTGCTTTTATTATCAATAATTTTATTTCCGAAATAATCTAAAATTTTCTTATATCCATATGTATTTGGTTTTATTAATTCTCTCGAAAAATGATCTGCATCTAATATTGGTATGTTTTTATGTTTTCTAATGTAATTAGTTATGGTTGTCTTCCCACTTGCAATACCACCTGTTAAACCAATCCTTCTTTGGTTTTTGTTTAATTTTTGAAGAATATCCATATAATTAATAATAATCTAATTACTTAGTTTCTTTAGTATTAAAGAGTAGTTAGTATGAATTAAAATACCAAAAAGTTTGATCCAGTTAGATTCCAAGTGGTCGTTTGTTGATGACAGTAAGGTAACACCAAAGGGGTTTCTTTTTGCTGGGATATCTGCTGGTTTAAAAGCTTCTAATAAAAAAGATTTAGCACTAATACTAGCTCCAGAAGGAAGTATTTTTAGTGGAATGTTTACCCAATCAATAGTTCGAGCTTCTTGTGTGGATATTTGTGAGGAAAGGATTAAAACAACTTCAGGTTTTGTAAGAGCAATTTTAATTAATTCTGGTCAAGCAAATGCCTGTACAGGAAATCTTGGCATTCAACATTTTCAAATCGCTACAGGAAAGATTGCGGAACTTTTAGGAATAAAAGAAGAAGAAGTTTTAATGTGCTCAACTGGTGTAATTGGTGTTCCAATACAAATAAATGATTTAGTAAAAAATTTACCGAATTTAGTTAGTGATTTAAAGGGTAATAATTTTGTAAATGCAGCAGAAGCAATTTTGACTACTGATTTGACTTTGAAAAAAGTGTCAATAGAGGCGATTATTCAAGGTAGAAAAATAAATATAGCAGGATTTGCAAAAGGTTCAGGAATGATTTACCCAAAGATGGCTACAATGCTAGCTTTTTTAACCTGTGATGCGGGTATTCAAAAAGAAGAATGGGATAAAATGATTGCTATTGCGGTTCAAAAATCTTTTAATGCAATATCAGTTGATGGAGAGACAAGCACAAATGATTCTTTTGTTGGAATAAATGCAGGAGATAAAATTGAAAAAAGGTTTTTTCCAATTATCCAACAAGGGATTGATATTGTATGTCAGAACTTGGCAAAAAATATTGCAAGGGATGGAGAGGGAGCAAATTGTTTATTAGAAGTTTTGGTTCAAGGAGCAAAAAATACAGATGATGCAATTATGCTCGCGAAATCTATTTGTAATTCTGCTTTGGTAAAAACTGCGATACATGGTTGTGATCCGAATTGGGGACGAATCATTTCTGCTGCAGGTAATTCTGGAGTTAAATTTAATTTAAATGACGTTGACTTGTATATAGGAAACACTCAGATTTTGGAAAACGGCAAGTTAAATAAATATGATCCACAAAAAGTCACAGACTATATTAAGTCCAGAATGAAAGGTAGATATTTAGTAGATGATATTGTAAAAATTATGATTAATCTCAATTCTGGCGAATCGAAAGGAACAGCTTGGGGTTGCGATCTTTCTAAAAAATATGTTGAAATAAATAGCGAATATACTACTTAAGTTTTAGTAAATCTAATGGTAGATATTCATTCATATAAAGAAACAGTATTGTTAATGTTCCAATTACAGAGCCTATAAAACCTCCAAAAAAATTAACTAATAATCCAGATTGTCTAATTATTGCTTCTTCGTTTTTTTCTTCTTCAAAATTAGGAGAATCAACTACTTTTAAGCGCTGATTGGTTGTTGGTTGCTTAAGTTGTTGGTGTCGGATGAGGGCTTCGAAATCAGGCATGGAATTTGTGAGGCAATTGAACAATAAGCAGACCAGCCCGTCATTCGACGAGGATCTGATCTACCTAAATCGTCTACAGCTTCAAATACAGCATTGCCCGAGGCTTCTGCTTTATCAAATGCTGAAAGTAAGGGTATAAATTTATCAAAAACATATAAACCAAAATTTTCTAGAGCTGCTTTGGCTTGTTGCGCTGCTTTTTGCTGTCTAAAATCAACTTTTACTATTACTACAGCATGGTTAACTTTTAAGTTACTTAATAAATTAGCTAGTTCAACAGTTAATTCTACTGATCTTGCTTTTGCAGTTGTAGGTAAGATAACTAAATCTGAACCATACGCTAAGTGTTTAAGTTCTTCTTGATCACTGCTAGCCTGTCCATCAGTTATTACAATTTCTGATGATCTTGATGCTTTAGCAGCTGAACTGACGGGGAAAACTGGAAATGGAAGATTGCCTCTTGATGCGTATGCTAAAGCAGATCTATTCTTGTCAGCATCGACTATGCAAACTTTTTTACCTTCAGAATGCCAAACACTAGCAAGGTGAATACTTGTACAGGTCTTGGCCACCCCCCCTTTTTGTCCGCAAACGGTAATGAACAATTTTTTATTTTTATTTCTCTTACTTTGGAGAATAATTTCTTAATGTCAAGAGGAATTGGATTTTTAATGTTTTAAAACTTATTTTTTGAAATATTTAAAAGAAGTTAATATTTTTAGATAACCTTATAAAGGTCCTTATTTAAATTGGCTAGTGAAGAAAAGAATTGGATTAGGTACGTGGTCTTGGGGGAATAAGCTTTTCTGGAATTACCAATCTACAAATGACGATGATTTACGTGATACATATAATGAAGCGTTACGAAGAGGTTTCGATCTAATTGATACTGCAGATTCATACGGTACTGGGAATCTTCAGGGTAGAAGTGAATTGTTGATAGGAAAATTTTTACTAAATACTCCTTCAGCAAAGAAAAAAAGAATTCAAGTAGCAACCAAACTTGCACCTTATCCCTGGAGAATAGGTAATAAAGGTTTTAATAAACCTTTTTTGAAAAGTTTAGAAAGACTTAATAACAAATTAGATATAGTGCAATTACATTGGTCAACTGCAAAATACAATCCTTGGCAGGAATTAGGGCTGTTGAATAATCTTTGCGATTTAAAAGATGAAGGGTTTGATTTTCAAATAGGCTTATCAAATATAGGCCCTAAAAGATTGATGAAATTAATTAATTTCTTAGCAAAAAGAGATCAGAGCCTAAAGAGTGTTCAAATACAGTTTTCTTTGCTTGCTCCCGATTTAGGAAAACAATATCAGGTAAAAAAAATTTGCAACGAAAATAATATTGATTTCTTTGCTTATAGTCCTTTGTCCTTTGGAATACTTTGTATAGATCCAGATAAAGAACAAAATAAAGAAAAAAGTTTTATTCGCAATGCATTATTTGAAAACTATAAAAAACCAACATATGAATTGCGGAGGTGTTTAAAAAGAATTGCAAATCAAAGATCAGTTTCCCAAGCCCAAGTAGCAATTAATTGGTGCTGTTATCAAGGAGCTATTCCGCTCGTAGGAATGCGAAAAAAATCTCAAGTTATAGATGTATCGAATGTATTCAAGTGGAATTTAAATAAAAGTGAATTTAAAGTACTTCAGGAATTTTCAAAAAAATGTTTAAAAAAAATGCCTAAAAATCCTTTTTCAAGCATTTAATTAAATTTTTAACTAGATATTTTCTTATTTTTTTTTATTTGACAACCAATATTCCATAGTTCATTGGGAAATTTTTCGCCAGTGAATCTAATAACTTTTGGTTTGAGATTTATTATCAAGTCATTCAGTTTTTTATTAGATTCCATTTTGCAAGATTCGATTTTTTAATAAGATAAATTAATTTAAAACTTATCTTCTCAGTATTTATACTTATAAAATTAAAAAAATTCTTTTTAATACAAGCATTTGCAGCAATATTTACACACTAATCAATTATCTATTACAACTTCTTAATTATTTAAATAAAGTGGAGTCCTTCCAGACTCCTCGTATCATTTGGTTGATAAGGCTGATATAACCCCATCTCCTTTAGGATCAAGCAGCAACTGGTGCTGTTTGACGGGAGAAACTAACGATTTTGTTAGCATTTGTGTTTTTGCTCTAACCGAGCCGGCTTCAGTCACCTTCCTTATGCCCCGTCGAAACCATTACAACCCCAAATAGTGGAGTTGAGCGGAATCGAACCGCTGTCCGAAACATCGGTTGAGATCACCTAGTCCAATTGGACATTTATATTCTGACAGGCAAAATGGTTATTGAATAGTTTTTTACTAAGTTTTATAGTATATGAATGTAGTGGCATCATCTCCAGAGGGACTAGAGAAATCTTTAGCAGAAGAAATTTCAAATTTAGGCGGCTTTAATATTAATACTTATAAAAGATTTATTAATTTTGAATGTGATTTTGAAACGTTTTATAGAGTTCATTTCTATTCCCGATTAGCTTTTCGTTTTTATAGAGAAATTGCAAGTTTTAATTGCTATGACAAGCAATCTTTATATGCGGGGGTTAGAGATTCATTTGATTGGTTAAATTGGTTGCACTTTGATAAAACGTTTAATGTTCAAGTAACTGGGAGAACATCTTCTTTAAGTCATACTCATTTCACAGCTCTTGAAGTAAAAAATTCTATAACTGATTTGCAACAGGCAGTTTGGAATAAAAGATCAAATATTTCTCTAGATAATCCTGATTTTATAATTCATCTGCATTTAAATAATAATAAAGCAATTCTTAGTCTTCAAAGCAGCGTAGAAAGCTTACACAAAAGAGGCTATAGACCTGCAATTGGAAATGCTCCATTAAAAGAAAATTTAGCTTCTGGATTGATAAATATGACTCAATGGAATGGCAAAGTTCCATTAATAGATTTTATGTGTGGCTCGGGTACATTTTTAATTGAGGCAGTCAACCAATTCCTTGGAGTTCCCATAAATATTGATCAAGTATATCTTTTTGAGAATTGGTTGGACTTTAGGAAAGATATTTATCTTGATGAAAAAAATAAGGCAAAAAATAAAATTATAAATTTTGAAAAATTACCAACAATAATAGGGTGTGAAATTAATAAAAAGGTTTTTGAGCAAGCGAATTTAAACATATCATTAGCTGGACTCGAAAATTATATTGAGCTTATAAATAATAATTTTTTAGCACTCCAATTAAGTTGTACACCTGGGATAATTATATGTAATCCTCCATACGGCAAAAAATTAGGCGATGAAAATGAATTGATTTGTTTGTATGAACAAATGGGAATCTTCCTAAAGAATAATTTTTCAGGTTGGGAATTTTGGCTACTAAGTGGAAATCCAAAGCTAACTAAATATTTGAAAATGAAATCTTCATTGAAAATTCCAGTTAGTAATGGGGGTATTAATTGCAGATGGATAAAGTATTTTATAAGGTAATTTATTTTTTGCCTAAAACGGCTTTTGTGGTCTTTCCCAAACCCTCTAATGTTTGAGGAAGATATGGTCCTTTGGATAATTTTCCACCAAGCTTCAAACTTAAGCCTGCAAGAAGTAAATCGATAAATATTATGAGAAATAAATTATATTCAATATTCCAGTTATTGTATTTTGATAGAAAAAGATAAAAAATGATATGGATGCAAATTAGTACTAATAATAATAATGTGCCTCCTATTGCTAAAAATATTCCACCGCTAATTAATCTTCTCTTTTCTCTATCTACTTCTTGAAGAGCTATTTTTACATGTAAATCCATCACTGAACTTGCGATAGCTGAAATTCTTGAAGCGGTATTAGCAAAGTTTTTATTTTTAGGTTTTTCCATATTATTTTCTGCCATTGTTCAGGAGAGTTCCTATTAGTAAACCAATACCGGCTGCAATAGCAATTGATAATATTGGTTTTTTTCTGATAGGACTTTCTATTTTTGGTCTAAGAGTATTGTTAAGTTCTTCTAATAACTCTTCTAATTGAGTTTCGATAGGTTCAATTTTTTCTGATATCTCCCAATTGTTTTCTCGGATTGAATCAATAATTTCGAATAGTTGGCGTTTTATTCCATTTGCTGAGGTCCCACTATGGCTAGCTATTACTTCAACCAGATCATCAATACTTCCTTTTGTGGCTTCAAGAGTTTGTTGTGCGATGGTAGGCCATTTCTCTTTTATTAAAGGTATTAAACTATCAATTTTTTCAAGCAACCATTTCTCTGAGATAACTTCTTGTTCAAGAAGTTCAGGGTTATCTTCTTTTTCTTCTACTTCTTTGGGAGGATGGTAAGTCTCCATTATTTAAAATTATTTATTTTAAGATTAGACCCTATTTTCTTAATTTGTAACCCTTATCTAAAAATTTGTGCGATTTATATAAAATAAAAACATATAAAAGTTTATTTACATTTTATTTATCTGCTCTGTTCTGCAAGAAGGTTTTGTTAAGCTATTACTGAATTTATTAAAGGACTTTAAATTTCATCATGGATATTACATTCGCATCATTAGTTTTTGCATCTCGCACAATCCCTACAGATTTTGGATTAGTAGCGGCAGCTATAGCGGGAGCAGGAAGTTTGCTATTCATTGCTTTAAGATTTGTTCCTGATGCAAGTAATTAAAAAACAGTAACCATTTTTAAAATAAATCTTTATCTCAACTTTGTTTTGAAAATAGATTCGGTTTATTTATTAATTAGATAATGAATAAATGGGTTTTGCTTGAACATAAAGTTTTTTCTGTTAACTCGTTCGATATTCATTATGATTTTCTTGTTGAAAATGGCATAGATTGTTTAACTTGGAAATTCTTAAAACTACCTTTATTAAATCAAGCTTCTATAGAAATTATTAAGCAGCCAAATCATAGACTTGTATGGTTATCTAGGATAAAATATGAACTTTCTGATAATAGAGGGTTTGTAAAAAGAATTGATCATGGAACATTTAAAAGTGTTTCTGATACATTGGAATCTGAACATTATAGATTCATTTTGGATGGTGAAGTTCTTTATGGCTTGTTTGAAATTTCGGGTAATTTTTGCAGATTGAGCAAAAGTTATTAATACTCATTTATAAATAAACGTAATATTCCTATTGAGAATTTTTGCAAATTAGTTATTCTTATTTAGCTATTGAGACTTGAGATTGGTACATATCAATCAGGTCGAGTTTGAAAATTTTAAATCTTTTGGGGGAAATGTAAAAATTCCTCTTGAAGAGGGTTTTACGGTGGTTACGGGGCCAAACGGTTCTGGGAAAAGTAATATTTTAGATGGAATTTTATTCTGTTTAGGTTTAGCTAATAGTAGAGGGATGAGGGCTGAAAGATTACCAGATCTAATAAATAACTCCAAAGTTAAAGAGGGTAAGTCATCAGAAACATCTGTATCGGTAAAATTTAATATTCAAGATTGGTCTCCTAGAGAGGACCTTCCGCCTTTGGAACTAGACGAAGAAGAAATTGCCCTTAATAAAGGTCAAAAAGAATGGGTAGTTTCTAGAAAATTAAGGCTTATGCCAGGTGGATCTTATGCTTCTAATTATACTTCTGATGGAAAACAATGTACTTTGCAACAAATACAGAGAATATTAAGAGATATTAGTGTGGATCCTGAGGGTAGCAATGTTGTTATGCAGGGTGATGTAACAAGAATAGTATCAATGAATAATAAGGAGAGGAGAAATCTTATTGATGAATTAGCAGGAGTCGCACTTTTTGATACAAGAATAGAACAAACTAATGCAAAATTAAATGATGTTTTCGAAAGACAAGAAAGATGTGAAATTTTAGAAAATGAATTGCAATCTAGTAAGAATAAGCTTGAAAAAGAATGTGAAAAAGCAAAGTTATATAAAGAGTTAAAGGAAAAACTACTACAAATAATGGAATTAGAGAAAGTTCTTATTTTTGATAAACAAGTTAAGCATGTTGAATCTATAGAAAAAAAAGAAAGTGAAATTGAAAAAAATAAAATATTATTTAATAAACAAAAAGAATCTATTACTAAAGAAATATCAGTCTTAGAAGATGCTTTGAAAATACTGGATGATGAGCTTAAGGAGAAAGGAGAGGATAAATTGATAAAAGTGAATTCTGATATTGGAAGTATTAATGCTAGCTTGAGAGAACTTGATAGGATATCAAGTCTGAATAAAGAAGAAGGTATTAAATTACAAAAGCAGAGAGATGAAATTGCAATTTCTAAGAGGAATATCGAGTCAGAAAAGATGAGACAAGAAAATTTTGATGATAATTTTTTAAATCAATTGAACTTGCAAATTGATGATCTCACTTTAAAACATAAACTATCTAGAAAAAAACTTTCCGATGCGGCTGGAGAATCTGGAGAATTCTCAAAACAAAGTATCAAATTAAATGCTGAGCTTGAAAGTATAAAAAATCAAATTAATCCTTTGGAAATAAAAAAAAGGAAAATTGAAGAAGAAACTATTCAAAATAATATTCAAAAAGATGAGATTTTGTCTCAGATTGACTCTCTAGACTTAGAAAAACAGAAACTTTTTGAGGGAAATCAAAGGAAAAAAGATAAATCCGATACACAAAATAAAAGCTTGGCAAGAAATAACTCAGAAATTAATTCTTTAAAAAATGAAATTGATTTATTAATTAAAACTAAATCAAGGCTAAACAATGAGCAATTAAGGCTTGAAAAGGATTTATCAAGATTCGAAAGCAGAAAGGAAGCTCTAAATGAATCTAGAGGTTCATATGCTCTCAGAATTCTCTTAGAAGCAGGGTTAGAGGGTATACATGGTTATGTAGCTCAACTTGGAGAGGTCAATGAGAAAAATAGATATGCATTAGAAATTGCTGCTGGAAATAGATTAGGACAAATTGTTGTTGATAATGATCATATTGCTGCTAAAGCAATTGAAATCCTTAAACAGAAGAAAGCGGGAAGATTAACTTTCTTACCTTTAAATAGAATTAAAAGTCAAAAAAAGAATTATGCAATTTCAAGATTTCAAAATAATAGGGAGAATGGATTTATAGATAAAGCTATTAATCTAATTACTTTTGATGAAGTCTATTCAGATGTTTTTCGATATGTTTTTGGAGATACTTTGGTTTTTTCAGACTTATCCTCAGCTAGGTTATCTAAACAAAAAAATAGGTTGGTTACCTTAAGTGGTGAATTATTAGAAACAAGTGGTGCTATTACAGGAGGCAGTAAGTTAAATAAAGATTTGGCTTATAGGTTTGGAATTAACAATGAAATTGATGGTTCCAGTCCTATAAAAGAAAGATTATTAGTTATCGAAGAAGCTTTAAAAGAGTCTAATAATGATTTGATAATAAAAAATAATAGACTTAATAGATTAAATTCTAACCGCAGTCAAATAATTGAGGATTGCGCCTCATTTAATAAAGAAATTGAAGTAAATCAAGATTCTCTTAAGGCTGTCTCGCAAAGAATTGAGGATTGTAAATCTAGATTAAATAATCTTGATACTGCTAATAATGTATTAGTTAACGAGTTAGATCATTTAAAAAATAAATTGAAGCCTTATCATGATAAATTTGATCAATTACAAACCATTCAAAAGGCAAATTATGAAAAAAATCAAAAATCATCATTAATAGCTTTTAATAACGATTTTCATAATCTTGATAAACAACTTGAATTACTTATTAAGGAGAGAGATGCCTTACTAGATAAAAAGAATCAATTTGCTCTAAATAAGGAGCGTATCAATAATTCATTAAAAATTGCTTTACTACAAGAAAAAAACTTGCAGGAATCGATTCAACAACTCGCAATTGCTCATAGTGAATGGATAGGAAAAAGAGATGAATTTAGAAAAGAGCTTTTAGATCTCGATAATCAAAAAAATTCTCTAGAGAAGGACTTAGGTTTATTGAGAAGGAAAAGAGATGAATTAAACTCTTCAACTTCAAATAAAAGGCAAGAATATAATAACTATCTTTTGAAGCTCGAATATCTTGAAAGGGATATGTCTTCTCTTAAAGAAGAGATGAGGAGCGAGAAAATAAAATTAGAAAATTATAAAAAAGATCTACCTAATCCTTCCCCGGAGTTTGGAGAATATGAAGGGAGGAGTCTTGAATCTTTGCAATCAGAGATTTCGATCATTAATGCAAAACTACAAAGCTTAGAACCTGTAAATATGTTAGCTCTTGATGAACTAGAAGAATTAATTGAGAGATTAAATGGTTTGCGAGAAAAATTAGAAATTTTATCGAATGAAAGATCTGAATTATTGCTGAGAATAGAAACTGTATCTACGATGCGTCAGGAGGCTTTTATGCAAGCATTTAAAGAAGTTGATAAACACTTTAGAGAAATTTTTGCAAATTTATCTGATGGAGATGGATTTCTTCAACTTGAAAATCCTAATTCTCCTTTAGAAGGAGGATTAACTTTAGTTGCTCATCCTAAGGGGAAAAATGTTAGAAGATTAGCCTCTATGTCAGGTGGTGAAAAATCGCTAACTGCTTTAAGTTTTTTATTTGCTTTGCAAAAGTATAAACCTTCACCTTTTTATGCCTTAGATGAGGTTGATAGTTTTTTAGATGGTATAAATGTTGAAAGATTGTCAAAATTAATATCTAATCAGTCATCATATGCTCAATTTATAGTCGTCAGTCATAGAAGGCCTATGATTAGTGCGTCTGAACGAACAATTGGTGTTGCGCAAGCAAGAGGTGCTAATACCCAGGTTGTTGGGTTACCAAATGCTGCATAAACACACTTTTTTAAATTTATACGTCAGAATGATAAAAAGTTATTTATGAGTTTGTCTAACACATCTGCAAATAATAATCGTCCTAATTCTGTTCCTAGCGAACGGTTATGGTTAAGGTCAGAATTGATGGGAACCCAAGTTATAACTACAGATACTGGAAGGCGATTAGGTGTCGTTGGTGAAGTTGTTGTTGATATTGATAGAAGAGAAGTGGTTGCTTTGGGACTTAGAGATAATCCACTTACAAGATTTTTACCAGGCTTACCAAAATGGATGCCATTAGAAAGTATAAAGCAAGTTGGAGATGTAATATTAGTTGACTCCTTAGATTCATTGAGTGAAGGTTTTTCTCCAGAAAGATATGGAAAAGTAATTAATTGTCAGGTGATTACAGAATCTGGACAACTTTTAGGAAGAGTTCTTGGTTTTTCATTTGATATAGAAACTGGGGATTTGATTTCTCTTGTCATGGGTGCAGTTGGTGTCCCACTTTTAGGAGAGGGGGTTTTAAGTACTTGGGAAATTCCTGTTGAGGAAATTGTAAGTAGTGGTACTGATAGGATTATTGTTTATGAAGGTGCTGAGGATAAATTGAACCAATTAAGTAGTGGATTACTTGAAAAACTTGGCGTAGGTTCTTCATGGGACGACAGACAAGGAAATGTATACTCAGCTAATCTTGTACCAGTTGAGAATCAATTACTGTCTGGGACGGAATCAGAACAACAAAATAATTTAGTTGAAGAATATGAAGAAGAAGTTGTCGAACAAGATTATTATGAAGATGATTATGAAGATGAACTTGAATATGTTGAAATAAAGGGTTCTTCAGAAGAACTCAATAATAGTAAAAAGCTTTATATGGAGAATGATTATCTTGATCAAATTGACAATCAAGATGACGTTAATCAACTAAATGAAGAAAAAAATATTGATCTTAAAAAAAAGAAAAAATCAAATATTAATTTGGCATCGAAAAGACCCATTCAGAATGCAATAGAAACTTTGGATATTGAACCATTAGATGAAAAAAATTTAGTAAACGATAAGAAAAAATCAGAAAAATTTGAAATTGATGATCCCTGGTAATTAACGAATATTTTTTATTGAATTGAAAATTATACGAGCAAGTTTCTTGGCAGCTCCTTTGCTACCTCTTTGTAGAAGTAAATTATCACTAATACTTTTTAATTGATCCTTATTTTTAATTAGCAATAATGCTTCATGCGCTATTTTTCTAGGTGAAATATTTCCAATCCTTTCTGGGACAATCATTTTTTTTGCTTTTATATTTGGCCAAGCAAAAAATTTCTTTTTTCTTAAATAGAAATAACTAACTATAAAGGTTATGAATCTATTTATAAATGCAATTTTTCCAATTACGCCAAAAATACCATCCCAGGCATTCATCATATTTAAATGTTGAGTGGGTAGGACAACTATCATTGGAAGAGCAATTGCTCCTAATTCTGCAGTATTTGCTCCGACAGTTGTAATAGCTAGTTCACAATTTTTTAATACTTCATAACAAGGATTTTTCTTGATTAGATAAATTTTTGTATTGTTTGATGTTTCAATTAGATGATCAAAACAGGAGTCTTTCAAGTTTTTAATTGTTTTGATTTTTGATGAGTAATATTTTGCAATAGGATTTCGATCACTTTGAAAGAAAAAATATTCATCTTTATTGGTGGTCGGGGCGATGGGGATTATAAAATTTATATTTTGATTTTTTTTAGAGATATGATCTGCTATTTCTAAGAAGAAAGGAATTCCAATAGATAACTTGGCTTTTTTAGAACCAGGCAACAATGCAATATATTTTTCTTTTTTATTTTTAAATGATATTTCACTTTTTAGTTTTATATCTGCCATTAGATCGCCTATTACTTGACATTTATTTTTATATCTTTTTGGGATTAACTCTTTTACTTTTATATTCATAGCTGCAATTTCGTTTGTCCATTGAGGCCATCGCGCAATCCACTCAGCATAAGTGATATTTATATAGCCTAATCTTTTAGCTAATAAAATGCTCCAAAATTGATCTCCACCAAGAAAAATAACTATCCCTTTTTTGGGCCACTTAGCAAAAGAACGTGGCTTTATTAATAATTTCCAAAAACTGTTTGATTTTGTAATTAATTCGAATTTATTCCATGAATTTGCAACTTGATATTCTTTACCAGTGGCATTTGGACAAGGAACCAGCACTAATCTAATAGTGAAATTCAGTTTATTTTTATTAGATAGAGATATATTTATTTTGTTAAGCGCATCTACTACAGGTCTTACCCATGTAGTTAATTCACCAGGACCATTAGAAACTATAACTACTGCAAGTGATTTTTTTTTCATTGCAGTTAAACCAGAATAGATTAAATGCGGACGGCGAGACTTGAACTCGCAAGGCCTAAGCCACACGCTCCTTAGACGTGCGCGTCTACCAATTCCGCCACGTCCGCAAAGGGATTTCAAGCACCGGAGAGTGCTTAAACCTTAGAAGTATCATACATTATTGATTGAAATAAGGATGTAGTTTTAAGAGAAAAATTCTGAATATTTGAATTATTTTTCTATTGCATAAAAAAAATATTTATACATATATAACGTTCAAGGTTGTATTGTAAAAATGTCCCCTGATCACTAAAAAATTTTGTTAGTTACTTTGACAAATAATTTTTTATTTTAAGTCATTTTCAATTCTTCAATTTAATTTTCATAATGGTTGAAAAAGTTTTAATTGCTAATCGTGGAGAAATAGCTTTACGAATTGTCAGAAGTTGTAGAGAACTAGGTATTGCAACAGTAGCAGTTTTTAGCACTGTAGATAAAAAAGCATTGCACGTTCAGCTTGCTGATGAAGCTGTGTGTGTTGGAGACTCATTGAGCAATAAAAGTTATTTAAATATTCCAAATATACTTGCTGCTGCAACATCGAGAGGGGTTGATGCTATTCATCCTGGGTATGGATTTCTCGCTGAAAATGATAAATTTGCTGAGATGTGTAATGATCATGGAATAACTTTTATTGGCCCATCCCCTAAAGCTATTAGATCAATGGGAGATAAATCTACAGCCAAAAAAACTATGGAAGAAGTTGGTGTTCCAACAGTACCTGGGAGTAAAGGCCTGTTATCAAATGTTGATCAGGCTTATAAATTGGCAGATGATATTGGATATCCAGTAATTATCAAAGCGACTGCTGGAGGAGGTGGAAGAGGTATGAGGTTGGTTGAAAATGCTGATAATCTTGAAAAAATGTTTAAAGCAGCCCAAGGTGAAGCAGAAGCAGCTTTTGGTAATGATGGTTTATATATGGAGAAATTTATAAAGAAGCCAAAACATGTAGAAGTTCAGATTTTAGCGGATAGGTCTGGTAATGTTATTCATCTAGGAGAGCGAGATTGTTCAGTTCAGAGAAGGCATCAGAAGTTATTGGAAGAGTCTCCGAGCCCTGCAATTAATACTGAACTAAGAAAAAAAATGGGAAATGCAGCTATTGCTGCTGCAAAAAGTATTGGTTATGAAGGAGCTGGTACAGTTGAATTTTTAGTTGATGATGAAAATAATTTTTATTTCATGGAAATGAATACTAGAATTCAGGTTGAGCATCCTGTTACTGAAATGGTCACAGGGGTTGATTTAATAGCTGAACAAATTAAGATCGCAAGTGGAGCTAATTTAGAATTTAATCAAGATGATATTTATCTAAATGGTCATGCTATTGAATGTCGGATCAATGCTGAAGATCCTTCTCATAATTTCCGGCCATCACCTGGAAAAATAACTGGATGGCTTCCTCCAGGAGGTCCTGGTGTAAGAGTAGATAGCCATGTTTATACGGGTTATGAAATACCTCCATTCTATGACTCTTTAATTGGTAAATTAATAGTCTGGGGTAAAGATCGGAATACTGCAATTAAACGAATGAATAGGGCTTTAAATGAATGTGCAGTTACTGGTATTCCTACAACAATTAACTTTCATTTAACCTTACTGAATAAAGCTAAATTTAAACAAGGCAAAATACATACTAAATATGTTGAAGAAGAATTATTACCAAATTACTAAGTAATAATGAAACAATCTCTATGAGATATTTGTATGCAATGCAAGTTTTATAAGCCCTTGTTGACCAACTAAAATCTCTCTTAAAAAACTTATAACTCCAATCCAAATTACAGGACCTACATCAACTCCTCCTATAGGTGGAATTAATTTTCTTGTTAAATTAAGAATAGGACTTGATGGTATGGAGATAATTAGCCATAAACCTTTACTTAAATCAATTTTTGGGTACCAAGTAAGAATTAATCTTATTAAAAAAACTATAGTTAGATAAGATAAAGAGACTCCTAAACATAGATCTAAAATTTGGAGGGAATTTTCAGTCAAGGAAATCACAATAATTTAATTCATCTTAATAAATAACCCATCGAATAGTATTTAATTCGTATTATAAATTGAGAATTATATTTTAAAAGTGTTTCACATTTCAAATTTACTACTAGCGGCAGATTTTTCTGCTGAAGTTGCAAATAATTCCGCAGTTGGAATGATAGGTAGTTTTATTGCAGCAGCTCTATTAATCGTTATTCCAGCTTCTGCATTTTTGATTTTTGTTAGTCAGAAAGATTCTCTAGATCGTACTTCTACTGGAAGACGCTAGTTTTTGTAGAAGTTTTGAGTACACTATATATATAGGGTGATTTTTATCTCCCCTTAAAAAATAAATTTTGGAGAAAGAATGTGGTCAATGCTAGTCTAAATTGGGCCAGTATTGTAGGTATAGTCCTCGCTGTCTGTGGAGGTGGTCTTTACTTTTTAAGGTCTTTTAAACCTGCATTAGCAAGAGATTATGATGTTTTCTTTTCAGCAATAGGTCTTTTATGTGGAGGTATATTTTTTTTTCAAGGATGGAGGTTAGATCCCATACAACAAGTTGGGATTTTTTTATTGACTGGATCGACCGTATTTTTTGCATATGAAAGTGTTCGATTGAGGGGAGTTGCTACTGATCAAGCTAGAAGGTCATCCTATTTTGATGATGATTCTATTCCTGATGTTCCTAGAAATTCAAGAGGTCGATTTAATGATGATTATGAAAGGTTTGATGAACCTGAAAGGCCATCTAGAAGATTTAAACCTCAAGAAGATGATTTTGAAGAAGACTATATGGAGGGGAGATCTCGCGGGAGGAATGTTTCAAGAGCTATACCTGCTTCCGCTGTTAGTAGAGGCAGACCGTCTGTCGGAGAAGCAAATGAGTTTGCTAATGATGAACCTATAAGAAGAAGAAGGCAGACTTCACAAGATAGAAAAAGTAATACATCAGCAAGAAATAACTTTGGTGAGAGACGAAATGTATCTCGTAATGAAGTTAAAACAGGTTCAAGACCTAGAATGAATCAGACATTATCTAGACAAGAAAATATTTCTTCTTCAGATGATTCTTCTCCTCCATTAAGAAAGAAATCCACAAGATCTCCTGTAAGGCAGCAAATTTCAAAAGATCAAGTAGAAGATGCATCATTCAGAGACGCTAATGCAGTAAAAAAACCTCGTCAAACACGCAGAGTTACTTCTTCAGCGCGTTCAACTTCAAGCAATCAAAATGGTAGATACACCGTTGGATCAAATAAAAAGAAACCTAGAGATAATAGTTCTAGATTTGATAATTAATTATAAGATGCCTGCCCATTTTAAAAAGGATTGTTTGCTAAATAATTCAATTAATATTATTGCTAGGAATCCTATCATTGCGAATCTGCCATTAGTTATTTCGGAATAACTACTCCATCCAAACTTGTATGTATCCGCATTATCATCAGTTATTTGATCAATATTTTTTGCAGAAACAACCTCACTATCTCCCTCCAAGTCTTTATTAATGGAAATGTTTCCTAACTCATCTTTCTCTTCGCTAGTGTTCATAAAAATACTCTAGTTATCAAAATTATAGTTTTTTGTAGGTAACAATTGCCAGTTACCTTTACCGTTTAAAGCTAAAACATTATTATGAAATTCTTTTAGAGTTGGACGATGCCCAACACTTATAAGAGAAAGTTCTCTTTTGATTAACAAACTATACAAATATTTTTCTGTTTCAATATCTAGTGCGCTAGTTGCTTCATCAAGTACTGCAAATTGTGGGGAATTAAGTAAAAGCCGTGCAAAAGCAAGTCTTTGTTGTTCTCCAAGAGATAATATTCTTGGCCAATCTTGCTTTATGTCAAGATTTGGATATCTAGCAAGAATAGAACTTAGATTTACTTCCTTAAGGACGGAAAATAAGTGATCGTCGCTAAATTTGCTCACTTCAGTTGGATAACAAAGTTGTTCTCTCAGTGAACCTAAAATCATATATGGTTTTTGGGGAATAAAAAGTAAATCCCCTGTTTTTGGCCTTTTTACTAACCCTTTATCAGGTTGCCATAAACCACTAATCATTCTTAAGAGGGAGGTTTTACCACAACCTGAAGGCCCAGTGATTAATAGAGTATCTTTATTATTAATATTGATGCACAGATCCTTAATAATGGGATTATTGGAACCAGGAGTGGAGAGATCAGCATTTTTAATTAGTATTTCAGGCTTGTTGGTAATAGAGATATTATTTTGTGATGGTTTTTCGTTACTGATTAACTCAACTTCAGATTGAAATCCTTCTAACCTGCTTATCCCTGCAGTAAACTTAGCTAGTTCATCAATCTGATTAACTATAAAAAAGAGAGATCCCTCGACCATGTTAAATGCAAAATTTGCTTGAACAAATTTTCCGTAGTCAATAGTTCCAGCAAAATATGGAACAGCCATAATTAAATATGGAAAAAATATTCCAGCATAATTAGTAGATCTTTTCATAGTAAAGATTATTGTTTTCCATATAATGAGTAGGTTGAAATTTTTTACTAAGACACCCAGTCTTCTTTGATTTTCTACATTTTCTGGGTATTCTCCTGAATAAAATGCAATTGCCTCGGAGTTATTTCTTATGTGTACTAATCCATATCTGAAATCAGCCTCATATCTCAATTGATCAAAATTGATTTTAACTAATCTTTTTCCAGCATATATTAAAAGTGAAGAAGCTATTGCTGCAAATGTAAATAGGGAAAAGGTTAACGTTCTACTAATGGTGTAGAGGATAAGAATATTCAGAGAAAAAGTCAAAATCGCATCAAATATACCAATCGTGAAAGTTAAACTTTGTTCGGTAAAAGATTTAGTATCTTCAGAGATTCGTTGATCTGGGTTGTCAACATCAGTTGCTTGTTCATCATTAGGATTAATCTTGAAGTATGCTCTGTTAGTTAGATACTGGCTGATCAGACTTTTAGATAACCATTCCCTCCAAATAATGCTCAATTTTAAAGTAAAGAAAATTTGCAGAGCTCTTATTGGTAAAGCAAAAATAAAGCATGATGCGTATATTGCTAAAATTCTGTAGAAACCATCTTGTTCTTTTTGAACCAGTGCATTAGTTAAATCTCTTGCAATAAAACCAATACCTGCATTTATTCCATTAATCGCTAAAAGCATTAATACGATTATTCCTAATAAAATCCAGTGGGTCCATCTTTTTGCTTTTAATTGATGCCTAAAACTAAAAAAACTTGAGGAACCTATTACGAATAATGCAGAGAATATCAACCCCCATTTTCCAGACCAAATTTTATTTAAAGTACCAACAACTCCTCCAAAATATTTTTCTAATAATTCTGGTTGAAAATTTTCTATTAAATTTATAAGGCCTGTAAGTAATACAAGAACTATTCCTCCCACGCAGAATAAAAGAGAAATTAAAAGCCAAATGAATTGTATCCCATTACTTTGATCAATTGGTAAGAAAAAGGGTTGAGATAATCTCCTTAATTTTTGTAATTGCAATATGATTTTGTTTTTATTATTAACTGTTGAATTCATTACTCATCCAAGTTTAGCGAAATCAATTATATCTTTCATAAAGATTTTTGACCAAATCCAATAAATGAAAGAGCCCAGTCAGGAAGATGGAGGTAATTCAATAAATACATATCGAATTGATGAACGTTTGTTATTGACTTATCGAGTCCCCACCAAATTAAAAAAGGTAAATTGAAAAGTATTTGTAATTGCCATTTATAAGTTAGCACTTTCCAGATTTTTAAAAGTGTAGATTTCTGAGTTTCGTCTAAATTCTTCCAATTTTTGGAAATTAATTTAAGTAAATTTTTAGAGTCAGAATTTATTGTTTCAGGTGTATTCATTTTTCTTTTTATTTATTTATAACCTATAATCATTTATTTCGAGAGTTTTAACCTGGGGGCCAATTCATTTTTCTTCCTGATAAAAAATGAATATGTAAATGAAAAACTGTTTGTCCTGATTCCGCTCCAGTATTAATTACTGTTCTCCAATTGCTTAAATTTTTTGATTTAGCTATTTTGCTACCTACAAATAGTAAATGCCCAAGCAAATTGATATCTTCTTCAATACACTCTAATAAACTTATAATTGGTTTTCTAGGAATCACTAAAAAATGTACTGGAGCTTGTGCCTGGATATCATTAAATGCAATACAATAATCATCTTCATAGAGCTTATCGCAGGGAATCTCTTCATTAATTATTTTTTGAAATATTGTAGTCTTAGTCATTAAATTAATTAATTGAAATAACGTCTGTTTCGTTGAAACCTTCTCTTATAAGTTCTTTCTGCAAATCATCTTTTGATGTAACTCTATCAACAAATAATATTCCATTTAAGTGATCCATTTCGTGTTGTATACACCTTGCTAGTAGTCCATCTGCTCTCATTTTACGTGGTCTCCCCATTTCATCTCTAAATTTTAATTTTATAGTTGATGGTCTCACTACATTCAAATAGACACCAGGTATGCTCAAGCAGCCTTCTTCATATGAATTAAGGGTTGTTCCATAGTCTGTAATTTCTGGATTAATTAATATTAAAGGTTCTGCTGCTGAATCTTCAAAATTGACATCTATGACAAGGAGCTCCTTGTTGATGCCAATTTGAGGTGCAGCGAGTCCAATTCCTTTGGCTGCATACATGCTTTGAAGCATTTCTCTAGTAAGTTTTCTAATTGATTTATCAACTTTAGTTATTCTTTTAGAATTTTGTCTTAATACATTATCTCCAAGTTTATAAATGTCTAGGGATGGCTTACCTGTTTGTTCTTTTGCAATTTTTTCGGAGTTTCCATTTGTTCTTGACTTTTTTGCAAGTTGTGAAAAATGGTTTGCCACGTTAAAAAAAGTTTTTAGTAAAGAGTTTAGCTATAAAAATACTAGCACTTTAATTTACTTTCTTTATAGTTTTTTAAATGAGTAATTACGATAAGTTAAAAGTTAGGCAAAATCTATCTAAAAAAAAAGCTTATACGGAATTAACTATTATTAGGAATACGATTTTTTGGATTGATGTTGTTGGTGAAGGTCAAAATGAAAATGCCATTTTTGCAAGACCATTTAATGATAAAGATGCCTTTCCTCAGCAATTAACTAATAAAAAATACAATATTAAAAATAATTTTCATGGATATGGTGGTAAATCTTATAAGTGTATAAATTTTAAAAATAATTTTTATTTGATATGGATAGATCAGTTGACACACGCAGTATGGTTTCAAATTTTTAAAGAGGTCGCATCAAATGATAGAAGTAAAAGTAAATATCTTGATTTAGTTCAAGAACCTAGACAATTATCTAAATCAATTGAAGGAAATTTCGATTCTTCATTTGTTATTTCTAAAAAAAATTTTTTATATGGTATTTGCGAAATAAATGATAGAGATTATTTATTTTCTTTAAATTTAAAAAAAACTAAACAAGATATTCATCGAATAAAAAAATTTAAAAATTTCGCTGGAGAATTATCTTCTAATATTTCTACTAGCTTACTTTCTTGGATCGAGTGGGATTCTCCATATATGTCCTGGGAGAAAAATGAGCTGTTTTTTGCTCAAATAGATCAAGATGGTGAGATAAAAAAAATAAAAAAATTCTCAAATAAGCTTATAAATTCCAAAAAAAACGTTTCTTTTTTTCAACCCTATTGGATAAGTGAAACACATTTGGTATGTTCTGAAGATAGTTCTGGATGGTGGAACTTATTGTTTTTAGATGTTAGTGAAATTGAGAATATTTTTATTAAGAAAAGAGTAGAGAGAAATTTGATTGAATATGGAGCACCACAATGGGTAACTGGAATAAAATTTTTTTCAGGGAATAAAAAAAATTTATTTTGTGTAGCAAAAAAAGAAAATAGTTTAATATTGGAACAATATAAAGATCTTGAATTTGTCAAAGAATTTACTACTCCTTTTACCTCAATTAGTGATTTCAGTGTTTTTCGGGAAAAAGTTCTTTTAAAGGGTTATGGATCTGATTTTTTGGGAATTGTATTCGAAATTGATTTTGCAAAAAAAGTTTTATCAAATTTTTCTGAGCAGATATTTTTTGATCATATAAAGGATTGTTCAAAACCTGAAACATTTTGGTTTAAAGGTTTTGAAGATAAATCAACCCATTGTTTTCTTTATAGACCGCTTGTTGAAAATTTTAGAAAGCCACCGCTCCTTGTTAGAGCACATAGCGGACCAACTTCGTGTTTTGATGGATCATATAATTCTGAAGTTCAATATTGGACATCGAAGGGATTTTTTGTTGCTGAAGTCAATTATGGAGGATCATCAGGATTTGGCAAAGCATATAGAGAGAGGTTGAATTATAAATGGGGTATTGTTGATTCTTATGATTGCAAAGCACTAGCTCTTGAATTGATTAAATCAAATCAAGTTGATAGTGAAAAAGTAGTAATTTTTGGTAATAGTGCTGGTGGGTTAACTGCCCTAAATTGTTTATTATATGGTTCTATTTTTACAGCAGCAATTTGTAAATATCCTGTTATTGATTTGAAGGATATGCATTACAACACTCATAGGTTTGAAAAAGATTATTTAAATTCTTTGGTAGGAAATTATGCAAAAGACCATGATGAATACATAAATAGATCACCGATAAATCATATTAACAAAATAAGAAACCCTATCTTATTGTTTCATGGAAAAAAAGATACAGTTATTTCTTATAAACAAACTTTAAAAATTCAAGAAATTTTGATTCAGAATAATAAATATTCAGAAGTTATTTTTTTTGATAATGAAGGGCATGGTTTTAGAAATATTGCAAATAAAGAAGTAGTAATGCAAAAATCTGAGGAATTTTTAAAAAATGCTTTGAATATTTAAGAATTGATTTTTAGAAAATCAATAGTATCTTTTAATTTTTCTATAAACATATCAATTTCTTCCTTATTGGTCGTGAAATTCATGCTGATTCTAGCTGTTGATTTAATTCCTATGTATCTGTGAAGAGGTTGACAGCAATGGTGTCCACTTCTGATGCAAATTCCTTTTGAATCAAGAATTTCAGCAATATCATTTGAATGTATATTTTTTATATAAAAGGTGGCAAGTGAGGCTCTGTCTGGATCTATCTCCGGCGAAGGACCTATTATTTCAATATTTTCTATTTGATTTAATTTTTCAAATAAATATTTAGTAATTGTCTTTTCATATTCATGAATTTCATTCAATCCAATATTGTTAATATAATTAATTGCTTCTGCAAGACCTATTGCTTCTGCAATGGCTGGAGTTCCAGCTTCAAATTTGTGTGGTAGCTCTGCCCAAGTACTTGTTTCTTCAAAAACATCTTGAATCATTTCGCCACCTCCAAATAGAGGAGGAATTTTTTCTAGGATTTCTTTTCTTGACCAGAGGAAACCAATACCTGTAGGACCGCATAATTTATGTCCTGATCCAGCTAAAAAATCTATATTAAGATCAGTCACATCAAGTTTTTGATGAGCCAAACTTTGGCATGCATCTATTAACACTAAAGAACCTTTTTGTTTAGCTAATTTAGTTATTTCTTTGATTGGATTACAGCAACCTAGAGTATTACTAACATGAACTAGGCTAACAAGTTTAGTTCTAGATGTTAGTTTTGATTTAAAGTCGTCTATATCTAATTTCCCATCTTTATCTATATCTATAAATTTTAATTTGCATTTATTTTTTGCTGCAACCATTTGCCATGGAACAATATTGCTATGATGCTCCATTATTGATAAGAGAATTTCATCGTTTTCTTTTAATAAATATTCGCCCCATGATCTAGCTACTAGATTTATTGCCTCAGTAGCATTTCTTGTGAAAATAATTTCTTTTGCTGAATTCGCTTTTATATATTGGCTAATTAAATATCTTGCATTTTCAAATTCTTCTGTTGCTTTAGCACTTAATTGATGTGCCCCTCTATGTACATTGGCATTAAAGTTTTTGTAATATTCATCAATTTTTTTTAAGACTTGTATTGGTTTTTGTGTGGTTGCTGCATGGTCTAAATAAATAATTTGCTCATCACTGTTTAAGTTCTTATTTAAAAGAGGAAAGTCTTTCTTGGTTATTTCAGGAAAATTTTGAATAGTTTCCATTAATTCTCGTTTAAAAGTTTATCAAGCAAATCCCATTTATCTTTTGAAATGGGAATAAATGAAATTATTTCTTGAAAGTAAGAACTTAATTGTAGTTTACTTGCTTCTGTTAATGTGATCCCTCTTGATCGCATATAAAAAAGTTCTTCTTCATTTAGTTGCGAAATTGTAGCCCCATGTTTGCATTTGACATCATCAGCAATTATTTCTAATTGAGGTTTGGTATCTATTTGTGCGAGATTTGATAAAAGTAAATTTCTGCTTAATTGCGAAGCATCAGTTCTCTGGGCAATTTTCGGAACTATTATTGAACCTTCAAATATTGCATGTGATTTATCATCAGCAAGTGATTTATTAATTTGATCTAGAAATCCATTCGGGCCATTAAATTCTATTTTTGTATAGGTTGAAATCTGCTCATCTTTTTTTGTTATTTGCATACCTTTGATATTTGTTTTAGCGTTTCCCGCAGATTGTTTAATACTAATTTCAAATCTCGCGTAATTGAATTTGAAATGTAAAGATCCTAAGTTATATGCACTATTTTTTTGTTGAATTACATTGAGAGAATTTAATAGATTGGATCTGTTGTCACCGTAAGAAACAACACCATGATTTACGGAACTATTTTCTTTCAAGCAAAAGAAAGTTGATTGAGATAATGAAGAGTTTTCTTTACCAAGATTTACTTGTAATAATTCAACATCACAATTTTTTTCTAAAAATATTACGAGGGTTTTTGCGTTTAAAGAATTACTTGATGCGTTACTAAAAATTTCAATAGGTGGAATTTTTGATCCATTTATTTTTAATCCCAAAATATTATTTTTACAACTTAAAGACAGATTTAGTAGGTCACTCCAATTTTCGTTTTGCTTAAAAAAAGATATCTGTTCCTTGATATATTTTTGTAATTCATTCTCACTTAATTGCTGTATTGAATAATTTTTCTCTATTAATTTAATTTGGCAATTCTCACCAATTATTAATCTAATAGTGCTTTTAGAATTTTTTGGATATGGTGTATCAAATTTTGAATCTTTTTCATTAACTGAGTAATCTAAAAAGGTTGACAATTTTGATTTATTTGAAAGTCTCCATAATTCACTTTTAGGATTAGGTAGAGGGCTTGATTGTAATTTATGAAGACAGATTTTTTGTATTTCTGTTAGGTCATCATCCGATTTATTAGTTTTTATTTTTTCAATAATTTCCATTTCTCTAGATCTCTTTTATAAAGTTATCAGTCCATTCATACCCTTTTTCCTCAAGCTCTAGAGCAAGATCACTCTCACCAGTTTTTATGATTTGCCCGTTTGACATAACATGGACATAATTTGGTTTAATTTCATCTAATAATCTTTGATAGTGAGTAATAAGTATAATTCCAGTTTGTGCATTAGATATTTTTTTAATTCCTGATGCCACTATTCTTAGAGCATCGATATCTAGACCAGAATCAGTCTCATCTAATATTGCTATCTTGGGCTCAAGTAAAGCCATTTGCAGAATCTCATTTCTTTTTTTTTCACCTCCAGAAAAACCTTGATTTACACTCCTTGAGAGGAATGCGTGATCCATTTTCACAATTTCTAACTTTTCTTTAACTAATTCTTCAAAATCAAAAGTATCCAATTCTTCTTTGTTGAGGAATTTCCTTCTAGCATTAGTTGAAACTCTAAGAAACTCAAGATTACTTACACCTGGAATCTCAATTGGATATTGGAAACCAAGAAAAATTCCTGATTGAGATCTCTCTTCAGGTTCTAGAGAGTTGATGTTCTCACCTAAAAATTTTATGTCGCCATTTGTAATATTATACGAGGGATGTCCTGCAATGATTTTCGAAAGAGTACTTTTGCCACATCCATTTCTTCCCATGATGGCATGGATTTCTCCGGGATAGACAGAAAGTGAAACCCCTTTTAAAATTGGAAGGTTATCAGTAGATGCAGAGAGATTTTCAACTTCTAAAATTGGATCTGATTCTTTCATTTTACTTTGCATATCAGTTTAGAAATTGATTAATTAACCTACTGATCCCTCTAGTTTAAGTGCCAGTAACTTATCTGCTTCAGCAGCAAATTCCATAGGTAATTGATTAAATACATCTCTGCAAAAACCGCTGACCATCATAGATACTGCCTCTTCAAATTCTATACCTCTGCTTTGGAGATAAAAAAGTTGGTCTTCTGAGATTCTACATGTGCTTGCTTCATGCTCAATTTCAGAATTGGGTTGTTGAGACTTGATGTAAGGGAATGTATTTGCAGAAGCTTGATCCCCTATTAACATTGAATCACATTGACTGTAATTTCTTGATCCTGTAGCTTTTGTTCCCATTTTGACAAGACCTCTGTAGCTATTTTTTGAGTTACCTGCACTAATACCTTTGCTAACAATAGTTGATTTGGTCTTGGGACCAATATGGATCATTTTTGTGCCGGTATCTGCTTGCTGAAGATTATTGGTGAGGGCCACTGAATAAAATTCTCCTACAGATTCTTCCCCTAAAAGAAGACAGCTAGGATATTTCCATGTAATTGCAGACCCTGTCTCAACTTGAGACCAGCTAATTTTACTTCTCTTACCTAAACATTTGCCTCTTTTGGTGACAAAATTAAAAATTCCGCCAATACCTTCTTCATCACCTGCATACCAATTTTGCACTGTTGAATATTTTATTGAGGCGTCGTCTAATGCTATGAGCTCTACAACTGCTGCATGTAAGGTATTTGTATCAAACATTGGAGCTGTACAACCTTCTAGATAACTTACAGAACTTGATTCTTCAGCAATGATTAGTGTTCTTTCGAATTGTCCTGAATCCCCACTATTAATTCTGAAGTAGGAAGATAGATCCATAGGGCAGGTAACACCCTTTGGGATATAAACAAAAGAACCATCACTAAAAACTGCAGAATTTAGTGCTGCAAAATAATTATCACTAGCTGGAACTACTGTGCCTAAATATTTTTCAATCAAATCCGCGTGATTTTTCACTGCTTCACTAATTGAGCAAAATATAACTCCATGTTCAGCAAGTTCTTCTCTAAAAGTTGTGGCAATAGAAACACTATCAAAGACAGCATCTACTGCTACATTTGTTAGTTTTTTTTGCTCCGTGAGGGGTATTCCTAATTTGTCAAAAGTCTCAAGAAGTTTGGGATCAACTTCATCTAAGCTAGATATTTTCTCTTTTTGCTTAGGAGCAGAGTAATAAATAATATCTTGATAATCAATTTTTTTATATCCCAATGCTGCCCAATCAGGCTCTTTCATTTTTTGCCATTTTTTAAAGGCTTTTAATCTAAAATCAAGAAGAAATTTTGGCTCTTCTTTTTTCTGTGAAATTAATTTTATGATATCTTCATTTAATCCCTTTTCTATTTTTTCAGTTTCAATATCAGTAACGAAACCGTATTTGTAAGGCTCTTTTACTACATCTTTAACTAAATTTTCGTTGACCATGTTATCAAAAATAACTTATTACAATTAGCTTTATATACTTTAACGAAAGATACCCCCAATATTGAGTTTTTTTCCTTTATTAAAACTAAAAATTAATGTCTAATCATCTTGATCCCTTGTCTAACCCATTAAAAATAGAAACTATTCAAGAAATTGATAATCTTGATTTACCTGTAATGCAGAAACATCATTTAAGAATACTCGCTCATTGCCTTCAGATTTTAAAAATTATCAATTTAGATAATAGTTTGGAATATCAAAATAAAAATCCCCTGAGAGAATGGTGTGATAACCAATCCAAAAAATTTGATGATAAAAAATTTAGTGATCTTTTTTATGAGCAGTTAGAATCCACTTCAAAAAAATTAAGTACTTTTTCAAAAAAAATAGGTAAAAGTATTGAGGATTTAGAGATAGATGATTTAGTACTTCTAGTTAAACAACGCTGAATTCTCTTTTATTTAACTGATCCCAAAGAAAAAATATATTTTTGTTGAGTCGTTAACAAATCTAGGTAATAAAATTTAAAAAAAAAGAAAATTAATTTACATTTCAAAAAGATCTAAAAATTAATTAATTTCACTGATACCAACTGTTTTGAAGAGAAAATTCAATTTTGAGAATTTTTTAGTAGTCAGAGGATCCTGACGACAGGTCAAAAAGACACACAATTCCTAAAAAAAAAGAACATACTGATCCCAAACAAAAACGGAGAATTTAAAGTGGCTGATGGGATCATGAATAAAGATCAATTACTCTCACTAACCCTCAGACAATTACGTCAAGAAGCAAGTAAATTATCGGTTCCGCTTTACAGTCGCAAAACAAAAGCTGTTTTAGTTGATTTAATACTTAAATATCAAGAAAATTCTACAAAAAAAACTTATACTACACCTGCTGAGTCAAAACCTGAAGAAACTTCTGAGTCCAATGCTTTCAACAGTAGTGAAGAAGTTAAAACAAATGTAGTTTTCTTACCACGAGATCCAGATTGGGCTTATGTTTTTTGGCAAATTTCTGATGCAGATAGAGAAAAAGCACAATCTTTGGGAGCCAATAAATTATGTTTACGATTATTTGATGCATCTGGCTCTGAAGGAAGCAACTTGAATCAAGGAACACTCAGGGAGATAGCAGTTGATAGTTATAGTACAGAGTGGTATTTGCCAATCCCACTTGCAGATAGAGATTATAAAGTTGAATTAGGTTACAAATATGGTTTTAACTGGATGTCATTGGCATTTTCTTCGATAAGCCATGTTCCTGGGTCTCAACCTTCTGAGCAAATTCTTGATAAATTTGTACCTTTTAATTTAGATTCCACTTCTGAGTCAATCCCAGATATTTCTAATCCTGTTGTTTCAGAACAAAATGGTATGCATGAAAGGTTATACCAAGCAGCAACTAACATTCCTCTCAGAAGAAAAGTTGGTTCTGAAGAATTTATGGAAAACGTAAATTCAAAAAATCTCAATGATAATCTTACAGACTCAGGTGCTGGTAAATGGTCATCAGGTTTAAATGATTCTGGAAGCGGAATTGTTAAAAATAGATCTTTTTGGCTCGTTGCTGATGCTGAATTAATTGTTTATGGAGCTACAGAGCCTTCTGCAAAATTGACAATAGGTGGAGAAGATGTACCTCTTGCTGCAGATGGTACTTTTAGAATTCAAGTTCCATTTAGAGACGGGACTCAAAAATATGATATTAAAGCTGTTGATTTATCTGGTGAGCAAGAAAAAAGTATATCAATAAAATTTGATAGAACTACACCACTTGACGATACTAATGAAAAAGATAATGCTGAGACTGAATGGTTTTAATAAATTAAATTAATGTTGAAAAAAATTGTAGCTTTTACTCCATTGTTTGGTGCATTAACTTTTCCACTAATAGTTCCAATTACAATTTCTAAATTTGGTGTTAACTATGGAATTCTTAGTGCATTATTAATTTCTTCATTATGGTTTATCGCTATGTTAAGAACTTCCGAAATGCCTCATTAATTTAGTTAGATTTTTGAAAGTTTCTTAAAAATATGAATCAAGTTAGTGTAATAAATATCAATTCTCCTTTTCTAGATCAAAAACCAGGTACTTCTGGATTAAGAAAAAGTACTTTAAAGTTTCAGGAAGAACATTATCTAGAAGTTTTTATTGAGGCAATCTTACAATCGTTAGAAGATTTAAAAGGTTCAACATTAGTAGTGGGTGGTGATGGTAGATATGGCAATATTGAAGCAATAGAAAAAATTGTCCAAATATGCATTGCTCATAAAGTTCAAAAGGTTATTGTTCCAAAATACGGTTTATTATCTACTCCTGCGACATCACATTTAATTAGAAAAGAAAAAGCTATTGGTGGAATTATTCTTTCTGCAAGCCATAATCCTGGTGGGATTGATGGCGACTTTGGAGTAAAATTGAATATCTCTAATGGTGGACCAGCTCCCGAGATAATTACTAATAAGATTTTCAAGGCTTCACAATTACTAACTAGTTATAAAATTTGTAAAGTTCAATTACCTGATTTTAGTGAATATGGAACTTATCCTTACGACGAAACTACCTTAGAAATTATTGATGGATTAACAGATTATTCTAATTTGATGGAGAAAATTTTTGACTTTGATCAAATTAGTGATTTTTTAAAAAAAGACTTCTCGTTAATCTTTGATGCAATGAATGCGGTTACAGGCCCATATGCAAAAAATATTTTTGTTGAAAAAATGGGTCTTGAACCTAATTGTGTCATGAATGGTAACCCGTTAAAAGATTTTGGAGGTTTACATCCTGATCCTAATCTTACTTACGCATCCCACTTGGCTGATTTGTTACTAAATAAAAAATCTTATAGTTTTGGTGCTGCATGCGATGGAGATGGAGATAGGAATATGATTTTAGGAAGTGGATGTTTTGTAAATCCTAGTGATAGTCTTGCAGTTATCACTGCTAATACAAAATGTGTCCCTGGTTATAAAGATGGTATTACAGGTGTGGCACGATCCATGCCAACCAGCTCAGCGGTTGATAATGTTGCTCGAGCATTAAATATACCTTGTTTCGAGACACCTACTGGCTGGAAGTTTTTTGGAAATCTTTTAGATTCTAATTCAATTACTTTATGTGGAGAAGAAAGTTTCGGAACAGGTAGTAATCATGTGAGAGAGAAAGATGGACTATGGGCAGTTTTATATTGGTTACAAGTTTTAGCTGAGAAAAAATGTTCGGTAAGTGATTTGATGCAGAATCACTGGAAACAATTTGGGAGGAATTATTATTCAAGACATGATTATGAGGCAATCCCCTCAAATATTGCTAATCAAATCTTTGGTAATCTAACTTCTATGCTCGAAAATTTAAAAGGAAATAGTTTTGCTGGTCATTTAGTTAAAGTTGCAGATAACTTTTCATATCTAGATCCTGTTGATAATTCCATAAGTGAAAATCAAGGTTTAAGATTGGTCCTTGATGATAATTCTCGTGTGATTGTGCGCCTTTCTGGAACAGGAACTAAGGGTGCAACATTAAGACTTTACTTTGAGAAATTCTTCGATCCTAAACAGAATCTTTCGTTAAATCCTCAGATCGCTTTGAAACCTCTAATAGATGATTTAGATGCTTTATTAAACATTTCAAAACTTACTCAAATGGAAACTCCTACAGTAATTACATAGAATTGAAAGTAATGATTTTTTGATTTTATTTATATGCATTCTGAAAATTTATTTACTAATTATTCTCAAATAGAAAATAATGCACCTTTGGCAGATAAATTAAGACCAAAGAATTTGGAAGATTTTTTTGGTCAACAACCAATCCTGAATGAGAAGTCGCTTTTAAGAAGTGCAATATTAAACGATAAGATTAGTAATTTTATTTTTTCTGGGCCTCCGGGTGTTGGAAAAACTACTCTAATTGAAATTATTTCTTTTAATACGCGTTCAAAATTAATTAAGTTAAATGCAGTATTATCAAGTGTTAAAGAATTAAGAAATGAAATCGCTAATGCAAAAGATCGATTAATAAATTCAAAAAGAAAAACAATTTTATTTATCGATGAGGTTCATAGATTTACAGCAGTTCAGCAAGATGCTTTATTACCTTCAATAGAAAATGGAACTATAACTTTTATTGGTGCTACAACTGAAAACCCTTTCTTTGCTGTTAATAAAGCGCTTGTTAGTAGGTCTCGTATTTTTACACTACTTCCTTTGTCAGAAAATGATTTGCAGAAAATAATACAAAAAGTCATAACTCATTATTCTAAAAAAAAAGATTCAAAAAAGGTTCATTTAACTCAAGATGCTATAAGTCATTTAGTTAAATTTTCTGGCGGTGATGCAAGAACATTAATCAATGCCTTAGAGATGGCCATAGAAACAACTGCTGAAAATGATGTTAATGAAATCCAGATTAATCTCTCAATAGCAGAGGATGCTATTCAAAAGAAAAATATTGTTTACGATAAAAATGGTCAAAATCATTACGATGTAATAAGTGCCTTTATCAAGTCAATAAGAGGTTCTGATCCAGATGCAACTTTATTCTGGCTTGCGAATATGTTGGAGGCTGGTGAAGATCCTAATTTTATTTTTAGAAGACTACTTATATCTGCCAGTGAAGATATTGGATTAGCTGATCCTAATGCCATAGTAGTTGTACAATCCTGTTGTGATGCTTTTGATAGAATTGGTTTTCCAGAAGGATTATATTTCTTAACACAGGCTTCTTTATATTTAGCTACGTCTCCAAAAAGTAATAGTACGAAAAGTATTTTTAAAGCAATTGAAACTATCAAATCTACCAATGCTTTTGATGTTCCACTTCATTTAAAAAATAATTCTAATAGTTATGTCAATCCTCATAATTATCCAGGTAATTGGGTCGCACAAGAATATCTTCCCAAATCTTTAAGAGGTTTAAAAATATGGGAACCAAATAATAATGGATGGGAAAAAACTCAATATGAAGAACTGCTTAGAAGAAAAGAAAACTAAAAATTTTTCGAACAACAAACAATCTCAGGATTAAAAGAAGTTTTTTCTTCGTAGGCTAAAGCGATAGTCCAATTATGGAAGTTAATCTGTGAATAATTTAAATGTATGTTTTTCTTCTTATGAATTAACTTTTTTGGCTTTTCAAAAAATTGCCAATGGTTAATGTCTTGAGCTAATTTCCCATGATCCCATTTTATAGCCGCTTCAACAGCACACCATTGATTTAATATCATATTTTTTGTCAAATAATTATTATGGATTGATTTATTGGTATGAAAAAAATATTTTTCTGCAAATTTTAAATAGTTAAAATCTCTATCTGTTCTTTCAATATCTATCCCTATTTTGCCTTTATGCCAGACTATAGTAACGGCATCTTTACAATGACTTAAACTGATATTGCCCATGCCAGAGGGTAAACTTGGAGGTTCTCCAGGATAAGCATTAATTGGAATTTCTAGGGGGTCTAAATTAAAAAGTGTTGAAAGTGATTGTCGCAAATAAGATCTTGTTTCTAAGAAAATCTTTGATCTTGAATTTGTGAGGGTTTTTGCAGTTTTAATTTCTTCTACACTTGCGACATCTTGCACACCTTTAATCTCATAAAACCAAATTTTTGGTATTTTATATTTATACTCATTTAATAATTTCAATGGCTCTTAAGGTTGGCGACAAAGCACCAGGATTTAAATTAAAAGATTCTTTTGAGAAAGAAGTTTCTCTTAGTGATTTTAAAGGTAAAAGAATAATACTATATTTTTATCCAAAAGATAATACTCCAGGATGTACTAAAGAAGCATGTAACTTTAAAGAGAATTGGGATTTACTCCAAAAAAATAATATTGTTGTACTTGGTATTAGCAAAGATAATGCATCTTCTCATCAGAAGTTTATAGAAAAATTTAATTTACCTTTTATTCTTTTAACTGATCCTGAACCTTTTAAAGTTTCTTCTGATTACGATAGCTATGGACTTAAGAAATTCATGGGAAAAGAATATATGGGAATGATGAGAAATACTTTTTTGATCGATACTGATGGTAAAATCGAAAAAATTTACTTAAAGGTAAAAGCAGCAATAATGGCTGATCATATAATTGCAGATCTTGGGTTAAGCTAATTTTTTTACGGAGAGGTGGTGATTAATCATCCCCTCCATAACTAAATTTGGTGCATTGATAATATTTTCTTTTTGATTTTTTAGAGATTCAGCAAAGAATTCAGAGTCTCCTCCACAGATTACTAAAATATCCTTTGCGGGATCATACAAACTATTAATCACGCCAGTAAGAGAGTTGATTACTCCTTTTAAGATTGCTTCTTCTGTATTAATTAAAAAATCTTTGGTAGGGATATCATATTTTTTGGGAACTTTAAGATTTTTTGTATTTTGTTCCATTGATTTTAATTGTGTTAGAAAACCTGGAAGAAGTTGACCTCCAATAATAGATCCATTTGAATTCAATTTTGTTATTGATAATATTGTTCCAAAATCTGCAATTAGCAAATCTCTTTTGAAAGGGTTTTGAATAATTTTTAAAGCAGCAATACAGGCAAGAGCTCTATCAACTCCAAAATAATCAGGAAGATTTGATAATTGAATATCTTTAGTTTTTATTTCATTTTCTTTTTTCAGCAAAAAATTTGGTATTTTTCCTACAGAAGCCCAAATTAATTGATCAAGATCTATATTTTCTGGAACTTTTTGCTCTTTTTTGGTATGGAAGAATTTAGATTTATTTTTAGAATATAGAGCCCAATGAAGCCTACTATTGCCTACTAATAAAAAATTTATATCTGAGACCATTTTTCTATGATCAATTTAATCATTCGTGTGTATTCCACATTCTTGTTTAATCCCTCCAAATCTTGTATCTCTGCCCTTTGTTTCAATACCATCGGGGCTGCTTGAATGCCAATCTCCTACAGAAGAATAACCTTTGATAAAAAGTGGATGGGCAGGTAAATTATTCTCTTCCATATAATAAAAAATATCTTTATTTGTCCAATTTAATAAAGGTCTTAAAGAGAGTCTTTGACGAATTACGTCTAGGAATTTCATTTTGTTTCTATTTTCTGTTTGACTTGATCTAACACCACTCGCCCAGCAGAAAATATCATATTTTTCTAAACCATTTTCTAAAGGTTTTATCTTTCTCAATTCATGATACTTATCTAAATCACTCTCTTTATTTGTTTCCCATAGTTTTCCGTATTTAGCCTCCATTCTTGCTGGAGATAATTCACTTTGCAGAACTTCAACTTCTAAGGATAAATTATCAATAAGCTTTTCAGCGTAATGGTATGTTTCTAGAGGAAGGTAACCTGTATCTATCCAAAATATTTTAATTTTTTTTTGTAGACATAATTTACTGACCATATCTAAAAGGACTGATGACTGTATACCAAAACTTGTTGTAATAGCAAATTGATTATCAAACTTTTCATAACCCCATGTAAGCATTCCTTGAGGCTTCATATCTAAAAGCTCTTGATTATATTTCCTCAAGTTAGTTTGAATATCTTGTTGGATCTTTTCAATCATTCTTTAGTTTGGTTATGAGTTTAATTTTATTTCGCTCAATTTAGAAATTATTCGTATAGTTTAATAATACATTTACGCATAACAATATTTCTCTAATGAAATCAATACAAAAACCAATAGTAATAGTTGGAGCAGGTTTTGCAGGAATGACATTTGCCTTGAATTTAAAGAATCTTAATCCTTCTTTACCGATTCTTGTGGTTGATTCTGAAACTAACTTTATATTTAAACCTTTAATGTATGAAGTTCTAAGTAAAGAAATAAGAAGTTGGGAAGCCACTCCAAAATTTGCAAATATTTTTTCTGATGCGGGTATAACTTTTTTAAGAAATTGTTTAACCAAAATTTCCTTCAAAGAAAATATTCTTGAATTTAGTGACGATTTAAAATTAAGTTATCAGTATCTTGTTATCTGTACAGGATCTATTCCAAATAGTTTTTTTATAAACGGTGTAGATGAAAATTGTTATTTTTTTAATGATGTTCACGATCTAAATAAATTAAATTCTTTTTTAAAAAAATCACAAGATATTTCTTTGCATAAAAAGTTATTCATAGTTGGAGGTGGTCCTTCTGGCATCGAGTTGGCATGCAAAATTAAAGATATATTTACAGATCAATTTGAAATTAATTTAATAGAGAAATCAAACGAAATTCTCAATAAAAACAAAATTTTTAATAGAGAACAAGCAGAGAAAGCATTAGAAAAAAGAAAAATCCAAGTTCTTTTGAATTCCACAGTTAAAGAAGTCTCAGAAACTAAGATTAGTATTTCTAGTGAAGTTGGAATAACTGCCTTGGATAAAGATATCGTTATTTGGACTGCGGGTGTTAAACCAAATTTGTCTTACTTACAAACTGATCAAATAACAAAAAAATTTGGACGAATTTTAGTTAATAATTATTTGCAAATAGAAAAATATAACAACTGTTTTGCTATTGGTGATATTTCAGTTATTGAAGGAATGGAGGATTTACCCATAACTGCTCAGGTCGCTATGCAGGAAGGAAATCATCTAGCTAATAATTTAGAACTTATAATTCAAGGAAAGGATCCTTTACCCTTTGAATTTAAAGATAATGGTGAAATGATTAGTTTAGGAATAGGAGAAGCTTCAATTTCTGGGCTTGGGGTTACTTTATCTGGGAAATTGGCTTTTGAGGCAAGAAGACTTATATATGCTTCCAAGTTGCCTGATATTACTGAAAGCTTAAAATCCGCATCTTCATGGATATTCCAAAAAAAATCTATTTTACAAAAGTTTCTTAAAAAAGATAATTTCAATTAAACTTTTTTGAAATATTGTTTTTGGGTATATTGAGTTAAATAACTTTCGTATGAATTTAATTGCAGTAGTTAGTAATAATTTTGATGCGTTTATAACGGTAGTTGTTTTAATAATGTCAATAATTTTGTTTATTAAAAATACTATTGCGCCAGAATTGACTGGTTTGTTATGTGTTGGAATATTTATAGCTACAGGGGTTCTTTCTCCTGAAAAAGCTTTAGCTGGATTTGGTAGTCCATCATTAATTACTCTTATGGGTTTGTTTGCAGTTTCTTCTGCATTATTTAAAAGTGGTGCTTTAGACAGAGTAAGAGAATTGATTTCTTCAGAGAGTATTAGAACGCCAAGAAAATTAATTTCCTTAATAGCTTTTTTGATTGCTCCAATATCTGGAATTGTACCTAATACGCCAGTAGTGGCATCTTTGTTACCCTTAATTGAAGGTTGGTGCGAGCGGAGAAATGTATCACCATCAAAAGTTTTATTACCTCTTTCTTTTGCTACTTTGTTAGGTGGAACCCTGACATTGTTGGGTAGCTCAGTAAATCTTCTTGTAAGTGATATTAGTCAACAATTAGGTTATGGAGCTTTGGAATTATTTAGTTTGACGTCAATCGGAATTCCTGTATGGCTTATAGGTACAACCTATATGATTCTAGTTTCCGACGCGCTTTTGCCAGATAGAGGAAGAGATAAAGAATTTATTAAAAATGGTGATATGAATATATACTTTACTGAAGTTACTATTCCCTCTACTTCAGAATTAGTTGGACAATCTGTCAGAAATAGTAGATTGCAAAGACGATTTGACGTTGATGTTCTGGAATTGCAACGAAATGGAAAAGTTATTCTTCCTCCTTTGGCTGATAGAAAGATTGAACCGGATGATAGATTGATAATCCGCGTTACAAGGGCAGACTTATTTAGGCTCCAGCAGGAACATACCATTTTATTAGGCGAAAACAAAACATCTTTTGATGGAGCTAATGCTTTCTCAGATGAAGAAGGTACTAAGACCTTTGAAGCTTTGTTACCAGCTGGCTCAACTCTAGCTGGTGCAAGTTTGAGAGAATTAAGATTTAGGCAGCGTCATAATGCAACAGTTTTGGCACTAAGAAGAGGTCAACAAACTGTTCAGGAGAGATTAGGTCAAGCTGTTCTAAGAGCTGGAGATGTTTTATTATTGCAAGCACCGTTAGATTCAATTAGAGGTTTGCAAGCTAGTAATGATTTGCTTATTTTAGATCAATTTGAAGATGATTTACCTTTCTTGATAAAAAAACCTATATCGATTGGAATTGCCATTGGAATGGTGGTTTTACCTTCGGTTTCCAATATTCCATTAGTAGGTTCTGTTCTTTTAGCAGTTATTGCCATGGTTGCTTGTGGATGTTTAAGACCTGCAGAGATACAAAAATCAATTAGGTTAGACGTAATTCTATTGTTGGGATCTTTATCATGCTTTAGTGTAGCTATGCAGGTAACAGGATTAGCAGATTTAATTGCAGTCAATCTAAACTTTGCCCTTAATGGAATGCCTCTTTATTTTGCACTAGTCGTCATTTTTGTGTCTACAATTATTCTTACACAATTTATAAGTAATGCTGCTTCCGTTGCTTTAATTTTGCCTGTTGCTATTGAATTCTCAAATGTTTTAGAAATTTCACCAAGTGCTTTAATAATGCTTGTTTTATTCGGAGCAAGTCAATCTTTTTTGACTCCAATGGGTTATCAAACAAATTTGATGGTTTATGGTCCTGGGAGATATAGATTTTTTGATATCGCAAAATACGGAGCTGGATTAACACTTATAATGTCATTTACGGTGCCAGCATTAATAATTTTAAATTACGGATAATATCGTGAAATTCACAAGTAAGGTTTATAAGTTAAAAGATGCTTACAAAAAGCTATCTGTACCTCAATTTACTATTGTTACAGGCTTGTTTATTATTTGCCTTGGAACTTTAATTTTAAGTTCTCCATTATGTTCATCTTCAAAGGTTGGTTTGTGGGAAGCATTTTTTACATCAACTTCTGCCATAACAGTTACTGGCTTAACCATAATAGATATTGGTGTTGATTTAAATTTTTTTGGCCAAGTTTTCTTGGCTTTTATGCTTTTATCAGGGGGTCTAGGATTAATGGCCATTACAACATTTTTACAAGGGTTTGTTGTAAAGGGGACAAAGCTAAGAACTAGATTAGACAAAGGAAAGACTCTAGATGAATTTGGTGTTGGAGGAATTGGTCGAACTTTTCAAAGCATTGCTATTACAGCGCTTAGTATCATATCCTTGGGAGCAATTGTTTTATATTCTTTTGGCTTCGTAGACATTCAAAATAATTGGGTAAGACTATGGTCCTCGATTTTTCACAGTATATCTGCATATAACAATGCAGGATTTTCTTTAATGTCAAATAGTCTTCAAGACTATAGAACAAATTATTTGGTGAATAGTGTTTTTGTTTTTCTCATTGTTATGGGCGGATTGGGTTGGCGAGTTATTGATGATATTTGGAATAATAAAAAGAATCTTTCTTATAAAAAATTAAGCCTTCATTCCAGACTTGTTATTAGGACAAGTTTGTCTCTAATATTGTTCGGATCATTAGGATTTTTTATCACTGAATCATTACTTAATAGTCAATTTTTTAATGATTTGAGTTTGTTTGAACGGTTATTGTCATCAATTTTTGAAACAGTAAGTGCAAGAACTGCAGGCTTTACAAATTATCCAATCTCCTTGAACTCTATATCAGATACTGGCCTCTTGTTATTAATGACTTTGATGTTTATTGGAGCAAGTACCGGAGGTACTGGTGGAGGCATAAAAACTACTACATTTATTGCCTTGATGGCTGCAACTAGATCAACTTTAAGGGGGCAGAAAGATGTAATTATAAGTAATAGATTAATTTCAGATAAGGTTATTCTAAAGGCAGTGGGAATCACAGTAGGTTCTTTGCTTTTCGTTCTTTTAATGGCAATGCTGCTCAGTACTACTAATACGTTTGTTAAAAAAGAATCTTTCACATTCCTAGAAATTCTGTTCACTTGCATATCAGCATTTGCAACAGTTGGTTTTGATATTGGTCTAACAGCAAAATTAAATCATTTTGGCCAATTTATCCTTATCGTAGGTATGTTTGTAGGAAGACTTGGTATCCTTTTGCTCTTAAGTGCGCTTTGGCAGGCTCTTTATAAGAGTAGAATAGATAGACAAAAAAGAATTGGCTATCCTAGGGCTGATCTTTATGTTTAGGATTGACTGAGTTTTATTATGGCTGATTGGTGGCAGTGGTCTCAAAAGAGAGAAAAAGAGGCCCTTACTTTTGCAGTTGTCGGCGTTGGAAGATTTGGAACTGCAGTTTGTAGAGAACTTATAAGTAACGGTGCAGATGTTTTGGCTGCAGACTATTCAGAAAAAGCTATTGATGATTTGCGACAGTTGGAACCTTCGATAGAAGCTAGAGTTGTAGATTGTACTGATGAAGAGTCTATGAAGGAATCTGGAATACTTGAAATGAATACTGTTGTAGTAGGTATAAGTGAACCTATTGAAGCTAGTATTACTACAACACTTATTGCTAAAGATAGTGAAGGTAGCAAAGTGAAAAGAGTAATAGCGAGGGCTACTAGTGACTTGCATGAAAAAATGTTAAAACGGGTAGGTGCAGATAAAGTTGTATTTCCTTCCAGAATGCAAGGAGAAAGATTAGGCTTAGAACTAGTTAGACCAAATCTAATTGAAAGATTGGAACTAGATAATCAAACTGGTATAGATGAAATAACTGTTCCAGAGGAATTTATTGGCAGATCTTTAAGAGATTTAAATTTGAGGAAAAATTATTTAGTAAATGTTCTTGCTGCAGGACCTGCTGAAGAGTTAACAGTTAATCCTCCAGCGAAATATATTTTGGAAAGAGGAAATATTTTAGTAGTTATGGGAAAAACTGCAGATTTACAGAAATTGCCTCAAAATTAATTATTTTTAATCAGATTTTTTATAATAACGAATTCTTTGAGGAGCTTTTTTTAATCTTTTTACGCTTTGTTTTTCAAGCTCGTCTCTAAATTTATTCGTATTTATATTTTCTGAGACAAGTGATTTACCCTCTTTTTCGAAGTATTTTCTTATACCTTCTTGTATTAAAACTTTTGCCATATTACTAACTGTCCTAGATTCATTATTGGCTAAAGTAGTCAGCTGTTCACATATTGATTCCGGAAGAACTACCTGAATTCTAGGAGATTTGGGCTTCCCATTTGTTGAGTTTTGACGGGTAGCCATGAGTAAAAGTTGTTAACTGTTACTTATTATTATACACAGTTAGTCAAGGATACTATCTTTGTGTATATTATTAGTAAGGAAATTTATGTCCGTATCAATTACTTGTTTTATTGCCCCATGAAAAATTCAAGAAAACTGGATTCACCTAAAAGATCGATAATTGATAGAAAGAAAAAAAGATTAGTTAATTCTGATACTCACGATAATGAAAATAGTGATGTTTTGGTGTCTGCTGTAATTAGTCCATATTTGTTAACTCATCTTCACCATATTCTTCAACAGTCCGAGTATTATGCTCAAAAGGATGGTCGAAAATCTCATGCAGCTAACTTTGCGAAACTAAGAAAGGTTTTATGTTTAGATGCAAGAAGTATGGCAGATGCATCAGCAAAAGAAATAAAAGATACGGACAATGATTTATCTATTAAGAAATATAATGATCAAAATGTAGCTTGAAGTAATAATCTATTAGTAAATAGATTTTAAAAACATGTCCAGTAATGCTGAAAAGCTTTATGAGTTAATTTCAAACGACTCCAGAAAGAAACAAAGTTTGTTTTTGACAGCTTTGACAAATCCTAAAAAAGCTTTGGATAAAATATGTGATATTGGTAATGAGTTAAATATTTCTGTAACTAAAGAAGAGGTTATCGAATATTTAAGTACTATTGATGACGAGGCAACAAAAATGTGGTTAGTTAAGGCTCGAGGAGGTCTTTAGAAAAAGGCTTCGCAGAATTACTGCTTTGATTTGAAATAGGTTTTATTCTTTTGTTGTAGCCACCTCCACCAGCTAAAGTCCAAAAAAACCAATAACTTGGAATTGCAAGAGCTGCAGCTATGAAAATTACTACAATTTGTTCTATTCTTTTCATTATTCAATTTTATTCTACAAACTAATTTTTAGTAAGTAAGCCCCGAATTTTGTAAATTCTATTTTTAAAACAGTGATTAGATTTGAAGGTGTAAGCAAAATTTATTCGACAGATGTTGTTTTAGAAAATATTAATTGGGAGATTAGAAAAGGAGAAAAAGTTGGCTTAGTTGGTTCAAACGGAGCAGGTAAATCAACTCAATTTAAGATTTTAATTGGGGAGGAAGACCAAACAACTGGGATGATCATTAAAGAGGGTAATCCTAAAATTGCCCATTTAAAACAGGAGTTTGATTGTAACTTGAATTGTTCTGTGCGAGAGGAATTAGAAAGTTCTTTCAAAGATATACAAATTGTTGCCATTAAACTTTTAGAAATTGAGAATAAAATGAAATCATTGGATATAAAAAAACATGCCGAAGAATTTGAAACATTAGTAAATCAACTCGCAAAATATCAAGCAAAATTTGAAGCTTTAGGTGGGTATAAAATTCAATCTGATGTAGAAAAAATATTACCAAAACTTGGCTTTTCTATTGAAGATGCTGATAAATTAGTTGGTAATTTTTCAGGTGGCTGGCAAATGAAAGTTGCACTTGGAAAAATTATCTTACAAAAACCTGATTTACTTTTACTTGATGAACCAACCAATCATTTAGACTTAGATACTATTTTCTGGTTGGAAGAATATCTATCTTCTCTTAAGATTGCAATTATTATAATTAGCCATGATAGATATTTTTTAGATAAATTATGTAAAAAAATAATTTTCATAGATAAAGGAATATCTGAAACATTTAACGGGAACTATTCATTTTTTGTGGAACAAAAATCTTTAAATGAAGAATCATTAAATAAAGCATATCAATTACAACAAAAAGAAATAGAGATCCAGAAGAAGTATATAGATAGATTTAGAGCTAGCGCAAATAGAAGCTCTCAAGCAAAGAGTAGAGAAAAACAATTAAAAAAGATTTCTAAAATTGAGGCTCCTAGAACAATATCAAAAAGTCCTGCTTTTAATTTTCCAGAATGTCCTCGCTCAGGAAAATTAGTTCTTAATATTAAAAATTTGTCCCATAGTTATGATGACAAAATTTTGTTTTTTGACGTGAATTTAAAGATTTTTTCGGGTGAAAAAATAGCAATATTAGGACCTAATGGCTGTGGAAAATCTACATTGCTTAAAATTATTATGAAAAAAATCTCTCCTGAAATTGGAGAAATTAATCTTGGTAAACATAATATAATTACTAGTTACTATGAACAGAACCAGGCTGAAGCACTTTCACTTGAGGAAAGGGTTATTGATTTGATATGTAACAAATCTCCAGAATGGTCACAAAAAAAAGTAAGAACATTTTTAGGAGGTTTTGGCTTTCAAAAAGAAACTGTTTTTAAATATATTAAACAACTCAGTGGAGGAGAAAAGGCAAGATTAGCATTAGCTCTTATGATTATGAATCCTAGTAATTTTTTGCTACTAGATGAACCAACTAATCATTTGGATTTACAATCTAAAGAAAATTTAGAATTAGCAATTAAGAATTATAAAGGTTCATTATTAATTATTTCTCATGATAGATACTTTATCTCAAAAGTTGCAAATAGAATTTTCGAAATTAAAGATTCAAAGGTATTTTCATACAATGGTAATTACGAATATTTCTTAGAAAGAAAATAAAAAAGAAAAAATTAGTAATTTATAAATAATTATTTTTGGAAAATATTGATCACTTTTAATAAAATTTTAATGTAGCTATTTAAGATCACTTTATTTTTTTAAAGAGCTTACTTACGTTGTTTAATTCTGAAATTACAAAAATAAGTTGTTAAAAATTCATATGAAAAATTATGATTTCCAAGAAAAACAGTCTTAAATTTCTAATACTTATAGAAAAGTATTTTGAATACATTTCTAGCTGTCGTACTAAAAATTTTTGAAAAATTTAACTATTACTTACTTTGTAGATTTGTAATATCAGTAGGTTTTACTTTTAACGTAATAAATTTATCTTTTCGTTTTAATAAAATATTTATTTGTTTATTAATGCCATTATTACTTATTTCGCTTACAACGTCTGATGCTATTTCAATATTTTTATTGCCCACTTTTATTATTATGTCATTGATCATGATTCCACTCTTATCAGCTGGACTATTCGGTACTACAAAACCAACTTTCACAACATTATTACTTTTATCAAGATTGAATTCATCTATTAGGCTTATACCAATCATGGGATGTATTACCTTTCCATTATTAATTAATTGATAGGCAATTTCCTTTGCCTTATTTATAGGAATTGCGAAACTTAGGCCCGCTCCCGGCCCTGATCTAATCAATGTATTGATACCAATTACTTCTCCATTACTATTTAAAAGTGGTCCCCCAGAATTGCCAGGATTAATAGCGGCGTCTGTTTGAATCAGTTCAAGTTTCTTATCGTAAATTCCTAATTGAGTAACATTTCTTTTTAAATTACTAATAATACCAAGCGTAACAGTATTCTCTAATCCATATGGATTTCCAACAGCGATTGCCCAATCACCAACTTTAATTTTTGTTGAGTCACCTAATATCGCTATAGGCCAAGGTCCACTTCCTTCAATTTTGAGTATAGCTATATCGGTAAAAAAGTCTTGTCCTATAACTTTCGCTTTTAATTTTTTGCCGTTGGTTAAACCTACAATTACTTTATCTGATCCATTTACAACATGAGCATTGGTCATTACAAGCCCATCTGCAAATATAAATCCACTTCCTTGGTTTCGCTCTATGCTAGGTTGATTGTTATCAGGTAAATCAAATCCAAAAAATCTCTCAAAATATGGGTCAAAAAATAGTTGAGTATTTTTTTGAGATCCCTTTTTTTTAAGATATCTTTGCGTTTCAATTGTCACTACTGAAGAGCCATTTTTCTTAACAGCTTCAGTAACGAAAGATTTTTTTGAAAAATTACTGATTTCATCAGATTGGGGATTATTTATTGGGTGGGATATTAAATTTGATGGAAAGAAACTACATACCGTAATTGCTGAGAAGATTACTAATTTTTTGAGTTTGTAGCTTGTCAATTTTGCTTTTCTTATGTTTTAGAGTAGATTTGAATCAAAATATTTATGTAATTTTACTATAACTACTAAAAAAATTATTATATTAAAATAGCTAATTTTCTTTTTTTAGGGTTATTATAAATATCATAATTATATTTATTTATTAAAGTTGATGAATATTCTGTTTCCAATAATATATTCCGCAGCACTGACCTATTTAGTTTGGAAAGCATTCAAAATAATGTCCAAGGGTTGGGACATCTCTGGAACAGAAAAAAAACATTTTTATAAATCAAATATAAATCAAACAAAATACACAATACATCCAGAACTTCTTGATAAATCTGGAAATATTACCGAAGAAGAGCTGCTAACGGTTAGATTCTCAAATGATAATGACTCTTCATTAGAAGAAAAGGGTTCAACAACTGATTAATTTAAATAAGATTTTAAGGTAAAAACATTGGAATTTAGAACTAAAATTGTGTCATCGGTCATAAGGTCGCTTAAATTGCCTCCAAGATTTCGTTTGAAAATGGTTAAAGAAGATCCTGTTAGACTTGAACTAACTCTAACCCCTTCATATGGTAAGAATCCAGTTATTATTGGTATTGTAGAGTCTTTAGATTTAGTCGCTCGAAGAGATAGAGAAGGTAGAATACCGAGGGATCTACAGGGAACTTGGGATTGGACAGTAAGACATGGAAAAGTAAGTACAGGAGGATGGAATCCAATGCTAAAGGAAGCATTGCAAACGATGTTTGATACAGGATTGCCAGCAATAGTATATGAGGAATTAACTGGAGATGAGTATCGACCTGTTGATGGTGTTAGACATGTTAAATAATTAATTGATTATTTTTCATAAAATCTTCCCTAAAACGTTAAAATAGTTGAATAGACAATTAACTTAATTATGAATGATGAAAATCCTACAAGGTTTGGCTTTGTAAATTTTGCCGAAACTTGGAATGGTCGTATGGCAATGATAGGTATTTTAATTGGTCTTGGTACTGAATTAATTACTGGTCAGAGTATCCTTCGTCAAATTGGAATAGGTTAGATTCTTATTTTATCTCTTCTGCCTCAACTTCAATGGTACTTTCACTAGGTTTTTGATCCATTTGATTTCCATTACTAACATTATTTAAGTCTGCACCACAATTAATACAAGTTTCACTTAATCCTAGAGAGATTGCTCCACAATTATTACATCTATTGATTTTAGACTTGTAAAAATTAAAACCTATAAACAATAACAGGAATAATAAAATTGGAATTAAAAATAAAATAAGTAATATATTTCCGAAAAAGCTTATAAAAAAGTTAAACCCGAAAATAGGAATTACCATTAATAATATGAACGAATAAGTAAGAATACCTCTATTCGATTTAATAAAATCATTCATTGTAGTAACTATTTATCTCTTTATTTTTTTTTATTTACTAAAGACATACTAGCAATAACTACACTCCAACATTGCCCAAAATATAAAATCACACCTAGTAGCCATACCCATAAGGTAAGGACAAGAAAACCTCCAATAAAACCATAGGCTTGAAATCTTGTACCTAGGGAAAGAATACTTTTACTTACTGCCAGGTTCAAAGTGGTTAAGCCAATTCCAATTAGAAAAGATCCAGGTAAAAGCGGTCTCAAAGGGACTTTTCTACTAGGTAAGAGTGCCTGTAATAAAAGAGCCATTAAAGAAAAGCCCATTAGTGGTATTGCAAATTTGCCAACTTCCAATAGTGGTAACTTTAGCAATAAATTTGATATTAAATTATTAGATTTGGAGAGATTTTCTAAAACGTTGTTCGGGATCATCCTAAGGTTCGCACTAATCTGATCTAATACCATTAAGAAACCTATAAAAAATACTATTAAAAAAGCCTCAATTCTGTTTCTTAGAAATTTCGAAGCTTGTTCTCTCCAAGCAGCATTTACTTTTTTTGAAGGAAGTTCGTCTTCCCATAGCCTATCTGAACCTCTTTGTAGTGATAAATATGCATTCCCTGCTGTAAACAACAAAAACATAGCGCCTAGAATACCTGCTCCAAAACCTTGATCTATCAATTTAAACAATGTTGTTTTTACTAATTCCACTACTGATGGGGGTAAGATCTGGGCAGCTATAGCAATTATTTGTTCATCTAATCCTTCTTGTTTTCCTAGGAACCATGATGCTATTGAAAGAGAAATTAGAAGAATAGGAAAAAAAGACTGCAGTGTGTAGTATGCAAATGCAGCACTTAAATCGATACAATCAGATTTATTCCATCTCTGGCAAGCTCCCCATAAACTTTTCAGTATCCATTTTGAACTTCGCTGCATATTAAATTTCTTCAAATATCTTGCTCGTATACTTCAACTATTGTAACTAATCAAGAAATTTTTCAAGCGATTATTTATTTTGCCAATAATAAATTACCCCAAGGTTTTAAGATTTCAATTTTTTCAGTTGATCTACAAGCAATTAATGGGAAATTAACATCGCTCAAGTCTTGTCCTGAAACTAAATTTACAGGATCTGTATCCAACCACTCTATGTAACAATTAAGTTCTTCTAATAAAAGCCAAGCCGCTGCGATATCCCATATTTTAGGGGTTGATTCTATTGCTCCGAAAGTTTGTCCCATCGCTACACTTGTTAGATTTAAACTAGATACGCCTAAAAGTCTAATTTTGCCGGGAAATACTGAGTTTGGTTTTTTTTGTAAAATTTTTATAGATCTACTACATAAGGAAATGCATTCACTTTCGTGAATATTTTGTTTAGGATAAATTTTTTGGTTATTTAGCCAGACACCTTTACCTTTAATTGAAAAAAACTTCTTTTTCAATGTAGGAATTATTAAAAAAGAAGATTGGGGCTTACCATCTACGAACCTTGCTACTGATATAGACCAATATGGAATACCTGCAGCAAAATTGGTTGTTCCATCAAGTGGATCGACTACCCAATATGCTTTTGTATTAGGAATTGTCTTTCCTCCCTCTTCACTAAGGACCCCTTCATTGGGAGCTATTGAAGCAATACCATTTACGATTGTTTTATCACTCCATAAATCACAACTTGTGATTAATGAACCATCTGATTTATTACTAGCACTAATATTTCCAAAATCTTTGATTTGTCGTTGACTAACTAATTCAAATAAAGAATTTAATTCACTTAGTTGCTGATTGGTTAAATTTAGTTGATTCATCTTGAAATATTGCAAATAGATTCTTTAACATTTATTTTATTATTATTTTTATCCAAACAATTTTGACTGATTTCAAGAGAAGTTAACCTTTCTAACTCATCTAGGTTCAAGTTGTAATTATAAAGAGCATTAATATGTTTTGATTTCGCGTTGCTTAACTCACTTTGTCTTATAAGCACATCTTTGAGAGTTGATATTCCAACGTCATATCTAAGTGTTGAAAGCCTTACAGACTCTTTACTAGATTCTATTTCTTTGAGGGAGGAAAGTATTTTCTCTTCATTTAACTTAAGATTAAAGTAGGATTTACTAATATTTGTTGTTAAAACATTTTTTAGATTTTTTAAAGCATATTCTTCAGCTTCTGCATCTGCTAATTTTGATTTGTAAGAGTTTTTATTCTGTCCGCCATCAAAAACATTCCATGCAAAATTTAAGCTTATTGTATTAGTGTAATTCGATTCAGAATTTTCAGTGTTTATATTTGTAGTTAGAGATTCACCCTTTGAAAATGTACTAGAGAATGTATTGCTAATGTATATATTTGGTTTATTTTGAGATAAAAAACTATTTGCTTGGATTTCTTTAATAGATTTTTGAAAAAGGATGTTCCTTAAGGAAAGATTTTTATCTAAACCTTCATTAATATTTTTATTCAATTTATAATTCCAGAAACCTATTAATTTTTGCTCTTTATTTATTTCGAAATCTCCATTTAAGTTCAGAATCTCTTTTAGGGAAATTTCATCAATTTTATGCTCAATTTTCTTTTCATTAAGAGATTGTTTATCTCGAGATAATTGAGCTTCCGCTTCAAGGACTTCAAATTTTGTACCAATTCCAGCTTCTAACTTTGCTTTAGCATTATTTAAGCTTGTAGTTGATAAATCAACTGCAAATTTTTTATTTTGGATATCCTGATATGACTTTTGGTATTTATGGTATCTCTTTTTCGCTTCTTGAATTAAATCTTTTTTCTTAATCTCATAATTATTTTGAGCAATTTTCAAGTTTTCTTTAGCAATATTTATTTCTGATCCTCTAAGGGGTTCTATTAAGTCCCATTTAATATTTATGGAGGGATTAGCTGAAAATTGCGAAGTTTTTAGATTCTCTGAACTGCTATTATACTTTTTGCCTGAGATATATTTTGGTAAACCATTGGCTTGCAAGTCTATAGATGGATATCTTTGAGCAATTTTACTTGAAAGATTAAAGCTCGCAGCTGTAACCAAATTTTGCAATGATTTTAACTCTGGATTATTTAAAATAATTTTTTCTATTTCATAATAATCAATAAAGGTAGTATTTGATTTTTCTTCTAAGACTTCATCTACATAATCTTTTGTTTCACTCGAAAGGACATCTAAAGGGTTGATGCAAAGAGCAAGAGGTAATAATAAGATGGGGTTTATTACTTTTCTAAGCATATTCTTTAAATATTTGTTTTATTAGATTTTTCAATCAAAGTATCTATAATATCATTCGAATCATCTAGAACGTGAATTTTGGTATTCAATTTATTTTCTACTTCTTTAATCTTTTTGTCATCTAAAAATAAGTCAGTATTAAGTTTTAACATGATTGATGGTATGTAAATAGTATCTCCTAAGTCTTTGTTTTGCAGCCCTTTAATTAAATCTTCTCCAGTTAGAAGTCCAGTAACAACTTGTTCTTGCCCCCAATAAACACTTGGTAAACCATATAAATTAATTATTAATCCTTCAATTAGGTTTAATTTTTTAACTATAGGGACGAGTGCTTCATATACTAATTTACCTACAATCCAACTTACTTTTTTGGGCTTTTTAATTTTTTTTGGGAGTTTTTTAGTCTTCTCATTAAGTGTTTTGAGGAAAATTCTAATTGAACCTACTCCATTAGATTCTTGTGGCATATTTTCGTAAGTTTTGTAACTTGGTAAATCTTTACCAGCTATTAAGTACCATTCATCTGCTAGCCAACAAAAACGAGTCCCAAGCAAAAGTTTTAATGATTTTTGAATACTTTCTACTTGTTTTATGATTTTTATTGCATACTCTGGACTTATTGATTTTAATCCATCATTTTCTGGTCTAAATTTTGTAAGTCCCACTGGTACTATTGCAACTGATAGTACTGTTTGCCAATTTTTTTTGTAGAACTCAGCAAGGTCTAAAATAGACTTCTCAAGAATCTTTCCGTCATTTATATCTGGACAAATAACAATTTGAGCATGTATTTGAATAGAGTTTTTTTCAAACCATGAAATTTGATCGAGAATTACTCCTGCTTTTTTATTTTTTAATAATTTTTCTCGAGTATCAGGATCAGTCGCATGAACAGAAATAAAAAGTGGAGATAGTTTTTGTCTAGATATTCTTTCCCAGTCTTCTTTTTTTAAATTTGTAAGAGTTAAATAAGAGCCATAAAGGAAACTTAATCTATA
>CACGAJ010000009.1 GCA_902570945.1 uncultured Synechococcaceae cyanobacterium
TTTTTCAATTCAATTTTCTGAATGCCAGCCTTCTGGCGATGGAATTGACGATATAAATTTTTTGTTTTCGGCCAATCCTGATCAGAACCTTGCGCCATTATCAAATGTTATTTCTGGGGGAGAAATGTCAAGATTCTTGTTAGCTATTAAATCTAGTATTTCGAAAAAACCTAATACTTTCTTTTTAGATGAAATTGATACTGGTTTAAGTGGTAAATCTTTGTTTTCTTTGGTTGAGCTGATAAAAGCAATTTCTAAAAATCAACAAGTTTTATGTATTACACATCAGCCTTTCTTGGCTGCTGAAGGATTAACTCATTTCAAAGTTAATAAAAACGTAATTAATGGAATAACTTATACTTCAATTGCAAAACTAACTACAAAAAATCAAAGAAAAAATGAATTAATAGAACTTATAGGTGGAGGTTCTTGCGAAGTTAACGAATATGCTTCTAAACTTCTTGATCGCCCAGCTGCGTAAAATAGAAAAAATTACACTATAATAGTCTTTTTAAATCATAAATAAGATTTAAACATGGTTAATAATGCCGATAGCAGTTTTGGAGAAGATAACTCAATTAATATTAGGGGAGCTCGTCAGCATAATTTAAAAAATATTGATCTTTCTCTACCTAGGAATAAATTTATAGTTTTTACAGGTGTTAGTGGAAGTGGTAAAAGTTCTCTTGCCTTTGATACTATTTTTGCTGAAGGTCAAAGAAGATACGTTGAGAGTCTTTCGGCATACGCTAGGCAATTTTTGGGTCAAGTAGATAAACCAGATGTTGACAATATTGAGGGATTATCGCCTGCTATTTCAATTGATCAAAAATCTACAAGTCATAATCCTCGATCAACAGTTGGAACAGTAACAGAGATACAAGATTATTTAAGATTATTGTTTGGTCGTGCTGGAGAGCCGCATTGTCATCACTGCGGGATTCCAATTGCGCCTCAAACAATTGATGAAATGGTTGATCAAATTCTTCTTTTGCCAGAAGGCACAAGGTACCAATTGTTGGCTCCTGTTGTAAGAGGTAAAAAAGGGACACATACTAAATTAATAAGTGGATTAGCCGCTGAAGGATTCGCTAGGGTAAGAATCAACGGAGAGGTAAGAGAACTTGCCGATAGTATTGAATTAGATAAAAATCAAATTCATAATATTGAAGTGGTAGTTGATAGATTAATTTCAAGAGAAGGAATACAAGAAAGATTAAATGATTCTCTACAAACTTGTCTCAAAAGAGGCGATGGCTTAGCAATAGTAGAAGTTGTTCCAAAAAAAGGAGAAAACTTACCTTCTAATCTAGATAGAGAAAAATTATACTCAGAAAATTATGCATGTCCTGTACACGGCTCTATTGTTGAAGAACTTTCCCCAAGATTATTTTCTTTTAATAGCCCATATGGGGCCTGTCCAGATTGTCATGGGATTGGTTATCTAAAAAAATTTACTGCGGATAGAGTTATACCTGATAAAACATTGCCTGTTTATGCTGCAATTGCTCCTTGGAGTGAAAAAGATAATACTTATTATTTCTCTTTACTTTATTCTGTAGGACAAGCTTATGGCTTTGAATTAAAAACTCCTTGGAAAGATTTAAGTGATTTGCAAAAAAAAGTTTTACTTTTGGGATCAGATAAACCAATACTAATTCAAGCTGATAGTCGTTTTAAAACTGCTAGTGGTTTTGAAAGACCTTTTGAGGGGATTTTGCCAATATTAGAAAGGCAATTGAATGAAGCCAATGGAGAATCTGTTAAACAAAAATTAGAAAAGTATCAAGAATTGGTTCCCTGTAAGACATGTTCTGGAAAAAGATTAAGACCTGAGGCTTTGGCCGTTAAAATTGGTCCTTACAATATTACTGACTTAACTTCTATAAGCGTTTCTGAGACCCTAAACCATGTAGAGCGCATAATGGGTTTAGATAAGACAAAGAAGGGAAATATATCTTTATCAGAAAAACAAAAGCAGATAGGTGAATTGGTTTTAAAAGAGATACGTTTACGTTTGAAGTTTTTGATTAATGTAGGTCTAGATTATTTAACTTTAGATAGACCAGCTATGACCTTGTCTGGTGGTGAGGCTCAACGTATTAGATTGGCGACACAAATAGGTGCAGGACTTACTGGAGTTTTATATGTATTAGATGAACCTAGCATTGGTTTGCATCAGAGAGACAATGATAGATTATTAGAAACTTTAAAAAGCTTAAGAGACTTGGGAAATACTTTAGTTGTGGTTGAACATGATGAAGATACTATGAAATCCGCAGATTATTTAGTAGATATTGGTCCAGGAGCAGGTGTTTATGGTGGGGAAATTATTGCACAAGGATCTTATCAAGATGTCTTAAATTCAGAAAAGTCGTTAACTGGAGCTTATCTAAGTGGTAGGAAGACGATTCCTACTCCAAAAGAACGTAGATCATCTGTAAAAAAAAGTTTAATTTTAAGTAATTGCTCTAAAAATAATTTAAAAAATATTTCTGTGGAATTTCCTTTAGGAAGATTAGTTTCTGTAACTGGTGTGAGTGGAAGTGGGAAAAGTACCTTGATAAACGAATTACTTCATCCTGCATTGTGTCATTCTCTAGGATTAAAAGTTCCTTTCCCTCAAGGTGTAAAAGAGTTAAAGGGTATAAAAGCAATTGATAAAGTTATTGTTATTGATCAATCTCCAATAGGAAGAACTCCAAGATCAAATCCTGCTACATATACAGGTGCTTTTGACCCTATAAGGCAGATATTTACTGCTACTGTTGAAGCAAAAGCAAGAGGTTATCAGGCTGGTCAGTTTAGCTTTAACGTGAAAGGAGGAAGATGCGAAGCTTGTAAAGGCCAGGGTGTCAATGTTATTGAAATGAATTTTTTACCTGATGTCTATGTTCAATGTGAAGTATGTAAAGGAGCTCGTTTCAATAGGGAAACTCTTCAAGTTAAATATAAAGGTTTTAATATTTCTGATGTTTTAGAGATGACTGTTGAACAAGCTGCAGAAGTTTTCTCTGCTATACCTCAAGCTGCTGATAGATTATCTACATTGGTAGATGTTGGATTAGGGTATGTAAAATTAGGTCAACCAGCTCCTACATTATCTGGTGGAGAGGCTCAAAGAGTTAAGTTAGCTACGGAATTATCAAAAAGGGCTACTGGAAAAACTTTATATTTGATTGATGAACCAACTACAGGGTTAAGTTTTTATGATGTTCATAAATTAATGGATGTGATACAACGTTTGGTAGATAAAGGTAATTCAGTAATTGTTATTGAACATAATTTAGATGTGATTAGATGTTCAGATTGGATTATTGATTTAGGACCTGATGGAGGGGATAAAGGCGGAGAAATTATTGCAGAAGGTATTCCTGAGGATGTAGCTAAAAATCCTATAAGTCATACAGCAAAATATCTTAAAAAGGTTTTAAAATAAGAAAATTCTTGTAGTATTTCTTTGTATTTTTAATTATCTCAGCAAAACGAACGTCTTTTCTAGAGGGGCATAAAACTAGCCTACGACTCCTTTTTTAAAACTTTTGTATTAAAAAAATTAAAAATCATAATGCTTTCTTAATATTTTCCTTAGAAAATTTAGCTTATCTGTATTAAAGCAGTTGATGAGGATTTCCTGAATGAGGTTGAAATTTTTACATTTACATTTACATGGTCTTATACGTTCTAAAGATCTTGAGTTAGGGAGGGATGCAGATACAGGAGGCCAAACACAATACGTTTTAGAATTAATTAAAAGTTTGGCTAATACTTCAGAAGTTGATCAAGTTGATTTAGTTACTCGTTTAATAAAAGACCCTAAAGTTGATGATGAATATTCTCAAGAAGAAGAATTTGTAGAACCTGGAGTTAGAATTTTAAGATTCAAATTTGGACCTAATAAATATTTAAGAAAGGAATTGCTTTGGTCTTATTTAGATGATTTAACCGAAAGGCTAATTTCTTACTATAAAAAAAACAAAAAGCCTAATTTTATTCATGCACATTATGCAGATGCTGGATATGTTGGAGTTAAACTAAGTAAATTCTTAAACGTTCCACTAATTTTTACTGGTCATTCTTTAGGAAGAGAGAAAAAAAGAAAATTGATTGATACTGGTTTAAAAACTAATCAAATAGAAAAGCTTTATTCCATAAGTAAAAGAATTGAGGCAGAAGAAAAAGCATTGAAATTTGCTGATATTGTTGTTACGAGCACTAAACAAGAGTCAGTGCATCAATATTCCCAATATTCTTCTTTTTCACCCCACAAAGCTAGAGTTATTCCTCCTGGTGTTGATCATAATAAATTTCACCATATTCATTCCACAACCGAGACAGCCGAAATTGACAATATGATGAATCCTTTTCTAAAGGATTCTACTAAACCTCCATTATTGACTATTTCTCGAGCTGTACGAAGAAAAAATATTCCTTCTTTAATTGAGGCATATGGAAGATCTGAAAAAAATTAAAAAAGAAAAACTAATTTGATTTTAATTTTGGGTTGTCGAGATAGTACTTCAAAACTTGACCCTCAACAAAAAGATGTATTTCATAATATTTTTGAAATGATTGATAAATATGATTTGTATGGAAAGGTAGCTTATCCAAAAAAGCATCTTCCAAGTCAGATACCTGCTTTGTATAGGTGGGCTGCTAGCAGAGGGGGTGTTTTTGTAAATCCGGCTTTAACAGAGCCTTTTGGTTTAACTCTTCTTGAAGCATCTTCATGTGGATTGCCAATAATATCAACAAATGATGGAGGACCAAAAGAAATTCGCTCAAAATGTGAAAATGGACTGCTCGTAGATGTTACTGATATTAATGAGCTCAAAGGTATTCTTGAAAAAGGTGTTTCTAATATTAATCAGTGGAAATTATGGAGTAGAAATGGAATTGAGGGTGTTAACAGGCACTTTAGCTGGAACACTCATGTACGCAATTATTTATCAATACTTACAGAAGAGTTGTCAAAGTCTAACAGTTATTCTTCTTCTGATATTAAACAGAGTTGTTTAAAAGGAAGTTCTTCACTAATAAAACCCCATTGATCAAATACTTCAGGGTCAGGATGAAGAATTAGCTGATTGTTATGAGTTTTCTTTAGTTTAAAACCTTTTTTAGATAGTTTTTTCATTAAATTAGCAGTTTCTTCAAATCTTGAAGCCATTGCATCAAGACTTGAGCAGTCACTTGTTAATCCATTATCTTTCCACGTAAAAAAACTCATAACAAATTTTTTAAAAAATGATTTTTAAAACTATACCTAAAATTACAAGTAAAATGTTGATTTTCCAAAAATTTTCAACTATTTTTTGTTCTGTAACTCCTTGAAGTTCAAAATGATGGTGCAGTGGAGCCATTAAAAATACCCGTTTACCTCTGTGAAATAATTTTTTTGTAATTTTAAAAAACCCTACTTGAATCATTACTGATAATGATTCAATAATAAATATTCCCGAGAAAATAGATAACGTAAAAATGCTATCGGTTAATAACGCTATAGAACCCAGAATTGCACCAATACTTAGAGATCCTGTGTCGCCCATAAATATTTTTGCAGGATAACTATTGTACTTTAGAAATCCTAAGCATATACCTGACATTGAATAACATAGGATACTAAAAACAAAAAACTCTTGCTGTTCTTTTATTAATATTTCTGTTCCTAACCCGTAAAAGACAATTCCACTGCATCCGGCTGCTAATCCATCTAGTCCATCAGTTAAATTTACTGAATTACTTATGCCAACTAGTACTAAAAAAGAAATTGGCAATATGAAAATATTCATATTTATTCCCCAAGAGTCAGATACTGTTATATAAGGATTTATTAAATTGTTTTGATAGGCTAATAATATAAAAATTATTGAGATGATACTTTGAAGAGTAAATTTTTCTTTTGTTTTTAATCCTGTATTTTTTTTGTTTTTAATGCTTAAATAATCATCTAAAAATCCTGTAATAAAGAACCCAAAAATTGAAAGTAATAAAAGAAAATATTTTAGGGAACTTAATTTTAAAGTTATTACCAAAAGAAAAATTAAAAAAGGGATTATCATAAAAACCCCACCCATTGTTGGTGTATTACTTTTTTTAAAGTGATTAGTTGGACCTTCAGTTCTAATATTTTGAAGTAAATTTAATTTTTTGATTATCTTTAAACCATTTTTCGTTATGAATAAAGAAATAAAAAAAAATAATAAGTAAATTCCTATAAAAATAAAATTATTAAAAAAATATGAGGTAACTATTAAAGCAGAAGTATTTAATGCTAATAATGATTTGAAATTAAATTTTTTAATCTTCCCAATCATCTTCTGAAGAGTCTTCTTCAGTTTTATAATCTTCCTTTTCCCCCATCAGCGCTGATAGTTCTTCTTCTTCTATAGTACTAATCTCTTGTGAATCTCCCTCGTTTTCCGCAACAAGTCTTCCAGACTTTTCAAGCCAAGAAAGTAAATCAGGTTCATCCCTTAATGGTAAAACAGGAGCTGGATCATCTCTGTGGTAGCAAGTTAAAGCAGGGTTGACTTCAGAAATATCGTCTAATCTAAGTTTTAGTTTATTTGAGTCCATTAAACCTTATATTCTATATATAAGATAATACATAATGACGCACACTAAAAACTTTGTTTGATAAAGGAAATTTAAAATACTTTTTTATCTGGCTAATTTCATTGTTACTCTCTGGATTATTAAAACTTATTGGATATTTGAATCCAAATGTTTTAATAATTAATAACTTTCTTCTCTTATTACTAGTTTTTGGTCCAGCTCTTTTAGTTACAATAGTATTAGTGTTTAATAAGTTTTCAAATTCTTAATTACGTCAAAAAGTTTAAATTTATGGAGCAAATTTAGATGCAGCAGGTAAAAAAAGTTGTACTAGCTTATTCTGGTGGCGTAGATACGAGCGTTTGTATTCCATATTTAAAGAATGAATATGGAATTTCAGAAGTGGTTACTTTTGTCGCAGATCTTGGCCAAGGCGAGGATTTAGAACTTATTAGGCAAAAAGCTTTAAATTCTGGTGCATCTCAATCAATTGTTGGCAATTTAGTGAAAAGTTTTGTTGAGAAATACGCTTTTCCAGCCATTAGAGCAAACGCATTATATTTAGATAAATATCCTTTATCTACAGCTCTTGCTAGGCCTTTAATTGCAGAAAATCTTGTAAATATTGCCCGAGAGTTTAGTGCTGATGCAGTGGCTCATGGATGTACTGGTAAAGGGAATGATCAAGTTCGATTTGATTTAGCAATAAATGCTTTAGGTCCTGATTTAAAAATAATTACTCCTGCAAGGGAATGGAATATGAGTAGGGAAGAGGCAATAGTGTACGGAGAAAAGTTTGGTATTCCTGCACCAGTATCAAAAAAATCACCATATTCAATTGATGTTAATTTACTTGGTAGGAGTATTGAAGCAGGCATATTAGAAGATCCAATGAAAGAAGCACCTGAAGATATTTTTGCAATGACATCATCTATTGAGAATTCACCTGATTCTCCTCAAGAAGTAGAAATTATTTTTAAAAATGGGTTTCCTGTTGGAATTAATAATGAATCTTTAACCCCCGTTGAGATTATTAAAAAAGCTAATGTTCTAGCAGGTGAGCATGGTTTTGGAAGAATTGATATGATTGAAGACAGAGTAGTAGGAATTAAAAGTAGAGAGATTTACGAAACACCAGGCCTCTTGCTTTTAATCAAAGCTCACAAAGAATTAGAAAGCATTACATTAAATCCAGACGTTGTCGACTTTAAAGGAATAGTTGAAAAAAAATGGGGTCAACTTGTCTATCAAGGTTTTTGGTTTGGACCTCTTAAAGATAGTTTAGATTCATTTATTTCGTCGACTCAAACTGCAGTTAATGGAAGAGTAAAGATTAGACTTCATAAGGGGAACGCAATAGTAATCGGTAGAATGTCGGAAAATAATTCACTTTACAGAGAAGATTTGGCAACTTATAGCAAAGACGATGTTTTTAATCATTCTTTAGCTGAGGGTTTTATTTATATGTGGGGGATGTCTAATAAAATATGGGCTGAATTAAATTCAAAAACAAAAGATTAACATTTAAGATTCTGCATTTTCTTTAGTTTCAGTATCATCTTTTCCCAAAGTTGAAGTATTTGCGCTTACTACTGGTTGTTCTTCCTTAGATTCAACTTTAGTTTCTGGATTTTCTTTATCATCTGCTTTAGTTGAACTCTTCGTAGAAGGTCTTGGAGTTGGCAAGGGCCCTTCTTGTTTGACGGTCATGTATCTAATAACATCTTCACTTAGTCTCATTGCTTTTTCGATTTTGAAAATATGTTGTCCATCTCCTTGATGACTTAGTTGGACGTAAATACCTTCTCTATGTTTTGCTATTTGATAGGCTAATCTCCTTTTACCCCTCATTTGACTATCGAGGATGGTACCGCCAAATTCTGCTAAAAGGTTATTGTATTTATCAATGTGGTTAGTTACTTCATCTTCCGCAATATCTGGGCGGAGGATATACATGGTTTCGTAATAAGATTGTTGATCGTTCATAGTTTCAGACAAGGTCTTTGGCTCATATGATTGATGTCATGAGCGTCTGTTCATCTTTAACGATACATCATAATGTGCAGTTCCTTGAAAATTAGCATTATTTTAAAGATGATTTTTGAGTGCATCATTCATAATATGAAAAGGTACTTCTAAGCCATTTGTCCAAAATGATAATGATTTCAATCCCTGGGCAACAAGCATTTGCAAACCATCGATAGTCATGCATCCTTTATTGGCGCTGAATTTTAATAGATGAGTTGGAGCAGGATTATATATTAAATCATAAACAATAGTTTTTGAGTTAAGTGATCTCCAAAAATAATCTCCGTATGGCAATAAATTCATTTCATTTTTGGCTGTTCTCATTCCTACTGGTGTTGTATTTACAATTAAATCTGCTTCTTCAATTAAATTTTGAGCTTGATTATCGTTACTTAAGAAACTCTGAAGTTCAATTTGATTTTCAAAGTTTTTTATTAATTCATCTAGTGATGATTTGTTACGTGCTATTACTGAAATTTTTGAAAGATTTAAATTTATTAAACCTTGAATAACAGATTTTGCTGCACCCCCAGAGCCAAGAACTATTGATTTTTTCTTTGCTAAGTTTAAATTTTTTAATGGATAAACAAATCCTTCTAAATCAGTATTAGTTGCGCTCCATTCATTTTCAGAATTTAATTTCAGGGTATTAATGGCTTTCAGTTTGCTTGCAATAGGAGAAATTTCACTACATAGGTTAAATACTTTTTCTTTATGGGGAATTGTAATGTTTAAACCTTTGCAATTAATTTTTTTCAAAGAATTTAGAACCAATTCTAGATCTTCATCTTTGCAAGGTATAGCAATATAAATTAAATCTAGGCCTAAGTATTGGAATGCAGCATTTTGCATAATCGGTGACAATGAATGGCTTACTGGATTGCCGATTAATGCTATAAAAGATGTCTTACTTGAAATCATGTTTAGAATTTTTCTTTAAAATAATGATCTGTTCGGGAACCACACCCCATCTTTGAGTAACAATAATGACGTCAATGACCGATTATGGAGAATAACAAATATAAAGAGTTTACCCATGGGGAAGGTTGTAGGAATCGATTTAGGAACAACTAATAGCTGTGTTGCTGTAATGGAAGGTGGTAAACCTACTGTAATAGCAAATGCTGAGGGTTTCAGAACTACTCCATCAGTTGTTGCATATACAAAAAATCAAGATCAGCTTGTTGGACAAATAGCTAAAAGACAGGCTGTAATGAACCCTGAAAATACCTTTTATTCAGCAAAACGTTTTGTTGGAAGAAGAGTTGATGAAGTTAATGAAGAATCTAAAGAAGTAAGTTATTCTGTTGAAAAATCTGGTTCTAGTGTCAAATTAAAATGCCCTATTTTGGATAAGCAGTTTTCTCCTGAAGAGGTAAGTTCTCAAGTTTTAAGAAAGTTAGCAGATGATGCGGGTAAATACCTTGGTGAAAAAGTTACACAAGCTGTAATTACAGTTCCAGCTTATTTTAATGATTCACAAAGACAGGCTACTAAAGATGCTGGAAAGATTGCAGGTTTAGAAGTCCTCAGAATTGTTAATGAGCCAACCGCTGCGGCTTTAGCATATGGTTTGGATAAAGAAAATGAAAAAATTCTTGTTTTTGATTTAGGGGGAGGAACATTTGATGTCTCAGTTATTGAAGCAGGTGATGGAGTAACTGAAGTTCTATCTACATCTGGAGATACACATTTAGGTGGTGATGATTTTGATAGATGTATTGTAGATCACTTAGCTAATACTTTTAAATCAAATGAGGGAATTGATCTCAGACAAGATAAGCAAGCTTTGCAAAGATTGACTGAAGCTGCAGAAAAAGCAAAAATAGAGCTCTCAAATGCTACGCAAAGTGAGATAAATTTACCTTTTATTACAGCCACTCCTGAAGGACCAAAACATTTAGATTTGAACCTTACTAGAGCAAAGTTCGAGGAACTAGCAGCTTCTTTAATTGATAGATGTAAGACCCCAGTTGAGAGAGCTATAAGCGATGCAAAAATTTCTACTAGTGAAATTGATGAAGTTGTTATGGTAGGAGGCTCATCTAGAATACCTGCTGTTCTGGATTTAGTGAAAAAAATAATTGGTAAAGATCCTAATCAAACCGTTAATCCTGATGAGGTAGTAGCTGTTGGAGCTGCAATTCAGGGAGGAGTATTAGCAGGAGAGGTTAAAGATATATTGTTGCTTGACGTTACTCCACTTTCTCTAGGTGTAGAGACTCTAGGCGGAGTAATGACAAAAATGATAAATCGCAATACTACCGTACCTACAAAGAAATCTGAAACATATTCAACCGCTGTAGACGGTCAAACAAATGTTGAAATACACGTTTTACAAGGTGAAAGAGAAATGGCTTCTGATAACAAAAGCTTAGGAACCTTTAGATTGGATGGAATACCTTCAGCACCAAGAGGAGTTCCGCAAATTGAAGTTACATTCGATATCGATGCAAATGGAATTCTTAGTGTTACTGCTAAAGATAAAGGAAGTGGTAAAGAGCAAAGTATTTCTATCACTGGTGCTTCTACTTTATCTGATAATGAGGTAGAAAAAATGGTAAAAGATGCTGAATCAAATGCATCTGCAGATAAAGAAAAAAGAGAAAAAATTGATTTAAAAAATCAAGCTGAAACACTTGTCTACCAGACAGAAAAGCAACTTGGTGAGTTAGGAGACAAAATTGATGCTGCAGCAAAGTCTAAAGTTGAAGAAAAAAGTAATGCTTTAAAAGAAGCAACGTCAAAAGAAGATTATGAATCAATGAAAAAACTTCTTGAAGAACTTCAGCAAGAACTTTACGCGGTTGGTTCATCTGTTTATCAGCAACCAGGTAATCAGCCACCATCACCTGGAGCAGCAGGCGGTCCTGATCAGAGTGATTCAAATGAAAAAGGTGGAGATGATGTGATTGATGCAGACTTTACTGAAACAAAAGATTAGTAAAGGTAATTTTTAATTTCATTAGCAACCCATTTGGAACAAGCAGGGGCTAGTAAAATCCCATTTTTATAAAAACCTGTACATATAATTAGTCCATCTTCAAGATTTTTCATTATTGGTGAAGGCTCACCATCTGGTCTTGACCTAATTCCATACCACTTTTTAGAAATTTTTCCTTTCTCCAGCCAACTTGGTTTTTTATCAAGAAAATTTGTGAGTTTTTCGAATGTATTTTTTTCTGGCTTAGTACTATATTCGTCAGTTGATCCAATAATTAGCTTATTTTTTGATTTTGGAATTATATTTTTACCATTTATATTGAATTGTTTTGGCAGCGAAAACAAATCAACTTCTGCATCATTAATTTCAATTTCCATAGCTTGACCTAAAACAGGCTTTAATTTGATGCTGTGAGATCGGCTATCTATTAAATCAATTGCTTTTAGTGAATTACACAAAATAACCATGTCAGATTTGATATTTTCATTATCCCTTGTTGTAGAAATCCATTTATTGTTTGATTTTCTTATTTTTATTATTTCTCCTTGTAAATAATTTACTTTTTTATGTTTTAGATATTTATCTAATGTTTGAAGTAAGGATGAAGCATTTATTCTTCCATCATTGTAGGAGATCATTCCTTTTATATTTTTTGTGTGGAAGGCTTTATTTATATTCTTGATTAATATTGAGTCTCTTTCTAAAATTAGTAACGTTGGATCATTATTTTCATAAACAAATTTCTCTAATTTTTTAAACTTTTCTTCATAAGTAGTTAGTTGTATTAATGGTTTTTCGATATTCAATTCATAATTAAATTTTTGTAGTAACGTAATCCATTGTGGCCATAATTCAATGCTTTGTTTCCTGAGATCCCAGCTTCTACCCCTTCTTTTTTGATACATATTACCCATTAGCAAGCCTAAAGCTGCATTGCTACTATTTTGGAGTTGAGTTGGATCTATTATCGTTACCTGGAAACCTAATTCTGATAATTCTAAGGCGTTAAATTTTCCAATAATCCCTGATCCAATAATAACTATGTTTGCTTTTTGAAAATTTTCTTTTAAGCTTTTCATTGATATATTAGGTATGCTTGCTTATTTGACTTAATAGTTAAAGATTTTTTGGAACATCCTTCAATTATATTCAAAATTGTTTGTCCCGATCGTCCTGGTCTTGTAAGTTTACTTACAAGTTGGATTTCAAATTACGGTGGCAACATAAAACATTCTGATCATCATACTGATCAAGATGCAGGTTTGTTTCTTAGTCGAATTGAATGGAATAGTAACAATGAATCTTTTAATAGGGATGAAATTTATAAAGAATTTGAAAAAATTGCAGATGAAGTAAATGGACAATTTAACGTAAATTATTCTGATGAAATCCCAAATGTTGCTATTTTCGTGAGTAAACAAAATCATTGTTTGATTGATTTACTTTGGCGAGTAAGAAATGGAGAACTCAAAATGAAAGTTCCTTTAATAATTTCAAATCATTCTCATCTTGAAAATATTGCAAATGATTTTAATGCAAAATTTGTCCATATTGATACCTTTAAAACTGATAAAACTATTGTTGAAGATCAATTTTTAAATTTACTAAAAGAACATGACATTGATCTTGTTGTATTAGCCAAATATATGCAAATTTTGAGTGATTCTTTTTTAAAAAAGTTTTCTTCAATAATAAATATTCATCATTCTTTCTTACCTGCATTTAAGGGCGGGCAACCATATCATAGAGCATGGAAGAGAGGTGTTAAATTAATCGGAGCTACTGCTCACTATGTTACTGAAGATCTTGATGAAGGCCCGATAATAGAGCAATGTACAGTTAATGTAAGTCATAGGGATGAAGTTGATGATTTGATTAGAAAAGGAAGAGATATTGAAAGAATAGCTTTAGCAAGAGCAGTTAGATTACATCTAAATCATCAAGTATTTGTCTATAACAGCAAAACTGCTGTTTTTGATTGAAGATAGTTTCTTAGTCTTCTAATTCTATTTGTATTTGTCTTTCATAAATTGATTCTTCATTAAAAGCTCTTGCTATCAAGAAACTGGCAATGCAGCTGATTAACACAGGTTTCATTATTAATAAATTTTTTGTTAAAGCAAAAGCTAAAAACATTGCTGTTATTGGCGTTCGCGAACATCCTGCTACGAAAGCTCCCATTCCCGCAAAAATGTATGTACTTGGTGCATGTCCTGTAGCAATTTCTACCCAACTCCCCATTATTAGTCCGATTGACCCTCCTAAAGTAAGCATTGGATAGAATAATCCTCCAGGAGCTCCGGATGCTGCAGCTAAACCTGTCGTGATAAATAGTACGAAAACTGCCAATAAAGCAATTTCAATACTTGTATTTTGTTCAGCTATTATTTTCTGTAATTCATCTAAATTATGAAATGTACTGGGTAAAAAAGAGTAGATACTTCCTAAAATAAGTCCACAGATACTCATTTTTAAAACAAATTTATTTTTATACCACTTTTTCCCAAAATTTTGCATTAACAAAACATATCTGCTGTACAATTCTGCAAATATTCCAATAATTATTCCTAGTAAAACTAAGTAAATAAAATCTACAGGTAAGAAAAAAACTGATGGGTCATATTCTTTTTGAATTAAAAATCCGAGGTTAAAATCAAAGCCTCCTGCTTTAGGATCTAAACCCAAGGCTTGAATAATATCAGCGGATGAATCTGCAATAAAAGTTGTAATTACTACTAATAATAAAATTACTGGTCTAGCAGAGTTTAATAACTCCTCTATTGCATAGATAAACCCTCCTAATGGAGCGCTAAATACTGCAGCTATTCCAGCACCACCACCTGCTGCTACTATTACTCTTCTGAAAGCTGTAGGAGCTTTGAGCCACTTGGCCATTTGCCAAGCTACGGATCCTCCCATTTGAACTGATGGACCTTCTGGACCCAAAGGGAATCCACTACCAATCGCGATAATTCCTGATATGAGCTTTACTAATCCTACTTTTAAATTCATCGGAACTTTTTTATGTCTTAAGAAACCCATGATTTGACTCACACCTGACCCTTTTGCGGCAGGTGCTATATTTTTGATCAAATATCCTGCAATAGCTCCTCCTAGAGCTCCAAAAATAGGTAAGACCGCAATAGATGGGAATTGGTCTAATAATGCTAATCTCCAATTATTAATAAAATAGATTCCAGTTTTAAAAGATATGCTTGTAATTGAAGCTCCTAGACCTGTTAATAAAAGCGAAAATGCAACGACTAGAGATCTTTGTTTTAATAATTTTTTGATGCTACGAGAAGAATTATTACTTGTTTTTTGAATATTATCTTTTATAAAGTTTGGCATGGTCCATGATTACTTTGTCAAGCTGAAATCGTGTATTTCATCAAATTGAAGATAGCGATAAAGTTCATCTGAATATGGATTAATTTTATTTTTAGTAATATCCTGATATTCTTCTATTTCAGGTATTTTTCCAAGCAGTGCACAAACTGCTGCCAATTCTGCACTCCCTAAAAATACTTGAGCATTCTTGCCAAGTCTATTGTCAAAATTTCTTGTACTGGTAGAAAATACTACAGAACCTTCATCAACTCTAGCTTGATTTCCCATACATAAAGAACAGCCTGGCAACTCTAATCTTGCACCGCAATCTTCAAATATTTTATAGTAGCCTTCAGCTTTTAGAGTTTCTTCATCCATCTTTGTTGGCGGACAAATCCATAATTTAGCTTTTAAATTTTGTACTCCTTCAAGAACTTTTGCAGCTGCCCTGTAATGACCAATATTTGTCATGCAAGAACCTATAAAAACCTCGTCGATATTTGCATTTGCAACATCAGTGATTTCTTTCACATTATCCGGATCATTAGGGCAAGCAACTATAGGTTGTGTTACTTTTGCTAAATCAATTTCAATGATTTCTTCATACTGAGCATCTGAATCTGGTTGAATTAATGATGGTTTTTTTAACCAATTTTTCATATCATTTATTCTTCTTGAAATTGATTTTGAATCTTCATATTTGCTCTCGATCATTTTCTCTAGCAGGCAAATATTGCTTCTTAAATATTCTTGAACAGTTTCTTGGGATAAAAGTATTGTGCTACCAGCGCATGAGCGTTCTGCAGTAGCATCAGTAAGTTCAAAAGCTTGTTCAAGTTTTAGGTTTGGTAATCCCTCAATTTCCATAATTTTCCCGTTGAATATATTTTTCTTATTTTCTTTCTCAACAGTTAAAAGTCCTTTTTTAATTGCGAAGAGAGGGATTGCATTAACTAAATCTCTAAGAGTAATTCCTGGTAACAATTCTCCCTTAAATTTAACCAGCACAGATTCCGGCATATTTAATGGCATTGATCCTATTGCAGCGGCAAATGCAACAATGCCTGAGCCTCCAGGAAATGAAATCCCAAGAGGAAATCTTGTATGACTATCTCCACCTGTGCCAACAGTATCAGGGAGAAGCATTCTGTTAAGCCAGCTATGAATGATGCCATCTCCAGGCTTAAGAGCTACTCCACCTCTTTGAGATATAAAATCAGGTAATTCTTTATGGGTAAGTAGATCTACTGGTTTAGGATATGCAGCTGTATGACAAAAACTTTGCATCACTAAATCTGCAGTAAATCCTAAACAAGCTAGTTCTTTTAATTCATCTCTAGTCATTGGCCCAGTAGTATCTTGACTACCAACTGTGGTCATAATTGGCTCACAGGTCATTCCTGGCCTAACTCCATCTAAACCGCATGCTTTGCCTACTATTTTTTGTGCTTGAGTAAATCCGGCACTACTTTCGGTTGGATTTTGTGGCCTAGTAAATATTTCACATGTTTGATAATCTAATTTGTTTCTAATTTTGTCCGTAAGAGATCTTCCAATCATAAGATTAATTCTTCCGCCAGCTTGAATTTCATCAGTAAGAGTTGATGGATACAACTCGAATTTGCTTATTAATTCTTCAGTATTTGAATCTTTTTCAATTTTTTTAATAATGCCTTGATAGGGATATATTTTTATAACATCTCCTGTTTTCATATTAGATACGTCAGCTTCTATAGGTAAAGCTCCTGAATCTTGTGCAGTATTAAAGAAAATTGGGGCTATTTTGCTGCCAATTATTATTCCACCTGTTTTTTTGTTGGGAACAAAAGCGATATCTTCTCCTATATGCCAAATGAGCGAATTAATAGCAGATTTTCTGGAACTCCCTGTTCCAACAACATCTCCAACATAAGCTATTGGTAAATTTTGTTTTTTTAAATTATCAAGAGTTTTGAGTCCATCAGGTTTTTTAAATTCCAACATAGCTAATGCATGCATCGGAATATCTGGGCGTGTTGTTGCATGTACAGCTGGAGATAAGTCGTCCGTATTTGTCTCGCCGTCAACTTTAAATACTAAACAAGTAATCTCTTTTTCGAGAACTTTTTTGTTTATGAACCATTCTGCATTCGCCCAACTTTTTATAACTTCTTTTGCATAAATATTATTTTGAGATAATTCATAAATTTCATTAGCTGAGTCGTAAACAAGAATAATATTTTTTAAAACTTCTGCCGCTTTTTTTGCAAGTAAAGTATTTTCTCCTTTAAGTATTTCAACCAAAGAATTTACATTGTATCCGCCTATCATTGTTCCTAATATTTCAATCGCTTTTTCGGGATTAATTGATTTGCAATATTTTTCGGAATTAACAATAGCCGTAAGCCAGCTTGCTTTTACATAAGCAGCCTCATCAACTCCTGGCGGTACTCTATTTATTAGTAAATCAAGTAAATAAGATGAATCGTAAGTACTATCTTGTTCTAATAATTTTGTAATACAATTTGTTTGCTCAGCATTTAAAGGTAAAGGAGGTATACCTTTGGCAGCTCTTTCGGCTACGTGATCTGCATAATCTTTTAGCAATGTTTCCAAATTCTTCATTAGTAAGGTTTAATGCCTAATCTATTGTTATTTTTAATATTGAAAAGGAGAGTATTCATAAATGCTTTTTTAAATATTCAAACTTCTTAATTAATCAATGACGACATCATCAAATAATTCAGCTTTAGAAAAGACATCAGATTTACATGTTGTTGAAACACGCCCATTAATACCTCCAAGCAGATTACATAATGATATACCTTTAGATCACGCCTCTGCTAATACAGTATCTAAAACAAGAAGATCGATACAAAATATTTTGCATCATAATGATCAGAAGCTATTAGTCATTGTGGGTCCATGTTCAATTCATGATCTTGAGGCTGCAAAGGAATATTCACAATATATATGTAACTTTCGAGAACTTTATAAAGATAAATTAGAAATAATCATGAGAGTATATTTTGAAAAACCAAGAACAACTATTGGTTGGAAGGGATTGATAAATGATCCTCATCTAGATGATTCTTATGATATTAATACTGGTTTGAGAAGGGCAAGAAGTTTGCTTTCATATTTAGCAACTCGTGGAATTCCTTCTGCTACAGAATTACTAGATCCAATTGTTCCTCAATACATAGCCGATTTAATAAGTTGGACAGCCATAGGAGCGCGGACTACAGAAAGTCAAACTCATAGGGAAATGGCATCAGGATTATCAATGCCTATAGGCTTTAAAAATGGAACGGATGGTTCTTTTACTACTGCAATTAATGCAATGCAGTCAGCTTCAAAATCTCATCATTTCTTAGGTGTAAATGACAATGGAATGGCTTCTATAGTTAATACTACTGGAAATCCAGATGGACATATAGTTTTAAGGGGCGGTTCAAAAGGCCCAAATTTCGAAAGTGATCACGTTAAAAGAATTTCAGCTGAATTGAGGCAATGTAATCTTCCCCATAAAGTGATGATTGATTGTAGTCATGGAAATTCAAATAAAGACTACCGAAAACAATCTGAAGTGCTAAAAAATATAGCTTCTCAAATTAGTAATGGTGAAAAAAATATTTTAGGAGTTATGCTTGAAAGTCATTTGAAGGAGGGAAATCAAAAACTTTTAAAAAAAGAAGATCTTCAGTTTGGAAGAAGTATCACAGATGCATGCATAGATATAGAAACAACAAAAGAATTACTCGCTATTTTATACAATTCACTCAATTAGTTATAAAAAAATTATAAAATAATGCGGAGGAAATTGGAACAATGAAATTATCTATTCCTAAAACACTAAATTGTTCGAGAAAAGTCGCAAAAAAAGCTATCGTAAAATAATTTAAATTTAAACTATTTTGTTGGGCGTATCCTATTGAGAAAACTACTATCAAACTTGTTAAAAACATTGTCATAGTTCCATATAAAGATTTTTTTTGTTTAAAAAAATCCCAACTCTTTGAGTTAAAGCTTTTTCCTATTAACCCAGCTAATCCATCACCAAAAGTCATTATGAAAAATCCACTAATTAGTGCATATGGATCTGTATCCCAGAAAAGATAAATCAAAATAAATAAACTTAGACAATAAAATAATGTTCCATAACTTTTTCTCTCGACATCCTCAATTGTTGGAAATAATTTATATGTGTAATTGATGAAAACCATTAATGAAACAATTCCTGTAAAAATTAGAGCAGAGTTTTGATTAATTTTTAAAAATTGAGCAATTGGTATTAAAGGTCCTATTCCAATATGTATTATTTTTCTGACGATTTCTCTGCTATCTTCATTATATTTTTTAAAAACTATTGATATTAAAAAAATTGAAAATAAATATAATAAAATTACTGTAAATTTTAGCAATTTGGTTAAGCTGCTTTTTGATGAGTTGTCATTACTCTAAGTTTTAATATTGCTTTAGCTTCTAGTTGCCTTACTCTTTCTCGTGAAACATTAATTTGTCTTCCTATTTCTGCGAGTGTTAATGGTTCTTCACCATCTAAGCCAAATCTAAGCTTCATAATTTTTTGTTCTCTTTCATTTAGTTGAGAAAGCCAAGTGCCTAAATGTTCTTTTTGCATAGTTCTATCCATGCCTTCCATAGGCTCTTCACAATTTGGATCAGGTATAAGTTCGCCAAGAGTGCTTCGGTCTTCTTCTCCTCTTGCATGGGCATCGAGAGAGGCGCAAGGTGCACTTTGAGAAATTAAATCTTCCAAATCTTTTTGATCAATACCCATCTCTGATGCCATTTCTAATCTGGTAGGTTGTCTACCAAATTTGTGCGATAATTCACGAGATACCCTCCTCATTTTTGATAACTTTTCACTTATGTGAATAGGCAAACGTATTGTCCTTGCACTATTATCGATAGCCCTCGTCATTCCTTGTCTAATCCACCAATAAGCATATGTTGAAAACTTATATCCCATAGCAGGATCAAATTTATCTACTGCTCTTTCAAGGCCAATAGCTCCTTCTTGGACAAGATCTAACAATTCAAGACCTTGATTCTGATATTTTTTTGCAACAGAGACAACAAGCCTCAGATTAGCGGCCATCATCCTATCTCTAGCTTTTTTCCCTATCTTAATTTGATAACGATGACGTCGAGTTCTGTCATTTTCTGGAGTTTGTAGCAATTTTTTCATGTTTTGAACATGATGTGCCAACTCTATTTCTTCTGCTGGTGTCAGAAGAGGTACTCTACCAATACTACTTAAATAATAACCAATAGAATCTGAAGCTACTCGTCCAGATTTCTTTTGACTTTGTTTTGAAGTAAGAGTGGATTTTGTTTTGCGAGGCTTGCCCGCAGTGTTTGGTAATCTAGGCTCATCAATATTTTTTGAAGAGCTCTTTGCAGATTCCAGAGGGATCCCCATCACCCTGGCCTCCTAATAGTGGATTTTTTAAAAAGCTAGCACTGAAATCGAAATAAAAACTACTTTTACGTTGAAACTTTAAAGACAAAAAATTTATTTTTCATCTCAACTTCTTCTAATCTATTGATATGATTAGATTTTATGAAAATATAAAAATTTTCAAAATTTTTAGTAATTTTTAAAATGTTATAAAAATCAATAATTTTTTATTCTTTTATAAGTGCAATTTGAGAACGATTATTATTGGCTGAATCTAATGCATATTTTGCGTAAGAACCATCAGCTTTCATTACCCAGGAAAAGTAATTATCTTTTATGTATGTTTGTAAAAGCGATTTTATTTGAGATTTTAATTCTAAATCTTCAATTGGAGTAACAGCTTCTATCCTTCTATCAAGATTTCTTCTCATCCAATCTGCACTACCAATAAAAACCTCATTATCATCGTTATTACAGAACCAAAAAATTCGTGAGTGCTCGAGGAAATGTCCAATAATGCTTATAACTGTAATATTTTCACTTAAATTTTTTCTTTGGGGATATAAGCAGCAAATGCCTCTTATAATAAGACTAATTTTTACACCTGCCTGAGAAGCTAAATAAAGAAGTTTAATTAATTCTGGATCTACTAAAGAATTCATTTTCGCAATTATTTCAGCTTTTTGACCTTCTTCTGCGTTTTTAATTTCTCTTTTTATAAGGAATATAAATTTTTCCCTCATCGAGGAGGGAGAAACTAATAATTTTTGATAACTTTTTTGTTTAGAGAAACCTGATAAGTAATTAAACAACTCGAGTAAATCGGATGCAATATCAGGATCTGTTGAAAGTAATCCTAAATCCGTATAAAACCTTGAAGTATTAGAATTATAATTTCCTGTTCCAATATGAAAATAATTTCTTAATCTTCCTTTTTCTTTTCTAACTATTAAAGCTATTTTTGTATGAGTTTTAAATCCTATTATTCCATATACAACATGAATTCCAGCTTGTTCAAGTTGTTTTGCCCATTGAATATTATTGTCTTCATCAAATCTTGCTTTGAGTTCAACAAGAGTCATTACTTCTTTCCCATTCTCTGCAGCTCTCTTTAGAGCTGCAATGATAGGCGAATCCTTGGAAACTCGATACAAAGTAATTTTTATAGCCATTACAAGTGGATCATCAGCTGCTTTGTTTATAAATTCTTCAACTGAAGTTTTAAATAAGTCGTACGGATGATGAAGCAGTATATTTTCTTTCCTAAGTATTTTGAAAATAGAATTGAGGTTATTGTTTGAAGGTAAATCTAAATTTTTTAATTGCGTGTGAGTTTTCCCAATTAGCAGATTTTCTTTTAAATCATCTCTATCAATTTTTGTCAGCTGATTTAAATCATCAAGGCCTAATAAACTTTCGCAAAAGTATATATATTCTTTTTGTATAGAGATACTTTCAATAAGTAATTTAAGAATATTTTCTGGCATATTCGACTCTACTTCTAATCTAACCACGTCTCCACCTAATCTCCTTTTTTTGCAAACTTTGTTCAACTGCTAAAAGAAGATCATCAGCTTCAAGTTCTTTTAATTCTAAATCTGCATCTCTTGTCACTCTAAAAAACGAGTAATTTATACATTCCATTCCGTTAAACAAAGTATTTATATTATTTCCAATTAAATCTTCAACACTTATGAAAAAGTATGAATTGTCATCACTATGTTGAACAATTTCATTTGGAATTTGTATAAATCGATTAATATTTTTAGTTGGTATTTTTAACCTGACAAACTGATTTTTAGTATCCTCTTTATCTTTAATTAAAGCTGCTATGTTTAGACTTAAATTACTTATAAATGGGAATGGATGTGCTGGATCAACAACTAATGGAGTTAATAAAGGAAATATAGATGAAGTAAAAAAGTTATTACACCAATTTTTTTGATTTTCATTTAGATCGTTATATTTTTTTAAAATTACACCTTGTTTTTTTAATTCATCGTTTAATTCATTATTCACATAGTTTTCTTGAAGAGTAGTTAAATTTTTTACTTCATTGTTGATTTTTGTTAATTGCTCTTTAGGGGTAAGTCCGTCAATACTTTTTTTAGTAATTCCTGCTTCAACTTGAGCCTTTAATGAAGCTACCCTTACCATAAAAAATTCATCCAGATTATTGCTAAAAATTGAGCAAAATTTTACTTTATCTAGGATTTTGTACCCTTTCTCCATTCCAGTTAGGAGAACTCTTTTATTGAATTCAATCCAACTTAATTCTCGGTTTATATATTTTTTTTCTAAGTTTTCAGTAGACATCAAAACTTATATGTTTATCTACACTATTCTAACTTTTTTTTGATATCGCTTCCTGTTATGAGCCATATCATTAAAAATAATATTAAGCCTCCTGCGATAAATGGACTTCTTGGACCGAAATAATCATAAACATTCCCAGCTAAAATGTAACCTAAAACGCTGCCTAAGCTTTGCAGTCCTTGAAGACTACTCAATATTGATCCTTGGCTATTTTTATCTATCCTCTTCGAAATAAGGGCTCTAATACAGGGAGTAATTAATCCTGCTCCAACAGCTAAAAATGAAACAGCTAAATATATATATGTACCTGAATTATTATTAGGAAATGTAATTAACAGAGCGCATGCAAAAAGAATAAAGCCTGTTCCTGAAATTGTTAGTTTGAACTCGCCGAATTCTTTAACTAGTGGACCAATTAATCCTCCTTGTACAACTATGGCTATAATTCCAACAACAATTAGTGGTCCAAGTGAATCTTTTATTGACCAAAGGAGAGAATTTTGTAGGAAAAATACAAGGATTGTAGTCAATCCAGTAAAAGCAATAAAATAAATAAAAAAAGCTAGTGACAGTCTTTTAATATTATTTTCTTTGAAAGGTGCAAAAATTCCTTTAAATGGATTAGATCTTGATTGATTCCTTAAATCATTATCTTTTTCTCTAGGTTTAGTTTCTGGCAGATAACAGAAAACTAGTAAAAAGTTTATAAATGGTATTATTGTGGCAATTAAAACTGGAATTAAATAGCTATTAGTTGAGTTACCAATAAAGATAAAACTTATTGTGGGACCTAACAGAAAACTTAAACCAAAAGCAACTCCAATCAATCCAAATGTTTTTGCTCTTGTTTCAGGAGTTGAAATGTCAGCTAATACGGTTGTTGCTGTCGCCACAGTCCCTCCACTAATACCATCAATTAATCTAGCCATAAAGAGCAAATAAATTGGTAATAGTGGTAGTGCTGGTAAAATATTTTTTAGATTTGACCAGTCGAAAAGTAGAGTGAATGCAACAATAGAAATTCCTAAAATAGATCCTGAAATGCAAACTAGCATTACAGGCTTTCTTCCATATTTATCGCTATAAATACCAATCAGTGGAGCTGCTATGAATTGGGCAAAGGAATATGTTCCAGCAATATATGTATAAATACTTGCGCTACCTAAAAATTTTAAGAAAAAACCTGGAAGTAATCCAACCAGTAAGCTTTCACTCATCCTGTCATTGAGGAGTGTAAAAAAAGAAGCTAATAGAATTCTTTTTTGGCCAGTATTATCAGAATTTTTTTTCAAGATAAATATAGCAACTACAGAGGTACATCTATTACCATACTTGTTAATGGAGATTTATGTGTCTGGGATTGTTTATTTAGTTGGAGCAGGTCCTGGTGACCCTGAGCTTTTAACTCTAAAAGCTTTACGTTTAATAAAAAATTGTGATGCATTAGTTCATGATGCTTTAATCCCAGATGAAATAACAAAAGAGGTAGGAAAAAATACAGAAATTTTCCATGTTGGCAAAAGAGCCGGGAAGTGTTCTGTTCCTCAAGCTGAAACTAATGCACTTATTTTGAAATTGGCCAAAGAAGGCAAAAATGTTGTAAGGCTTAAAGGGGGAGATCCATTTGTCTTTTCTAGGGGTGGTGAAGAAGTATCGTTTTTAGAAAAAAATGGAGTTTCAGTTGAAATAGTACCTGGGATTACTTCTGGTATAGCTGCTCCAACATATTTTGGTATTCCACTTACGCACAGAGATGCTGCGAGTTCTGTAACTTTCGTAACTGGGCATGAGCATGTTGATAAGGATAAAAAGAGCGTCAATTGGAGAGATTTAGCTAAATCTTCAGATAGCCTAGTTATTTTTATGGGTATAAAAAATATTGAATTTATTGTAGAGGAATTAATTTTAGGCGGCTTATGTAAGAATACAAAATGCGCTGTAATCCAAGAAGCTACTTTGAAAAATCAAAAATGTTTTGTAGAGAAACTAGATCATCTCGTAGAAAAAATCAAAGATAAAGAATTTATAGCTCCATCAATAATCATTATTGGAAAAATTGTTGAATTTAAGGTTAATAATAATATAACAAAAGTGTCTGATGTCTATTTACCAGATATTGGTAAAGTTCAACTATATAATAAATCCCAAAAATAAATTGGATCGAATTTAGGTTTAAGCTTTAAATCATTAACTTGATTAATTTGTCTGCAAGATAAGCTATTAATTGCAACTATTATGTCATTATTTTGAAATTCTGGAGAAATTAATTCTTCTTTTACAATTTTCAATTTTAAAGCTTTAGAAACCATAATCCCCTCTAAACAGCCGCTCTCTTTTCTAGGTGTTATCCATTGATTATTTCTTTTAATTAGAAGATTAAATGTACTTCCACAACAAAGTTCCCCTGACGTATTCAACAGGATAGAATCATCAAATGATTTTTCATTAGCCTCTGTCAAAACTTGTATTGCCTGATTATATGAAAATGTTTTGCATTTACTTATAACACTGAATTCATTCATTTTTTCCGTTTGACTGATAAAAACGCTTATCGGTTTAAAATTTGGTTTTATTCTATAGAACTCAAGCCATAAATTATCTAAATCTTTTGTCTCTAAAGTGTTATCAATTGTTAGTGCTCTACCTTCATTAATTCCTCGACTATAATTTATTCTTACTGAAGCAAATTGATTATTCTTAAGCGATAACTTTCTAATTCCATCATTAATAAGTTGTCTTAAAGTTAATTTATTTATTTTGAAATTAATATTTAAAATTTTGCTACTTTTTTCTAACCTTTTCAGATGTTCATCAAAAAGAATAGGTTTGTTTTCCTTTATCAAAATGGTTTCAAATATACCATCACCAAATTTTAAGCCTCTATTATTAGCAGCAATAGATATTCTATCAATATCTAACCATTGATCCTTATACCAGCCTAATGTTTCTATCATTTTAGTGAATCAATTAATGGTAAAAGTTTCCACTTTAGTTCCTTAGTTTCCTCTTCAGGATTAGAATCAATAACTATTCCGCAACCAGCATATATATTGATTTTTTTACCTTTAATTAAAAATGATCTTATTAGTATATTGCTGTCAAACTCTCCATTCCATTCAAGCTTTAAAAATGAGCCACAGTATGGTCCGCGTTCATATTCTTCTAATTCAAAAAGTCTCTGGCATGATCTTAATTTAGGTGCTCCAGTTATAGAACCCCCTGGCCAACAAGCTTTTAGTAAATCAATCCAGTTCTTGTCTTTTTCTAATTTGCCTCTGATTACTGAAGTTAGATGATGAACTTTTAAGAAACTTTCAAGTTTTAATATTTCTGGCACCATAATGCTTCCTGTTTCGCAAACTTTACTTAAATCATTTCTTATTAGGTCAACAATCATAATATTTTCGGCTCTATCTTTTTCGTTGGTTATTAAATCGATAGCATTAAGTGCGTCTTTATTTAAATCTTTATCTCTAGCTCTAGTTCCTTTGATAGGTCTTGATTCTACAAAATTTTTATTATCTATTTTTATAAATCTCTCTGGCGAGGTAGATAATACCGCTTCTTTATAATTATCATTTACTATTATTCCTCCGAAGGGAGCTCTTAACTTCCTTCTTATTTTTAAATAAATATCTAAAGGACTATAGTTTTTGGAAGATTCAATTTCGCATTTAGTTGTTAGGTTTGCTTGAAATAAATCCCCTAGAGAAATTAATTTTTTCAATTTTAAAATATTTTCCTGAAATTTTTCAGCCATTTCGTCCAAATTAATTTTTGAAAAATCAAAATGCAAATTTGTTTGAATAATATTATCTTCTTCAATAGTTTTTATATTGTTGATTATATTTTGATAATTCATCATTTCATATGAGTTTGTACCTTCGATAATTATTTCTTTTTTTATTAGATTACATTTAATGATTGGATCATATGATGCAATCCATAAAGTTGCCATATCAGATTGTCGCCATTCGTTTTTTGGTTCTGTGTATACTCCAGCTTCATAACTTAACCATCCGATCCAAAATCCTTTTTCAATATTTTTTAAATTGTTAAAGGGATTATTATTTTTGTCTAAGTTATTGATATTTCTTGATTGGATTGTTTTTTTAGGTTTAATTCCTATTATTGACCATTCCCCATTTTCTTTACCATCACTGTCTAGCCAAGCTAACCCTTTTTCGCCGAATTTTTTTGTTAGATGATGCGTAATAAGTGCTGGATCTACCCATTTTTCTAGAATTATTTTTTTTATTTTCATTTTTTATTATTATTATTGAGCCATTTTTCATAAGCTGTATTTCTAATTCTGCAGCTATCACACTTACCGCATGGTTTTGAATTGCCTGAATAACAACTCCATGTTTTATCTAATGGGACATCATTATCAAAAGCTAATTCAATAATTTCCTCTTTATTTAAATCTAAAAGTGGAGTCCAAAGTTTTATTGGGTTATTTTCTCTGCCTCTTTTATTTGCTAAATTTGCCAATTCTTGAAATTTTTTAATGTAGTCAGGTCTGCAATCTGGATAACCAGAATAATCCAGTGCATTAACTCCTAATCCTATAAAATCAGCATCTATTGCTTCGGCGTAACTTAGTGCAACGGAAATAAATATAGTATTTCTTCCAGGAACATAAGTATTAGGAATTTTATTAGTTTGAACTCCTTCTATCGGAATATTTTTTCGAGTATCAGTTAATGAAGAGCCTCCCCATAAAGATAAGTCAAGGGTAATGATTTTAAATTCTTTGATATCAAAGTGTTTTGCAATTATTGATGCAGAATATAATTCTTTTTTATGGCGTTGACCGTAGTCAAATGAAAGGCCAAAAATTTTAGCTCCTGATTTTTTTGCGATGCCAGTAACTGTAGAAGAATCTAAACCTCCAGATAATAAAACTACTATCGATTTATTTTTAAGAGTCATATGATTTTATTTAATTTTTAAGTATTTGTGAGTTTGAAGGCTCAATTTCCAATCGGGGTTATTTTTTACGAAATCAATAGCTAAAGAAAAACCATTCGCATTATTCCATGCTGGCTGTAAATAAAAAAATTTATCTTCTATTTTTATATCATCTTCGCTTTTTGAGAGTTGATATTGTTTTAAAGTTTCTTTTTTAATTTGAATGGCAAATTCAATATCTTCTATTTCATTTATGATTATTTTGATTTCATTAGAGTTTTTCAAAAAATAATTTTTTGGAGGTGAGTGTCTTTTGGGAGATAAAGTAATCCAGTCATAACTCCCTGATAACGAATTAACTCCACTGGTCTCAATATGAATTTTCATTGAGTTTTTTTCTTCTCCCATCGTCATTTTTTTTATGGCTTTGCAAAAATTATCCAAGTTATGTTGTAAAGGCTCTCCACCTGTAATAACGCAAAAAGATGCTCCTTTGCCTCTAGCAATTTTTATGTTTTCTATTATTTTTTCAATTGATATATAGGGGTATTTTTTCTCATCCCATGAATACTTTGTATCGCACCAAGAACATCCAACTTTACAACCAGCTAGTCTTACAAAAAAAGCACTCTTTCCAGCGTGATAACCTTCACCTTGTAATGAATGAAATTGTTCGACTAAGGGTAAAAAATTTGTCATTTTTTTCATTCAAAAAAATAAAGAATATTAATTTGATTGATTTAACTTTTCTTGAGAGGCTTTTATTAAACCTTTAAATAAAGGATGGGGTTTACCAGGTCTTGATAAAAACTCAGGATGATATTGACATGCTAAGAAGTAAGGATGATTCTCTAACTCAATTAACTCAACTAATCTGCCATCTGGTGATGTACCACTAATTTTGTATCCGGAATTTAAAAAACTTTGTTTGTAGTAATTATTAAATTCGTATCTATGTCGATGTCTCTCATAAATAACATCTTCATCATATAAGTTTTTCCCAGTTGTATTTTTTGTCAATCTACATGGATAAACTCCAAGTCTCATTGTCCCACCTAAATCAACCACATCTTCCTGTTCTGGTAACAAATGTATCACTGGATTGGGAGTATCTGGGTCTAATTCTGAACTTGATGCATCTGGAAGATTAGCTACATTCCTAGCCCATTCTATAACTGCACATTGCATACCAAGGCAAAGGCCTAAAAATGGAATTTTCTTTTCTCTCGCGAATTTTATAGCTGAAATTTTGCCATTAACTCCTCTATTTCCAAATCCTCCAGGTACTACAATTGCATCAACTTTATTTAAGTAAGTTTCTGCAGAATCTTTTTCTATCATTTCAGCGCTTACCCAATGTAAATCTAGTAAAGCCTTGTTTTCAATGCATGCATGCCTTAAAGCTTCAACTACAGATAAATATGCATCACCTAGTTCAATATATTTGCCTACTAGAGCAACTTTTATTGGATCTCCAGGATTTCTTAGATTGTGAATAAGTGCTTCCCAATTTTTCAAATCACATTCTTTGTCTTCAAGTTCAAGATACTTCAGAGTTTCTTTGCACAAACCCTCTTTTTTTAAAGCAAGAGGCACAGAATAAATACTATCTGCGTCTAATGCTTCTATTACTGACTTAATATTTACTCCACAAAATCCACTAATTTTCTTTTTAAGGCCTTCATTTATCGATTTATCACTTCGGCATACAAGTAAATCTGGCTGAATTCCAATTGATCTTAATTCTTTTACTGAATGTTGTGTTGGCTTAGTTTTTATTTCGCCAGAGGTTTTGATGTAGGGAAGTAATGTTACGTGTATGTATGCAACATCATTTCTATTAACATCATTTTTGAATTCTCTTATTGCCTCTAAAAAAGGTAATGATTCAATATCACCAACTGTTCCACCAATTTCAGTAATAATAATATCTGCATTGCTGTTAGCGGCTACTCTATGAATTCTTTCTCTTATTTCTCCCGTTATGTGAGGTATTACTTGCACAGTTCCACCGTTATAACTACCCCGTCTCTCTTTATTAATCACTGCCTGATAGATAGATCCCGTAGTCACACTATTTAACCTAGTCATTGCAGTATCAGTAAATCGTTCATAGTGACCTAAATCTAGATCGGTTTCAGCCCCATCTTCAGTAACAAATACTTCTCCATGTTGGAAAGGGCTCATTGTGCCTGGATCAACATTTAGATATGGATCTAGTTTTAATATTGAAACACTATATCCTCTAGACTTTAATAATCTCCCTAAGCTTGCAGCTACAATTCCTTTACCAATGCTAGAAACTACTCCTCCGGTGACAAAAACAAATTTTGACATTAAATATTTTTAATTAAGCACAGCCTCCTTATATTTTATTTAAACAAAAAACTTTTAGAACATCCATATATATTCTTATTCATCAATTGTTATTTCAATATCCAATTCTTTTAATTGTGATTCAGAGACATTTGAAGGTGCATTTGTAAGAAGACATTTTGCTTGTTGATTTTTTGGAAAAGCAATGGTTTCTCTGATCGATTCTGCTCCTATGATCAGCATGGTAATGCGATCTAATCCAAAAGCTATTCCGCCATGTGGAGGAGCACCCATTTCTAAGGCTTCTATTAAAAATCCAAATTTTTCATGAATCTCTTTATCAGTAAGTCCTACCGTTTTCAGAACCTCTCGTTGCAAGTTCGCTTCATGAATACGTAAAGACCCACCTCCTAACTCTAAGCCATTAAGAACTAAGTCATAAGCATTGGCTATAGAGTTCTCGATTTCTTTTTTCAAGTTTTCAGAATCTTTAGATTTTATATTTTTAGGAGAACAAAAAGGATGATGTAAAGCTTCATATCTATTTTCTTCTTCATTTCTCTCAAACATAGGGAAATCAGTTACCCATAAGAAATTCCATTTACTTTTATCTATGAGATTTAAGTCTTTTGCGATGTATTGTCTCACTCTATCTAATGACTGGTTGACAATTTGTTTATCTCCAGCCCCCAAGAGGATTAAGTCTCCATCTTGTGCTTCTGTAATTCTTAAAATATCAGCTATATGCTCCTCACTTAAATTATTTTTAATTGCCCCAATAGTCTCAAGATCATCTCCTTTTACTCTTATAAAAGCCAAACCACCAGCTCCTGCATCTTGAGCTACTTGGAAGATATCACCTCCTGGTTTAATTCTTACGTTGCTAATACTTGAATTGCCTCCTTTTACTGTTATGGATTTTATATAACCTCCAGATTTAATTGCTTTGGTGAAAATATTAAAGCCAATATTACCTAATACTTCTCCTAAATCTTTTAATAACATTTCATATCTTGTATCTGGTCTATCAGTCCCGTAATTGTCCATCGCTTCTTGCCATGACATTCTTGGAAAGGCATTTTCAAAATAAATATTTAATACTTCTTTCCATATTGTTTTTATAAGACTTTCATTAAAAGAAATTATTTCTTCCTCACTAATAAAGCTCATTTCAATATCTAATTGAGTAAACTCTGGCTGTCTATCTGCCCTTAAGTCTTCATCACGGAAACATTTTGCGATTTGATAATACTTGTCCAAGCCTCCAACCATTAAAAGTTGTTTAAATAGTTGTGGGGATTGAGGTAGAGCAAAAAATTCTCCATTCGAAAGACGTGCAGGAACAAGAAAATCGCGCGCGCCTTCTGGAGTTGATTTTGTAAGTAATGGAGTCTCTACTTCTGTAAATCCAAAATTATCAAGAAAATCTCTAGCAACTTTAATAATCTTATGTCTAGTTTTTAAATTTTCTAGTAATTTCCCTCTTCTTAAATCTAGATATCTATATTTTAATCTGAGTTCCTCTTTTGTATTTTCATAATCATGTATAGACACTGGAAAAGGTAAGTTTTTTTTAATTTGGTTGAGAATTTGCAAATCTTTAACCTTAAGCTCTAACTCTCCAGTAATTAAATTTTTATTTATGGAATCTTTGGGCCTTTCATTAATAATTCCGCTAACCATAATTACCGTCTCATTTCTTAGAGTTTCTGCCTGTTTAAATAGATCTGAACCATCATTGGGGTTAATTGTTATTTGTAGGAATCCACTATGGTCCCTTAAATCAATAAAAATTACTCCACCATGATCTCTTCTTCTATCTACCCATCCGCATAGATTAACTAATTTACCAATATCTGTATTATTGAGTTCTTCGCAAATTTTGTTTCTCATCTAAGTATGATTTATTTATCAATAACTTATAATAATTCTTTTAGGGTAAATTTAGTTAATAATTCTTTTTATAAAACGCTCTTTTTGTTATAACCCCTTTGAATTTTTTGCCTCTTATTAATATTTGAACTTCATTATTTATTAAAGCATGGGCAGTATTGATGTATGCAAAAGCTATAGCTTGTTGTTTAGTTGGAGACCAACTGCCGCTTGTGATAATTCCAATATTTTCTTCACCTTTAAAAACTGGGCAACCTTTTCTTCCTATTGCTTTACCTTCTATAGAAAGACCAACTAACTTTTTTTGAATACCTAATGTTGACTGCTCTTCAAGAAATCTTCTTCCAAAGAATTCGTGATTATTTTCTAGATGTACTAGCCAGCCTAACCCAGCTTCATATGGAGAAGTTTCTTCATTTATGTCTTGCCCATAAAGATGCATGCCTGCTTCAAGTCTAAGAGTATCTCTAGCTCCTAAACCACAAGGTGCAACATTTTTGGAAATTGAGAAATCCCATAAATTAATTGCTGCTTTTTTAGATAAAAGTATTTCTAGACCATTTTCCCCTGTATATCCTGTCTTTGAAAAGAAAATTTTTTCTTTTGGCGAAATATGTTCGAAAATTTTATATTCGCATCCAAAGTTAGGGATATGTGAGATCGAAGATTCAATCCATTTTTCAAATAAATCGAATGAGTTTTTTCCTTGTAGTGCTAAAAGAACTTTGTCTTTTTTAAAGTTTGTTATGGAAATTTCATATTTATTTAAATTATTTTTTATCCACTGAAAATCTGTTTCATATCTACTTGCATTAACTATTAACAATATTTCTGATATGTCATTTTCTTGTATACCAAGGTCATAAATTATTAAGTCATCTATTATTCCTCCTTTATCATTAAGCATTACTGTATAAAGCCCTTGACCTACAGAAAAGGAGTATAAATTAGTAGGAAAAAATTTTTGAATATAATCCTTTGTATTGACTCCCTTAACAGATATCACACCCATATGAGAAATATCAAATAATCCTGCTGAAGATCTAACTGATTCATGCTCTTTAATTAATCCTGAAAATGATATGGGCATTTCCCAACCTGCAAAATCCACTAATTTTGCATTGGATTCAACATATTTTGAATAAAGAGGACTTTTTAGCAAATCCATGAAATATTTAGTTTGTATTTAGTATTTTTATACTGTAGTTTAGAAATTTTTTATTGCATATTTTCTAATGACAAAATTAAGCTTCTAAGTACTTTGGCTGCAACTATACTACTAACTCCGCTTTTATCAATTTCTGGAGATAATTCCACAATATCTGAAGCCACAATTCTAAATTCTTTTAAAGTTTTCAGTATTTCTTCAAAATCATTCCAAAAAAATCCTCCCGGTTCTGGAGTGCCAGTCCCTGCTAATAAACTGGGATCAAACCAATCTAAATCTATTGTTAAATAGATTGGAGACTTAACGTATGGTAGGAGAGCTTGTTTTAATTCTTGTGCATTTCCGCCTGGATAAAAGTTAACAAATTGGTTGTTGTTATGCATAATTTGAAATTCTTCCTTAGTCCCACTTCTTATTCCTACTTGCAAAATTTTCTTTTCAGGTAGCACTTCTAAGCATCTTTTCATGGCACAAGCATGACTATTTTTATTTCCTATATATGATTCTCTTAAATCTGCATGAGCATCAAGTTGAACCAATATCAAGTCTGGATATTTTTTTACTAATGCTTCTATAGCACCTCTTGTAATAGAGTGTTCGCCTCCAAGTATAATAGGACTAAGGCGTTTATTAATTAAATAATTTGTTGCTGATTTAACCGATTCAATAACGGACTTTGAGTCATTTTTATCAATTAGTATTGACCCAAAATCAACATACATAATATCCTCTAAATCTTTATTTAGTTTTGGACAATATGTTTCTAAACAAGAACTGACTTGTCTTATAGCATCTGGACCAAATCTAGCTCCTGGTTTGAAAGAACATGTCCCATCATAATTGACTCCAAATATACCAATTACGCAATCATCAGGGTTTCTTTTTGCTCCCATAAAAATAGCATTTTCGTTATCAAATAAATTTTTTATCATTCTATGAATTTAGTTCTTTTACAATTTTATTTGGCATCATTTTGAATGCTGCATTTTGAAAATTTAAATTCCAAATTTCACAACTTTTTTCTATTCTCAGTGCTTCATTGCAATTTTGCTTTGGTAGATCTAAAACTTTTTCAGAAGCGAATGTCCAACTCCAAATACCGCTTGGATATATAGGAACAAAAGAATACATAGTTTCAGAGAATCTAAAAATTTTTTTCAGGGTTTTCAAAATACTTATGTGAATATTTTTGAAGGATTCAGGTGATTCGCTTTGCGTTGCTAAGATACCATCTTTTTTAAGAATTCTTTTGCATTCTTCATAGAACGAATCTGAAAATAATAAATTTGAAAATTCTGAGGGATCTGAGCAGTCTATAAATATAACATCGTAAAAATTATCTCTTGTTTTTTTTACCCATTGAACACCATCATCAATATGAATCTTTAATCTTTTATCGTTCCATGCTTCGCCCCCAATTTCTTTTAAAAATTTTTTTGATATTTTGATTACTTCTTCATCAATCTCTACCAGATCAATTTTTGATATTTGAGAGTATTTAATGCATTCTCTTGCAGTACCACCGTCTCCGCCCCCAATAATAAGTATATTAGATTTTTCGTTAATGCTACTTAATGCTGGATGCACAAGACACTCATGATAATATTTCTCGTCTTTTAATGATGTCATCCAACAACCATCTAGCATTAAAGCTCTGCCATAATATTCATTTTCAATTATGAGAATTTCTTGATATTTTGATTTTTTTTTAATTAAAATTTCTCCATTTAGGCCGAATCTTGAGCCTTTATGATATTCATCTATCCATTTTGAAATATCAGTCATTTGCTTTTTAAGAATTTTTTCTTTTAAGTTTTTGCTTGGCTATTTGCCAAAGCCGTTGAAAATCTTTAGGGGTTTGTTTTTTAATATTATCTCCTGAATGACGTTCAATGATTGAAAATCTGTCTAAAAATTTTTTATTAGTTTTTTGAAGAGCTGATTCAGGATTTATTTTTAAAAAGTTTGAGAGATTCAGAAGGGTAAAGTAAACATCCCCAAATTCATTTTTTATGTCTGAATCATTTTTACTTTTTATTGCTTCCTTTAATTCATTAATCTCTTCTATTAACTTTTCAATAATTTGATTGGTACTCCCCCATTTAAAACCATATTCTTTAACAACATTAGTGATTTTATCTGTGCCAATCGTTGGCGGCAAATTTTTGATTTTCAAATTTAA
>CACGAJ010000010.1 GCA_902570945.1 uncultured Synechococcaceae cyanobacterium
TAGGCGGATCTAAAATATATAGTTTTGATGAACTACCAGATTTTACACATGGAGTAAACTGTCCATGCTGTTCTCAAAGAGAAGAAATAGGAAAAGATAATACTTCTAGCTCTTCTATGAGCGAAGCAAGTTTTCAAACAATGGCAAATTATTTAACTACTGGTTACTGGTCAGATAATTCTCTGTCTCCAATAGAATGGAACTTAAGTTCGTCAGGAGATAATCCCAAATTAGGAACTGGCTCATATCCAGGAAAGATTACATACAATTTGGGATATAGCTCTTATGATTACGATCGTCTTTACTACGGAGTTGCTGACCTTTACAGAGAATCATTCAAATTGTATGAAGAAACCTTAGGTATTGATTTTCACGAATTAAATTATTGGTCAGGCACAACTGCAGACATAGATGTTGTGGATGAATACTATACTGGTGCTTGGGCTGTATCCACAAGTACAAATGGAAAAATTTCTTGGGCTGGAATAAATATTCAACCAGGTTGGGCTAGTGTTTACCAAGGGGGTTATTATCTTCAAACTATTCATCATGAAATAGGACATGTATTAGGTTTAGGACATCAAGGAAATTACAACTCAACCGGATCATATTCTTCAGATGCAAAATATGTAAATGACTCTTGGCAGGCAACTATGATGTCATATTTTAGTCAAACTCAGAATACCTCTATTAATGCTTCAGGAATTTATTTGATGACGCCAAGTGCTGTAGATTGGATAGCCCTTGATGATATTTATAGTGATTACACAGGTTACGGCGTTTCAAATGCATTTAGCGGAGACACTACATTTGGTTTTAACACAAATATAAGTTCCTCAACAAGTGAAATTTGGAGCTCCTTTTCTTCCAAAATTCGGACTAATTCATATTGCATAGTTGATGGATCGGGGAATGATACCTTAGACCTTAGTGAAATGACTTCCAATGATAAAATAGATTTACGCCCAACAGATAAAAATAGCACTACACTATATACCTCTGATATAGCTGGATTGATAGGTAATCTACATATCGCTGCTGATACTTACATTGAAAATTGTATTACTGGGAATGGGGACGATATTTTAATTGGAAATATCAAGAATAATAACCTTCAAAGTGGGTTAGGTAATGACACTCTTACCGGTGGAGCGGGTAACGACACCTTAGATGGTGGGACTGGAAATGATTCTTTAGATGGAGGGAGTGGAGATGATACCTTAATCGGTGGAGCAGGTGATGACACTTATGTAGTTGACAGCACCAGTGATACTGTCACAGAAAATTCCTCAGAAGGTACTGATTTAATACAATCTTCTGTTACTTACACAGCATCTAATAATGTAGAGAATTTAACGTTAACAGGATCCAGCAATATTGATGCAACAGGGAATTCTTTAGATAACACTCTTACAGGAAACTCTGGAAATAACTCATTGATTGGAGGGAGTGGCACTGACACTGCTGTCTTCTCACAAGACATTTTTAATTACTCAATTTTCAGGGATACTGCTACTGGTAATCTTTCCATTAATGGTGACGGATTAGATTCTTTATCTTCTATAGAAACAGTCAAATTTAATAATACTTCTTACTCTTCTTCTGACCTCCGGATAGGTTTAATAGAAACTAATTCTGGTTATAAGTTATTAGGTTCATCCGGCCTTGTTTCTCTTCAAGATTCATCTGGAATTTTGGCATATACTGACTCCACAAGTGCAGATTGGGATGTTACTTCTGCCGTAAAAACAGCTTCCGGGTTTCAAGTTCTTTTTGACGGCGCTGGTAATTTTGACACTGGTAATGTTATTTGGACTCTAAATTCTTCTGGATTACAAACTGCATCAAGTGGATGGATTTCAGATGATTCTGCTTTGGACTCTGGTTATGAGAATACATTTACTTATGATTTCAATAATGATGGATTAGTCTCTGGTGGATCTAGTTATCAAATGCTCGGTTCTTATGGAGCTATTAGTATTCAGGATTCCAATGGGAATACTTTCAATGATGCCACTAGTGCAGATTGGGATATAGTTGCCGCCTCAACAACAGATTCTGGTTTTTTAGTTCTTCTAAATGGTACTGGTAATTATGATTTTGGAAATGTTATCTGGACAGCTAATTCTTCTGGAGCAGAAACTGCATCTAGTGGGTGGATTTCAGATTACTCTGCTGCTGCTGCTGGTTATGAGAATAGCTTTACCTATGATTTCAATGGAGATGGATTAATCTCTGGTGGTTCATTAACTTATAGGATGCTTGGTTCAAATAGTAATGAGGTCACTATTAAAGATTCTAGTGGTAATACTTTTAGTGATTCCTCTAGTGCAGATTGGGATATAGTTTCCGCCTCAAAAACAGATTCTGGATTCTTAGCTCTTTTAAATGGAACCAATAGTTACGACGGTGGAAATGTTATCTGGACTCTTAATTCTTCTGGAGTAGAAACAGCATCTACTGGTTGGATTTCAGATGCTGATGCCTACGCTGCTGGTTATGAAAAAAATTTCAATCATGATTTCAATGGGGATGGATTAATCTCTGGTGGTATTGCTTATAAAATGATTGGTCTAGATGGAATTATTCCTATAAACGATCGTTATGGTGGAACATTCACTTCAGAATCAAGTGATGATTGGGATGTTATTAAAGCTGTAAGAACAAATACAGGATATACAGCCCTTGTTGATGGCACTAATTTTTATGATGGAGGAACCGTTGTTTGGACCATAAATTCTCTTGGAGTTCATACTTCCGATACTGGTTGGATTTCAGATGCTGACGCAGTTTCTGCAGGGTATGAAACTGTTTTTAATACAGATATAAATAATAACGGCACTATAGGAAGTTAAGCGTTCTATTATTGACAATAAATATAAAATAGGGTATTCAATATTTTTATCGAGATGAGTTCAGGATATAAATTTACAGAAAGATCAGAGTTAGAGACTGCAGTAGATTTATGGATTAGTGATGAGTATTTGGCTAATCAAAATTATGGAGATATTAATAGTTGGGATGTAAGTGAAATATCAGATTTTTCCAGTTTATTTGATGGTGGTAGAAAATATAATTATTTTGTTAATTTCAACTCAGACATAAGCAACTGGGATGTCAGCAATGGGACTAATTTTGAGTTTATGTTTCGTGCTGCTAGTTCATTTAATCAAGGTATTGGAGCTTGGGATGTTAGCAATGGGACTAATTTTGCTGGCATGTTCGCTTATTCAAGTTCCTTTAATCAGGATATAAGTAGCTGGGATGTTAGCAAAGGCACTGATTTTAAGTGGATGTTCGATCACGCAGTAATTTTTAATCAAGATATAAGTAGTTGGGACGTTAGCAACAGTAATGACTTTCGATATATGTTCAGGAAAGCGAAAACTTTTAATCAGGATATAAGAATTTGGAATACAAATAATGGAAACTATAATCAGATTTACATGTTCTCTGATGCGTATCAATTTAATAGCACATTTGGTTATTCGGTTAATTTTCTAGGGCAAACAAAAAATGGTGATTCAGGACCAAACACGATAAGTGGCGACATAGGTAATGATGTTTTAAACGGATTAGCTCATGATGATCAGATTTACGGTGGTGATGGTTGGGATAGACTTATTGGTGGGACTGGAAATGATTCTTTAGATGGAGGGAGTGGAGATGATACCTTAATCGGTGGAGCAGGTGATGACACTTATGTAGTTGACAGCACCAGTGATACTGTCACAGAAAATTCCTCAGAAGGTACTGATTTAATACAATCTTCTGTTACTTACACAGCATCTAATAATGTAGAGAATTTAACGTTAACAGGATCCAGCAATATTGATGCAACAGGGAATTCTTTAGATAACACTCTTACAGGAAACTCTGGAAATAACTCATTGATTGGAGGGAGTGGCACTGACACTGCTGTCTTCTCACAAGACATTTTTAATTACTCAATTTTCAGGGATACTGCTACTGGTAATCTTTCCATTAATGGTGACGGATTAGATTCTTTATCTTCTATAGAAACAGTCAAATTTAATAATACTTCTTACTCTTCTTCTGACCTCCGGATAGGTTTAATAGAAACTAATTCTGGTTATAAGTTATTAGGTTCATCCGGCCTTGTTTCTCTTCAAGATTCATCTGGAATTTTGGCATATACTGACTCCACAAGTGCAGATTGGGATGTTACTTCTGCCGTAAAAACAGCTTCCGGGTTTCAAGTTCTTTTTGACGGCGCTGGTAATTTTGACACTGGTAATGTTATTTGGACTCTAAATTCTTCTGGATTACAAACTGCATCAAGTGGATGGATTTCAGATGATTCTGCTTTGGACTCTGGTTATGAGAATACATTTACTTATGATTTCAATAATGATGGATTAGTCTCTGGTGGATCTAGTTATCAAATGCTCGGTTCTTATGGAGCTATTAGTATTCAGGATTCCAATGGGAATACTTTCAATGATGCCACTAGTGCAGATTGGGATATAGTTGCCGCCTCAACAACAGATTCTGGTTTTTTAGTTCTTCTAAATGGTACTGGTAATTATGATTTTGGAAATGTTATCTGGACAGCTAATTCTTCTGGAGCAGAAACTGCATCTAGTGGGTGGATTTCAGATTACTCTGCTGCTGCTGCTGGTTATGAGAATAGCTTTACCTATGATTTCAATGGAGATGGATTAATCTCTGGTGGTTCATTAACTTATAGGATGCTTGGTTCAAATAGTAATGAGGTCACTATTAAAGATTCTAGTGGTAATACTTTTAGTGATTCCTCTAGTGCAGATTGGGATATAGTTTCCGCCTCAAAAACAGATTCTGGATTCTTAGCTCTTTTAAATGGAACCAATAGTTACGACGGTGGAAATGTTATCTGGACTCTTAATTCTTCTGGAGTAGAAACAGCATCTACTGGTTGGATTTCAGATGCTGATGCCTACGCTGCTGGTTATGAAAAAAATTTCAATCATGATTTCAATGGGGATGGATTAATCTCTGGTGGTATTGCTTATAAAATGATTGGTCTAGATGGAATTATTCCTATAAACGATCGTTATGGTGGAACATTCACTTCAGAATCAAGTGATGATTGGGATGTTATTAAAGCTGTAAGAACAAATACAGGATATACAGCCCTTGTTGATGGCACTAATTTTTATGATGGAGGAACCGTTGTTTGGACCATAAATTCTCTTGGAGTTCATACTTCCGATACTGGTTGGATTTCAGATGCTGACGCAGTTTCTGCAGGGTATGAAACTGTTTTTAATACAGATATAAATAATAACGGCACTATAGGAAGTTAAGCGTTCTATTTTTGTTTTTTTATGCTTTAAAAGCACTAGTTCGCAAGTTCTATCCTGTCGTCCCGATCAGTTATAGCAGTAAGTCTCAGCTAATACATATTTTATTCAAATTATTGCTTCACGCAAAACTCACGCAACTCAGATTTTATAGCCTGACTCCAAACAAAAAAAGGCCGTATGAGAACCACAACGAAAGTAAAGAAAAATAGATTTCTTACCTTTTTTTATAGAGCCTACTACTGAAACTTTTTAAGTAATCGATTATAAATTACCAACAATACTATTACTCCACCTATGCCATAAGCTGCATGGTATGGGTCGTGATGATTCTGCCAAAGCTCCTTTAAAAATTCCTTCAATAATTCATGGCCATTGACCAATGAGAATAACACCCATAAGATTTTTCTCTAATTAATTTGCATAATTTCTTACAACTGGTAATTTTAGTGAGCTTCAATAAATTCAAATGCAAGATCAAAAAATTGAAAAGATAGCAGCTGTTGCAGTAAACATAACTAAGGTTCTGGTAATAATTTATCTAGGCTTCGTAGAAGTATTTAAAATTGGCAAATTACTTAGAGAGAAGTTAGATGCTGAATTTGATATTTCCAGAAAATGGGCTTCACAAAATTATTCAATTCTAAAAAAACGATTAGCGGAACGAAAAGTAGCGGGAGTTATAGAAAATTAGTAAAGGTTTCATTTACGCGACAAGTTTGATCGAATATACGGCATCCTTACAATTATTTTTTTTATCCCATTCCTTTGCTAAAGGAGATTCCATCTCTGTACCTAATTTTTCTAAGTCGGTACAGTTCATTAATAAATGAGATTTGTGTTCATTCACTTTTACAAACTCATATTCAGTTACAAAATCTTTGCACATTTCTTCAAGAAATAATGTCGTGACATCATTTTTAAATTCTTCAAATGTACAGCTAAAAGTTGAAATAATTAGAGTATTCATTAAAAAAAGGAGCTAATTGCCCCTTATTTTAGATCGACTGTCAATCTCTTTCTATGAGTATACTTTGGAGACTATTGGACCAGCTTCTTCATCAGTAAATACAGGTGTGGTTTCCCAGTTGAGAAATTCACCCCATTCCGCAGCATGTTGATATATTGCTTTTGGATCATCAGTCTTTAAAACTATCCAACCCTCTAAAGAGCCAGGTGCGTGATATCTTCCAATCATCTCAACTCCAGGATAATCTCCCCCACCACCAAGAAATTTTTCTGCACCTTTTTGATGATATCCGGCCTTAAATGACCAATGCTGAACATAAAGCATTTTATTTTTTAATTGTTATTGGCTTTATATTACTAGCAGAAAAAATAATTACTGAAAATAAATAGTTTTAATTGCCCATTATTGTAGATCAACTTCCTAAAAAAACTATCTAATGTCCCACCTAGTTAAGAGAGGACACTACTAAGTAGAGTGAGGAGCTAAGACTATATATCTTATATATAAAAGTATAAACTTTGTACAATATTGAGACTCAAACTAGTTCCGTTCACTTAGTTATAACCTAGTCATAGCTTAATTTTGTTGAATAATCTCAAATAATAGATCGAGTGCTTTGGCAGCACTAGGTCGCAGGTTCGAATCCTGTCGCCCCGACTCTTAAAAACCAATTCATACTAGCGAGTTATCCTGACTCGCTTTTTTATTGGAAAATCTGACGGCAGCAATTGTCATCAAAATGCCTTCGAATAATAAATTTATTTTAATTTATAAATTTTAAGAGTTGAAATTATTTATATGGATTAATTTTACAAATAATTATTTCTTAATTCATGAACCCGTCAATTGCAGCATGGTTTGCTCTAATAGGATTTCTATCTTTTTTTGTTTGTGGATTTATAGATCCAGAAATAAAAAAAGGATCTATAAAAAAAGGATCTATAAAAGCTAAGGCTCTTTTATTAATTTCAATTATCGGTGCCTTTTCTTGCTTAATAATGGTTTTGCAGGGTTTCCATTTGTGGGGCACTTACGAACCTCCAATATTTGATTCAAGTGAAATAAGAAATATCTCTACAAAAGCAAGGGGAAGAGGTGGCATTATTTTATTGATAATTCGTATATTACCTCAATTCCTAGTATTTGGTTTTGGTCTTTTGGGTTGGCAGCTTAAGCCATATATTCGTTTGGGACTTTCTTTATGGAGATAATCCATATTTTATTAGGATTGAATTGCAAAATTTTAAATTTCAAAAGGAAAGAGTGAAGAAAAAATTAATTCATCAAAAGTCTTTGAATTATCTTAATTAAAAGTAAATTATTGTCGTCAAATTGACATCAATAATATACTTAAAAGTGCTTTTTTTTATTAGTTCCAATCAAAAAAATTGCAATCAAATTAGACCAAGTGCTTCTTTTGTTTTAAAAGTGCTTGGGCAGCACTAGATCCCAGGTTCGAATCCTGTCGCCCCAACTCTTGAGAACCAATTCATACTAGCGAGATACCCAGACTCGCTTTTTTATTGGATAAATTTGTCCATAAGCAAAATGGACAAATTTCTTTTAATTAATTCTTGATTAATAAAATGGTTACATTATTAAAGAATGATAAAATATAAAAATTAAAAAACTCCCAAATTATGGCAAGTTTGAAAAACGAATATTTCAATCAAGAAGATGTTATTGAAACTCATAAGCCAAACAAGCTATTAAGTTTATTTCATCTTTCAGTTTTAGTTATTTTGTTTCTGTATAGCACGGCTGTTATGTTTTCAGATCAAGAAGGAGCAGTCTCAGCAGGATTTACGCTTCATCTGATTCTTACATTACCCTGGGCGTTTTTTGCGTGTAGAGATTTATTCTTTAGAAAAAAGATGTGGATGAAAGTAACTACAAAAGGAATTGCTATCTCAAGAGTGTTTGGAGGTATACAATTTATTCCTTGGAATGTAATTAAAGATTTTGAAGAAAGGTCACATTATCTCTTATTCCTTCCATTTATAAAGATTGATCCAAGAGTATATCTGAATTTTGTGGATGGATATAAGGAGGATGATTTAGAAACATCAACACTCCAATTATCTTTTTTTGCAGGAGCTGTTAGCACTACTCAAAAATTCAATGGATATTTGAATAAGTATAAAAATAAGACCTAGCCATTATGAAGCGGTGCAAGTAGTAAGCGTTTCATTCTTTAGAGGTCATCTTGAAAGTTAAATACACAAAGCCACCTAGTAATAAGAAACTAACAAGCGCATAAGTAATTGCTATGCCGTATATATTCTGACTATTAATTACTTGTTAATTCCATAAAGACAAATCTGAATCTCCTGTTGATCTTTGCATCCAATGGATTTTCCAAATCCCATTAATCTTTTTGAAGATAGAAGTTACAGTTGGCAAATCATCATTAGGAGTGCCTTTGTAAGAGAATTTTGCCCCAAGCGTAAAAACGCACATTGCTACATCGGAAGAAAGAAATTCAAACTTATGAATTTTTGTAATTTCGGCTTTTTCCTGGACAACATCGCCAGAACTCATCATTTCCTCGAATCCTTTTGCACTTATTGGATTCCCGCTAGGCCTGATGAGTAAAAAATCTGAAGTGGCATTATTTACAAAAAACGAGCCCATTTTCTGAGGTGTTGCTAACTCATACAACAACGATTCAATTGTTTCTCTATCCGTCATAAAAAAAGTTTTTATCCAACTAATTTTAGATCGACTGTCAACCATTAAATTCTACGCCCAAGTGCTCATAGGGCACTAGGTTGCTTGTGAACGAGATTTAAGCGAGATTCTGCTTATCTGTGCACATTCTTATTATATCTTTCTAATTTAAGACTTAGAAATATTCTTTTTATGCTAACTAACTAGGTATAGCATGAATTGTTTATTTGGCCTACTGACGCATTTTGCGTAGCGGGTTCTTTGGGAGCACTAGGTCGCAGGTTCGAATCCTGTCGCCCCGATCAGTTATAGCAGTAAGTCTCAGCTAATAATATAAAACACGAAAAAAAGTGAGCACGCAAATGGCACGCAAAACTACTCAAAGTTTTCCATTTTTCAATTGTTTGATAGATTTAAGATATGCTAGAAAAAATTTTAAAGTCCAATAAATTTTTATTTTCAGCAATTTTGTTGGGTATTCTTATCAAGACTTTTCAAGATGAAATAACTTTAATTCCAGTAATTTCTTATTATTCTGAACAACTTCCATTATTAAAAAATATCCTACGTGCTATACCTAATGCACTTATCATAATTCCTTTAATAATTTTTGGTGAGAATTGGTCAAAGAAGAGAAGATAATTTCAAATATAACTTTTTTTGCGATCTAATTTTTATAAACACGCAAAAAGCACGCAAAATTTAGTTTATAAACCTTCTGAAGATTGGGTAAATAATAAAAGTACTGATAGCAACATAAGTCTCAGTTGTAGCTTCATTTTTGCGGGTTCTTTGGGAGCACTAGGTCGCAGGTTCGAATCCTGTCGCCCCGACTCTTAAAAACCAAGTCATAGTAGAGAGTTTCCCAGGCTCTCTTTTTTATTGTTTACATTTTCACATGAGAAAGGGGCTCTAGGGGAGGCTCTAGAATCTTCGAAGATTCCAAAAAGCTACTTAACTTTTTTCTTGTATATAGGGAAGATATTAAATATCCATAGCTTGAGTTTTCCTTCTATCTTTTCTATTTATCTAAATAGTTAACTAATTTTTGTTTAATTATCTTTTTATAAATACTCTCTATAGAAATATGAAACTAATCTGTATAAATTTATAATATAAATGTAGATTAAAATTATTTTTGAAAATGAGAAAATTTCTGAGTTTCGCTATTTTAAGTTTAGGAATAATTTCAAATATAACTTTCGTAAATGCTGGCGAGAAATATGAAGAAAAGACAGATCGTTTTAAAGGTACTAAGACAGCTAATTATAATGCGAAATTGAATTCTGAATGCAAACTAACAAAATCACTAAAAAGTAGATTAGGTTATTGTCTCTTTTTTCACTCAACAGAATCATCTAAAAATCCCTCGATAATGCTTGGTACCACAGCTGATGGATGGGAACTTTTATCTTATCAGAGTAATTCTTTTGCCCCTACAATTATTACGTACGATAATGGTAAGGAGGAAATAACAAAATTACCAGTTAAATATTATGGGGATGTTCTATCAGGAGGTACAGTTGTTGAGACAGCCATCATAGAAATGGGAGAAATAAAAGATGAACTTAAAAATATTAGTAAAATGGAGTTCCAATTTGGTTCAGCGGAATACTTTTGGATCAACGATAAGGAGTTGACCAACAAAGCATTAAATTTCGTTGATTCATAAATTTGTATTAATATAGGGCTTATTCCCAATCTTCTGTTTCGGTTAACTTTGGCATAGGGGGCTCTAAGTTCTATAAACATCTTGTATGATCTTCGAAGATTTAGCAATAAGCTGTTTCAAACTCGTTCCACCATCTATAGTTAGTCTAGGCTATAACTAAAGTCTTAAGGTTTTCTTAAAAATAATGCCCAGTGCTTTGGGAGCACTAGGTCGCAGGTTCGAATCCTTTCGCCCCGATTGACTTCTCAGAATTCTCAATATTACTTTTAGCGATTAAATAGCGAAAATTTGTATAGCTTTGATATTCCTTAAAGTATTAATCGCTAGCCAATGCCTCTTTATAACCATAAAAGCAAATTGCAGTTCCACTTAAAATTAATATCCATTGAACAGCTAATTCTAAAAAAAATGTTAGCACTCCAGGATAAGTGCCAGATAGAGAAATACTAACAATGAGGAATGGGGCACTGATTACTAACAGAATCAATGTCATTAAAAACAATCTCCATCCATTTCTTTGAGACATTAAGGAACTCTTTCTCATGGAATCTAATGGACCAAGCATTTCCTGTTCACTAATTACAAAAACATAAATATATTTTTTCCACACAATGATTCCAGGAACTAAAAAAAACAATAATCCTAGAAGATATATTGGCATACTTACACAACCAACTTGAAAAACTTTCCAGAATTTTTTCAAAATAAGTGCTGTAGTGGGAACTGCAAAATATGACTTATCTTCAAAAGATCTTAAAGCAGTCATTGATATCGGAAAGAACAAAGCCGTACCTATCCAATTTAAAATTAAAAAATAACCATCATAAATTTGACCTGAATACATTTGATCTGAATAAGTTTGAACTGCCAAAGGCACTCCTATCAGCAACATAAATGAACTATTAAGATTCTGAAAAATCTCAGAAGTAAATGGAACAGCGATTGACTTTGCAATTAAATTGTTTTTTGGTATGCTCAACTTTCAATCATGAACTTTCAATACCTAATCTTATCTTTAAAAGTAATAAATTTTTCTAAAAAGGTTTTATCCTTACAATTTAAGATCAACTGTAAAATTGAACCACTGTCAATATGAGACCTACTGCCTATAAAGCACTAGATTTAAGCTTAGCGATTATTTAGTGATTAATTTTATATCTAAGGATAATTTTGTATAACTTAAGTGCAATCCTGAGACTAATTTTAAATACTATCTTTTGACTCACAAGTTTGACCAATACAAGTGTTATGAGGTTACTGTCTCAAATTGGAGAGCAGGTGCATTGGGAGCACTAACTAGATCGCAGGTTCGAATCCTGTGACCCCGACTCTTAAAACCAATTCATACTAATGAGTTACCCAGACTCGCTTTTTTATTTATTTACTTATTGGCTCATAGCTGCCAACAAATAGCCAACAAATACCATTTGATTTTCATATAAAATCATACGATACACTACAACTATTTAGTCATGGCTTGTAGACATAGTGTCCTACTAGAGTTGTTAAGTGCTTTAGGAGCACTGGGTCGTAGGTTCAAATCCTGTCGCCACGATCAGTTATAGCAGTAAGTCTCAGCTAATAATATAAAACACGTAAAAAAGTGAGCACGCAAATGGCATGCAAACAGCTGCACTTGGTGGTTTAGTTCCCCATCAATGGTCCAAAGAATAATAAAGAATAATATTGACAGTCGATCTAGCATAGAGTAATAAAACCCTATTTTTTTTATGTCCTCTTCAATGAAAGATTTCTTAGATAAATTTTTTGATTTATGTAGAGAATATCAAGAAGAAATCCCGCCTCAAAAGATGGCAGAAATTTTAAGGGATTACGCTGATAGATTAGATGGTTGATAAATTTAGAAGAAAAACCTAGATTACATAAGTAAATTTTAAGCAAAATAAAATGTCTATCATTACTGACAATAAAGTACTAGTTAATATTTGCAGCGGTTTAAAATCCAAAAATAAAGTAACTTTAGGTTTATTGGCTGCCCTTACTGCAGAAAACGAAGGGCATCAAGTAACTCTTTTTTTAGAGGGAAACGGAGTAAACATTTTAAATTGCAAAACAGCTGGTGAAATAGTTGGTAAGGGTACTGGAGATTTATACGAACACCTTGAAAATTTAAAAAATTCAAACATTACCATATATGTCTCAGAAATGTCGGCTAAATCGAGGGGGTTCGATAACATTCTTCTTAATGAATATAAGGCTGAGTTTGCAATGCCCAATGTACTAATTGAAGAGTCGATTAAAGCGGATTGCGTACTTTGCTATTAAATCGAATTTTCGCTTATTGCTTGCAGAGCTATATTAAATACTATTGACAGTCGATCTAACTGAGAGAGGGGAACTCGTTAGAAGTATTTTGATCTTCAATGTGCCTAACAAATAAATACATTTAAATAAAATTTATCAGATTCAGCCTCCTAAATTAAGATCTTAATAAGTTAAATACTTATTATCCTTAATCTTTTAATTATTTGAAAGTTTATTTATGAGTTAATAATTTATCTTTAAATATTATTTTTAAACCATTCTATTGTTTTATTAAGACCTTCTTTTAATTCAATCTGAGGTTCCCAACCCAATAATTCTCGAGCCAATTCAATTGAAGGTTTTCTCTGGACGGGATCATCCATCGGTAATTCTTTAAATTCAAATTTTGCTTTTGGATTAACAAGTTTTTTTATCAATTCTGCAAGTTCACAAATTGAAAATTCATTTGGATTTCCAATATTTACTGGCTTTTTATAATTACTTTCCATCAAAAGAATCATCCCACTTATTAGATCATCAACATAACAAAAAGATCTTGTTTGTTTACCATTTCCAAAGATTGTGAGAGTTTGATTTTGTAAAGCTTGGACAATAAAGTTACTTATGACTCTTCCATCATCTGATCTCATATAAGGACCATAGGTATTAAAAATTCTCATAATTCTTATATCCACATCATGCATTCTTTGATAATCAGAGCATAATGTTTCAGCTATTCTTTTACCTTCGTCATAACAACTTCTTAAACCAATAGTATTTACAGATCCATGGTAGGTCTCTTTTTGTGGATGCTCTTCAGGATTTCCGTAAACCTCACTTGTGCTAGCTAACAGGATTTTTGCTCCAACTCTTTTTGCCAATCCAAGCATGTTATAAGTTCCCATAAAACTAGTTTTAGTAGTTTTGATAGGGTTAAATTGATAATGAATTGGGGAAGCAGGACATGCGAGATGCCATATTTTATCTACCTCGAGTTGTATTGGTTCAGTTACATCATGCCGAATTAATTCAAAATTAGGATTATTCAGACATGATTGAACATTACTTTTTCTACCAGTAAAGTAATTATCAAGGCAGATAACTTCTTCATCCAAAGATAGTAATTTCTTTGTTAAATGAGAGCCAATAAATCCAGCTCCCCCAGTTATTAGGTTTCTATTTTTTTTCACTATTTAAGTAATAACTTATAGTTAAATTTAACTCACAAATTTTTTTTAAAGACGAGTACAGAGAAATTTAGAACATTCTTTAAAAAAAGAATCAATTCCAATGATTTTCTAAAAATTTTTTTTAATAAGTTGATAAAAAATATTATTTATAAGAAGTTTTTAATTAAATCATATAAATTCAAAAATAAATTCAAAGAAATAAATTTAAATACTTTTTCTTAAGTTTTAATCAAAAAAATAAATATGGAAAATATTGAAAGTGTTTATAACTATCCTTGCTTTTTGTATCTGCTTTGCATGTGGCCCTAAGTCGCAGGTTCGAATCCTGTCGCCCTGACTTTTTAAATCCAATTCACACTTAGGAGTTTATCAACTCGCTTTTTTATTCTTTACTCTCAATTTAAAAAAGGGGCCTCTAAGGGAAACTCATAAGAGGTACTTTTATCTAAAATGCACCTTATTTTTAATAGAAATAAGTACAATAAATAATTGTTTTTCTCTATGCATCTTATATTAGTTTTTTATACTCTTTTCTAGAGTATTCAATATTTTCACTCTGCTTTCTTTCATAACTGGTTTACTTCTCCTTTTATGTAAACGTCAATAGGAGATCATGACTAAATCAATATTTGGGCGAAGTTTACTTATATATTCAAATTGTTCAAAAACTTTAATACTTATTCTGTTCTTACTTATAAGAGTAATTTTTCTACAATCTCTATTAAATAAGTAGCAAACAAATAATTGATCCAATACTAAAAATTAAGCTCCACCCTTGCGAGTTAATTTTCATTGATAAATATCGAGTAATTTTATATAAATTCCTAACAAAACTAATATCGCTAAACCAATACCAAAAACTGCATTTGGCTGACTATTCCAAAGCTCCTTAAAATATTCCATAAAAATTAGTCCTTTTATATTCCTTAATATAGGTATATGGTAATTATTTTCTAATTAAATAACTATTATTACAGAGTTCTCTATTTTAATAAGCACACAAAGTAGGCGTTTCACATTTTCTAACAAAAATCTTTCAGCATTTCGTTTTTTTTCTTAATTTCAAACCAGTTTAAGTTTGGGTATAACTTTTCTAATGCCTCAGAATGTATTCCTAGTAAAAGATCAAATTCTGCTAATTTACTGCAGGCTTTATTTGTTTCATCTTCAAGCAATAAGACATAACCGTCTGTAAGTAGCTGCTGCATTTTTGGCCATTGATTTTTGGCAACGTCATCTTTGTGACTTTCGGCATTGACAGCAATCGGTAAAGCAATTGCAGCTAATAAAGGTATTAATAATTTAGGCATAAAAAAAGAAGCTTTTATCAATAAATTTTATCCCAATAATCAAAAAACCATGAAATATAAGACCTTACTAAGACAGGGCTTTATAACGCAGGTTAGAATCCTATAAACCCGATCAGTTAGTTATACCAATAAAAAAAATAGATTTAATATTCCTTATACTTTTGCGGACAAATTGAGGTTAAAATATGCCTAATTAAAAGGTGAAGTGTTATTAGTAGGAGCTATTAGTAGGATTTCAAAAACAATTCCAGTCAAAGCAATAGGCAATACCCAAATACCAATAAATCTATGATCAAAAAATCTTAAATGATCTTCACCCCTGAAAACACTTCGTAAAGAAGTAAATAGGGTTTCTGGTTGCTTATAAGATGGCCCATTTACAGAAGGAGAATATGGCTTAACAAAGGCTGAAGAAGCAGAAAACTTTGCAATTTTTCTTAAAAAATAAATAGGTAAAACCCAAATAGCAATAAATCTTCCACCAAGCCACTGTCTCGCATTAGGCAGAGCATATTCTTTAATAGATTTATTCTCTGGCATTCCAGATTCCAAATTCTTATAAATTTTTTCTAATGTAGATTCATTACTTGATTTATTGTTCATTTGATTTTCAGAAAATTACTTTAAAAGGTGGAATAAATAAAAATATTCCTAACTACTAAAATAACTAAAACGTAGTTAGGAATATTTTCCTTGGCTAGGTTCATAAAGACGGAATCTATACCGTTGCAGATTCGCCAAATATCTACATATTCTTTATAAATAAAAAACTCTTTTTTAAAAAGTAAATAATATACATAAGAAGGAATAATATTTAATAATTTAGAGTTTTAATTAAGAAATTAATTTAATATTAATGACTATTAGAAAATATTTAAACCTCATTTTCTAAGATTGCGAAAAAGAAAATGAGGTCAAAGGGAGGTTCTCATTATGAACCGCTTTATCAAAGCTAGCGGTTAGTAGATTGCCCTAATATCTACTTATATATTTATATAATGAGTTTTAAAATACAGGAAGATTAATTTTATACAAATAAGTGTTTAATATTTTATGTGATTATTGCTTAGGAAAAGTTAATTAATGTAATTACTATAGTTATTGAAAGATAAAAAAATGCATAAAGAGAAACTGCAAAAAACAAATACTGTTCTATTGGAATCATGAGAATGTATTAATTAAAAGATTAAGTAAATTTGATTAATTTTTTGTAAAAAAAATATTCTCTAAAATATAACTTTGTTCTATTGATTCATTTTTAAGAGAAATATTTTTTGGCAAATTATTATTCGTAAAATTAAAAGCACCCCATTTTTTTAGCCAAAATAAGGTATAAAAAAATGCGATTAAAAATGGTGCTCCAACAATTAAAAATCTAATGTCCATTTAAAATTTCCTATTAAAAAGTTTTAAACTGCATTGCCAATATTGCTCCAAGGAAGAAAACGGTTGGAATCCCTAGTGCATTGACTGCTGCGGTTCTTACAGTAAATACTGGATAACCTTCTGCTGGTCTACCAGTATCAGGAATTAATGCTGAATCTTCCCATACTTGATAATTTTTAAAAGGAGCTACTCCCTTCTTTGGTAATCCTAGTGGTGTCAATCTAAATACATCCCACCTACCTAACCAAAAGACTGTGAATATCCATGAGAATATTATTGGAGTAATAACAAGTAAAATCCTAAAATCCATTTCTAAATAGTAATAATAAATGTGATTATTATTTTGTCTTTTTTAGTTAAATAAATGATTCGATCATTAACTTATATTTAAAGAAAAACTCCTAATAACATTGTCTCTAATCATTAGTAACATCATGAAATGATTAATTGATTTATTTAAAGTATATTTTTTTGGATTGCGATATTTAGATATTTTTTTTGATGTAGATTTTAGTTAATTAAAGAACAAATATGGAAACCTTTAGATTCTTACTTTTTGGTTTTGCTGGAGTTAGTGTAGTTTTTTGGGTGGCAGTAATAGCTTTATGGCATGCATATATGTTTCCAAGATTCTTCAATGAAGATAAAGGTTTAAATACTTTTAACAATCAAGAAATAAAAGTTTCAACAGATCCAATTTTAGGCAGTTTGGTTAACAGCAATAATTTCAAAAATAGAGACAAATATTCAATGAAAAATTTTGTTATTGCAGACTTTTCATCAGCAAGTAATAATTTCAAACTAAATAAACTCTACACAACAGTAATGATTGGAGTTACTTTTGCAAGTTTTATTTTTCTCACTTATGGATTAAGTAGTTCAATAACAACGTTAAGTTAAATGGAATCTTTATATGTAATTGTTTTTATTACTTGCTTTGTTTATTTAATTTTTGACTCATTCAAAAATATAAATATTAAATAAATTACTAATGTTTTTTGCCAACTAATAAAATTTTTCTTCTTATATAAAAAAATACTAATGTGGTTATTATCATTACAGGTGGGTGAAATGATATTGAATTTAGGTATTCGTAGTAATCAAATGGTTCCAAAAAAAATTTTCATAATTTCTTATGACTATATCCCAGCTTTCAAATTTTTATTGATTTAAATAAATCAATATCTTGTATCAAATGCTAGTTAAATTTTCTTAATTAATGTTTTGCGTACAAATATAACTTTAATTGTCTTGAAAAACTTCGCATAAATAAGCAAGAAGATAATTATAGATTAAAAAGCCAGTGCTTAACTATGGCCATTAACTGCCTTAGGCGAACTAAATAGCATTTTCGAATCCAGTCATCCAGAATCAGTTTCAACCAATTTTACTAAAGATTTTCCTAGACTTTTCTTTTATTTTTTCTTATATAAGATATTTTTATTTATGACATAGTTATGAAATTTGCTTGTCTTTGCAAAGTTATTTGTAGATATTCTTTGTTATTAGTTATGTCTAAGAGATAGAGATTTTATTAGAAAAGGTGGCATTTAATAATTAAGAGAAAATATAGATATGGAAAGAGCTTCAACAAATTTGATTTATTTGTTTCACAATTGTTTTATGACAGATCCAACTCTCTATTTATCAATGATTTTAGGACTTGGAGGAGTTTATGTATTAATCTCTTCTTTCCATGATGATGATGGTGATGGTGATGATGGGGAGAAATTTATTTATAATCTTGAATACACTAATTTAGCTAGATAGCTTAAGAGTTAGTTAAGAGTGGAAAGCTATTAATGAGAATAGACAAAGTTTCAATTAAAATAAAGACGTTTGAACTGATTGTTTTTTATTAATTTCTTCTAATACCCATCGGTTTGAAGCCCAAGGCATCATCAGTGGAAGTAAACCTTTTAATTCATCAGAATCTTTTACCTCTTCAGTCCATAGTTTTTCATAACCATTTGGAATAACAACCGGCATACGGTGATGTAAAGGTTTAATTAGATCATTTGGTTCAGTTGTTAAAACAGCGCAACTCTCTATTTCAGCGCCATCAATTGAAGTCCATTTGCTCCAGATTCCTCCTAGCCAAAAAGTCTCGTAATTTTCTTTACGAATACGGAATTTTTTCTCAAAAAAACCACTTGCGGGTATTAGACATCTTTTATGCTTCCAACTTCTACTAAATAATTGTTTTTCCTCTACCGTTTCTGATCTTGCATTAAATGGTCTTGGTCTTTTTTTATCAAATGGGTCTTTAGTCCAAGGTGAAATAAATCCCCAAGACATAAAGGTAGTTTTCATTTTCCCTTCATTCTTAATCACTAAGACTGGATCAGTTGGTTTTATTAAATTTTGCGCTTCATATTTACTATCAAGTCCACTGGGGAAGTCCTGCTTTAAAAGCTTTGGCAACTTATGGAATTCAGTTTTAAGTTCAAATCTACTGCACATTTATTTTTTAAAAATATTTATCAAAAACTCTCTTTTAATAAGAAGCTGATTTCTATTAATTGTAGACAGTTGGCTTTTCATCTCTTTTGAGCTAATTTCCCCTTATTTTAGTTCAACTGTAAATAGTTTATAAGTATATAGTCGAGAGTAATAAGCTGAAGATAAATAATTTTGGAGCTTTAAGAAATAAAAATAATATCATCCCAATAAAACTAGAGAAGGTAAGTTTAATTTTAAAAAATTCCATATTTACCTCCTTAATTATTTATGGACTAGTTAGTTTTAAAAGTAAGGAGTATAGGGAACCTCTTCTTTTTTCATTGATTCGCCATAATAATTTTCAGCTGTCTTCATCAATAACCAGTAAAAGAAATTAGCGATTGTTTTTTGCATAAAACTTTCTATAATTAATTCTATTCAAATCCCAATCCATAACAAAAACAACGTATAAAATACTTATTTAAACTTTCATCTTAATCAATCCATACATCTGATTTAACAGTGTTAAGCAAAGAGATAACAAATTATGGTGGGATGTTCCATTTTTTCTTTTTTAACCGTTCAAGAACAAGTTAGCTAATAATTTCTCTACTTAAAAAGCGTTTTCTCATATTTTCCTAATATTTGAATTTGGTATGACTAGCTTATATTTAAGTTCTTTAGAAATTAATCCTTTTAATCGAAGATCACTTTAATTGGTTTGTTAATCTTACATAATCTTTCCCAACATTTTTTACTAGCAATGGAATGGTTATAGGAGGGATTGCGATTTTTAAAGACATCAATTGCCAAATAAGTTGGGAATCCTGACTCACTGTAGTACCAAATAGTTTTTGTTTCGTCATCAACAATTCTTTTCATGAAAATTTTTCGCAATCTTACACATAATCAATTATAAACCCAAGTAATCTAAGGGATATATTAAAATAAAAGAACTATTAACAGAAAAATTTCTTTTTCTCAAAAAGAATTTAGATGAACTTTATCAATTTGATAGGATTTTATCCTTTTTTTAAATGTATATAATCCTTTAATTCGGGTAAGTAAAACCTAATGATATCTTTGCATTAAAATAAGTTCCAACTATTTCTCCCAAAATGAATTTGTGGAATAAAGGGCTTTGCAAATTTACCTCTTAATTGAAAGCTTTTTCAATTGATTCATGATCAATGGAACAGCTATTTGAACCAAATCCAGTTAAATCATAACAAGCCCCTTCCAAGTTATAACCACAGCCATCTTGTAGTACATCTCCTCCATTCTCATCTAACCATTCTTCAAAAAGTTCCTCATTGAATTTATAAATATTTCCTTCTTTAGTCATCCAAAGGCCTATTATTTTTTTTGGACCTTCAAGCATGAAACTTGCTGAGATATTTTTGAATAAAGGAATCTTGACTCCTTCAATTTCTTCAATATAGGGAAATTCAGCGGAAACGTTATTTACAGCTAAAAATTCAAATCCCTCATTTTCAAAAGAAGAAATGTTTTCAATAATGAATTCCGCATCTAAATTTTGATTAACTAAATTTATAGCTTTTTGATTACTCCCATCTTCAATTAATTTTATTAGCTCATCATAGTATTCCAGTTCAATAATTGTTTCGATATCTTCTTCTTCAACGGGGGAACCATTCTCAAGATATCCATCAACTTGAAATTTAATTGTGCTCATGTTAATAATTTTTTTTGATTATACATTTAAAATAATCTTTTATAAATTTAAAATAATCTTTTATAAATTTAAAATGATCTTTTCAAAATTAAAAATTTATTATCATTAAGAATTTCTTTTCTAATCTTTCATCTTAATCCTGCAAAGTAAATTTGCCTACTTTGCTTAATTTTTTACCGAAGCTTTAGGATCAACATTTTGTGGATTATAATCCTGTCGTTAGGATCATGAATACTAATACATTAAAGATATATAAGATTCTGCTATATCTCTTTTAAAATCATATTGGATTAGTTTGCGAAGGTTTTTTCTTTTTTTGATACCTCAAGAAATAATTGATTAATGAGCTTTTTACTTATGAACCTTTTAAACAAATCAAATTGAAAGCTAGCCTTTTATTAATGCCATTCCAATTTTAATTACTAAAATCTCCTGTATTTTTTCCAGTAATCTATAGCTTCCAAAATAATATTTGGATCATCAGTATCAAAAATATTTGGATATTTCTTTACTAAATCTTTATAATTAAAATTTGGATCTTCCTTTTTTAACTCTTTCAACTCATTCCAAGCATTCTCAAGCTTAATAATTTCTTGAACTACTGCTGTTGATTTAGGAGTCCATATTGCGCTAAAAATTATTTCATCTTTTTTTATATACTCCTTAACACATACGCTTATTTCTTCCATAGATGCTATTGATTTTTTCATAAAATCCCAACTAGTATTAAATTTTTCTGTATATCTCGTTCCTCCATACTCTGTTGGCATTGAGGTAATTTCAGTTCCAATTAATCTTGAATATTCTTCTACAGCATTAAGTTTTAATAGCTCAAGGTGTTCTCTCAAAGAATCATTATTGTATGCATCAACTAAACCTTTCCTTACGTTAATAATGATGCCTTGATTTTTATCAATTTCAAATGAGGGTGGAGAATAATTTTTCGGGCAAGCTTTTAAATTTTCAGCTGGCAATCGATTATTAATAAACAATGTGCATGCTACTAATCCAAATCTAATTATCTTTACAAAAAAATTTCTATAACTCATTAAATTTCCTCGATAAAAAATTGTTTAAATTATGCCATGTTTATGAAGTAGTTCTTTAATTAACGATATAGAGCTACTGTTTCGTCTAAATCAGCACAAGGTTCGATAGTTATCTCCATTAATTCTCTCCAAGGTCGCCACTGTCGCCAAATAGTTTCTAAAGAATCAGCATTTACTACGGAGTAACCATTGCCATGTTGAGGTAAGAAAATCCAAGATTTAACATCATAAGCCTCTGGTCTATTTTGTGGTCCTCCTTTGTCGTACCATTCTGTAAGCATTTTCGCTCCCTTCTCTTGTGAGGTTGCATCAGAAAACTTATAAGAAATTAAAAACAGCATAAATAAAAAATAATTAAGACTTAATTTAAAACTCATAATTTAAAAGTATCTTGATATTACAGTCGAATCATAAATATGTCCTGCACTCTCAATTAATGGTTTCACTAATGGATCTTCAAACATAGCTATTGACTTACCTTCTCCCCCCTGTTCAATAAGAATCACACTTGTTGGATCATCTTTCTTTACACCTTTATATAAGCAAATGATTCCACGTTCTTTATTCATTTGAATATTTTCTTCGCTGTCATAAACCGCAGCCCATTCTTCAAAAGGAACACTTATATTAAAAGTGAAAACAGTAGTTTCGTGAGACATAAAATAGGAGATTATTTCATATGATTATATATCTATTATTAGTTTCAGGTAAACATTCTTAGATAGGATTAAAGGTTAGCTAGAAAAGTGTGTAATTCTAAAAAAACTTAAATTAAAAAACTTTATTTAAGAATGATATCCTAGGATAAATTATTTAAACTTAACGATATTTACGATTAATAAGTTTATGGATAATTATGTTTCGATAGTTTTACCAACTCATAATGAAGAAAAAAATATTATTCCTATAATTCAGGAAATAGTTAAAGAAAATAATAAATATAATATAGAAATTATTGTTGTAGATGATAATTCTATTGATGGAACAGAAAACTTAATTAGAGAGTTTTCTAAAAAGGATAGTAGTGTTAGGTTAATCAGCAGAATTGATAGATTTGGATTATCTAGTGCAATCAAAGAAGGTTGTTTAAATGCAAGGGGCGATACAATAGCAGTGATGGATTCAGATGGACAGCATGAGGTTAGATCACTTTTTACAGCATTAGATTATATATCTAATAATAATGAAGATATACTTATAGGAAGCAGATTCTTGAGAAACTCTTCTATTGAGGGTTTAAGTAAGCATAGAAAAGATAGTTCAACAATTGCTAATAAAATTGCCAGGGTAAGTCTTTCAAATAACTATAAGAATCTAACAGACTATTTAAGTGGATTTTTTGTGTTCAAGAGGCATTCTTGTATTTCATATGTAAAAAGAATAGATGTTAATGGTTTTAAATTTTTATATGAGTTACTAGCTATAAGTAAAGGAAGATTAAATGTTTTTGAACTCCCTCTTAAATTCAAGCCAAGAAGATCAGGTAATTCAAAGTTGGATATTGCTGTTGTTTGGGATTTCAATATCTCTATACTGCATTCCCTCCTTGGAAGAGTAGTACCAAGAAGAGCTATAAGCTTTGGTATAGTTGGTTTGACAGGAATATTTGTGCAATTAACTGTTTTATATCTTTTACTTTGGGTTACAGACTCAACTTTTATTAAAATTCTGCCTTTTGCTGTTATTAGTGCTGCATGTTCTAATTTTTTAATTAATAATTTATTTACATTTAAAAATAGACGGCTTTACGGGTTAGCTCTTTGGATTGGTTTGCTCAAGTTTTTATTAGTGTCATCACTTCCAGTAATAGCAAATGTTGGTCTTGCGAGTTCTTTCTACTTTTTCATATCATCAAACACTTTTTTTTCACAAATAGCTGGAATTTTTGTTGTCTTCATTTGGAACTATGCAGCCTCTTCTAAATTTGTTTGGAATAATTAATTAGAATCTATGGAGCAAAAATTGGAATTAATCAATAAATTCTTAAAAAAAGAACACTTTTTTTTCCTTGTAAGCTTTTTGATATTAAGTCTTGCTTCTTCTCTTCGTCACTTATGGTTTCATTCATCATCTTGGGATTTAGGTATTTTTGATCAAGCAATTTATTTAATATCACAAGGACAAAAGCCTTTTAGTTCATTACTAGGATTTCATATACTTGGAGACCATGGAGCAATAGTTCTTTATCCATTGGGATTTTTATATAAATATTTCTCATCTACTTATTTTTTATTTTTCATTCAAAGCTTTGCTTTATCAGTTTCAATTTTTCCTCTTTATAGATTATCGAAAGCTTTGCATTTATCTAAATCAGCTACCACTACAAGTTATATCGCTTTCCTGCTTTATCCGATTGTTTTTAATGTAAATATTTTTGATTTCCATCCAGAAGTATTAGCATTCCCTATTGTTTTAGATCTATTTATCTCTATAAAGATCAATCAAATGAACCCTTTATGGAAATCATTTCTAAAAATATTTTTTATTCTAACTTGTAAGATTACTAATTCATTTTTAGTTTTTGGTTTAGGTATTTGGTTGATTTTTAAAGGTTTCACAAAAATTGGAGCCTCAATAATTTGTGTTTCAATCTTCTGGTTTGTTTCAGTAGCGTTTTTTCTAATACCCCACTTTGGAGGAGAGAATGCAAGCGTAATTAGACAAGCAGGTAAATTTGGTATTGATCCTAATTTAGGTTTTGATATATTCTCATTAATAAAAATTGTCAATCAATTATTTCTTCAAATATTAAATCTTTCTAATTTAGAGTATTTAATATTGTTGATTTTACCAGTTTTATATCTCTTTCTAAGTAAAAAAAGGCTTGTCCTTTTTTTAAATCTTATTCCATTTTTACCGTTACTATTACTTAATTTAGTATCTAATTCTTATCCCATGAAGAATCTTGTACATCAATATTCATTGTTTTTTGTTCCTTTCATAGCTGTATCAATTCAAGAAAGTTTGTCTCCAAGATTAATTCATGGATTTTTTAATTATCCTAAATGGTTTCAAATTAGAGCAACCTATTTAATAATCTTTTGGAGTATCTTAACTTTTTTAATTTTTTCAAGATTTAGTTATTACTTAGGTCCTTTTCATAATCATTTTGCTTCCTCAGATGCACGAAAGGAAGCAATTTCACTTATTAAAGATTCATCTGCAGTACTAACTACTAATGATTTAGTTCCACACTTATCAAGAAGAAAATATATTAAATTCACTGATTCAAGAGAAGAATATAATTTAGAAAATTTTGATGAAATTCTTTTAGATAGAGAAAGGCCTGGATGGCAATCTAACCATTTATATATTGACAATATTTATAATTATCTTGAATCTTCAAATAAATGGGAAAAAATTTATGAAAAAAATTTTATAATACTATTTCAAAGACTCAATTATTAAATACATATAAATCTAAGATCTAATAAAATAATTAAAAGCAAAAATAAGAATAAATATCTAGTTTTAAATTATTCAGATCTTAGCTTTTTCAATGCTAAAAATAAAATCTCAAAATATTTTCAGAAATACTTCCCAGCACTTTGGGATCACCTGCTAGCAGATTTTAATACTGTTAAATAGTCATTTTTACTGTAGACTTCAAATTTTTTTAAAATTTATCCAGGCATAAACTTTACAGATACTTGAAAGTTACTTGGTTATTTTTTTTGTGGAGAAAAAATTAAAATGTTCAAATTTCTGTCATATTTCCATTTCCATTTATATGATTCAAAATCTTTTAACTCTTTTGATTTATCGTATCTAGCTATAAAATTCTGCAAAGATTTAAAACGCTCTAAATAACCTGGATGCGTACTTTTAATGTCTGTATCAGCATCCCATTGCATCTTTTCTGCTATAAAAGTAATTTCATTAAGACATGTTTCCTTTGCAAAACCAGCATTAATCATCATCTTTGCAGCATTATTGTCAGCGATCATTTCTGACTCTCTACTCAACTCTTTTTCCAAAAGTTCCCTAATGGCTTCATTTTTATCTTTTAATTCCTTATCACTTTCATTTGTTTTTTCAGATTCAATTAGGATTTCATCTTTATTTTTATCTTTAAGTTTTTTTAGGTTTTCTGATAGCTTGATTGATTGTTTAATATGGTCATTGAAAATTATATGGGACAATTCATGTCCAATTGTGCAACCTAAAAAATCTGTTTTCTCAGAATATGTAAGAAAAGATGATTTACTAAGCCAAACTACATCATTCCAGGCATAAGCCTCTATGCCGTTATATAAAAATGATTGTTTTAAAAGCTCATTAACATTAAACCCATTAACTTTTTTATAGTTCTTATATGGATCTAGATTCCTGTAATACCAACATCCATCTTTTTCACATAATCCTAATTCCTCTGCTCTATATTGCATGTATATTCCACTTCCTATAGAAAATCGAATATCTCGATTACCAAGATCATTTTTTAATGCTAATTTATCAACTATTTTTTTGATAGTTTTATATTCTTTTGGCATAAAGTAAGTTGAATTATCTCTCAAAAAATTTGCTAAATACAAAAAAGAGAAGGATAAGACTAAAATTCCAGTAAATAGTTTATATGGATGTTTGTTTTTTATTTTTTTAAGCATATAAATAATTAAATTCTTATTAATAAATTACCTCAAAAAAAGTAGGTTGCTTATTAACAAAACTTGTTAGTAATATGATTAAAAATAAAAATAGTTGACAAAGGGTGCTTAATTTAATTGGACAAAAAACAAAGATTCTACAAAAAATTAAAAATCTAGTTAGGTAATATGCCTTTTCATGCTTGAGGATCAATTCTCAAGACTTAGAATAGTCTCCTCTAATAACTTGATGGAGAGAGTCTCTACTAAAAAATTTTCACTAAAAACTTATCCCATCAAATATCACCCAATTCTATCAAATCTATCTTTTAGCTAAATAAATTATTACCGTCATAGTGCTCATAGCGACAATACCAAAATTCCATATATTTGAACTATTTTTAGTTAAATTTTGAATCCAATCAGGAACACCTTCTGTCAAAAAGAGTAGCGTTAATCCAACTAGCAAAACTAAAGGTAATCCTAAAGCAATAAATAATTCCATAAAAGCACTTTACTTAAATATTCTATAACTCAAGTAATAGCAATAAAAAGAAAAGATATGTATCCCTCCTAAAAAAATTTTTGAAAACAATATTGATTATTAATCGGATTTATCTTTAGCAATTTATTTTATTTATAGATACACATCAGGGAAACACGTTGCTAATTTCACGGTAAACTTCTTGTTAATAACTTATTTAGTGAAGACTGGTTAAACAATAAGATTGAGAATACTCAAATCTTAAAAAATAAACTTTATTATGCATGCTTTGGTAAAAATAGATTTCAGATTCTAATCCAACTACCCCATATCATATATAACAATAGATTAGAAGTATGCCTCAATCTTCTCGTAAAAAAAAGGAACATAGCATCAAATTAATTGATTTATGAATTAAATATCTTGTAGGATGTTCTGTAAAATTACTCTATAAAAAAATGCGACGTTTATTACTAGTTCCTTTCTTATTCGCATCCTCATTTTTAAATATGGGATTTACAAATGTATTTCAGAATTCTAAGGAACCAGAAATTAAAGGAATTATTTGTGGAACTGATTTGTATATGGAAGTTTTGCTTGACAACTTTTCAAAGGAATCAATCTTTTCAGGGGAGGCAGAAAATCAAATATATAATGAATTTAACAACATAGAAGATGAATATTTTTATAGTTATATTGTTGATATAAACTCTGGCAAACTTTATACTTCTGATGATTCAAATGCATTTTATACATCTTTAAAACCTTTATATCAAGATAAATTTGATAACACTTCCTATACTTATAAATCAGAGAAAAAAGGAAATTCAATAAAAGTATTTACCTCGGTATATGAATCCGGTGAAAAAGTAGATTCTTGGGAAGATAATATTAACTTAAAAACTCTAATCAATACATACAACGAAGAAGGAGAAACAGTGACTCAGAAGTGTACTGATTTTCCTTTACCTGGAACTATAAAAATTGCAGATTAGAGTCAATTTATAAAAATTATCATATTAGGAATACTGCTTAATTTTTAAATCCTAAACTGACAAATTGCTGGCGCAAATATCGATATTTTTTAAATCTAGTTCTTGACAAGGGGGATTTGAACTCCTTATTCAGCCTTATTGTAAAGGTTAGGATGTTACCGTCCCAGATCTTAAAACCCAAATCAATGGCAGATTACCAAGCTGTATTTTAGATGGTTTTGTAATTTAGAGTCTACGCCCGTATGGCTCCTTTTGGGGAATAGTTTTCTGTTACTTAAACCTACTATTAGTCTATCTAGACTTTCCGAATGAAATACTAAAATACTTAAAAAAAATAAGTAAAGTTAGTTTTTTGAAAATTAGATTTTATAAAATAAAAACTTAAATCCCAATAAAGTTGTTTGGCAAAAGTCAAAAACTAATTTTGAAGATTTATGTAGAATAGAAGAATGAAAAATCTACTTTTATTACCTGTAATAATTTTTTTTGGGGTACTTGAAAGTTCTTCTACATTAGCAAGCCAGCCCCTTTGCACAAAAAAGTTTTTAACAACGAAGCAGCTTGTAGGGATTGTTAAGCCAAGCGTTGCTATAGTTTTAGCTAATAGCCAAGGAAGTGCTTTCGTAGTTGGCCAAAGTAAGAACAATACCTATTTGATTACAAATAGACATGTAGTAGCCGATAGTCAATATGTAAAAGTTAAGTGGGAGGATGGTTCATTAGATAAAGCTGTTGTTGTTGCCAGTGCAAAAAACAGTGATGCCTATAAGAGTAATAATTTTTTAGATGACCTAGTTTTATTGAGCATAAATAAAGTTAAAGGTAAGATCCTTCCAATTAAAGAAAGCATTGAGGAAACAGGAGAAAATGTAATTGCAATTGGGACACCTGAAGGTCTTGAATTTACTGTTACTAGAGGGATTGTAAGTGCAGTAAGAGAGCAAGGAAAACTTATTCAAACTGATGCAGCAATTAATCCTGGCAATTCAGGGGGGCCTTTAATGAATTCATATGGATGTGTAATTGGAGTAAATACATTTATATATGAAGGAAATCAAGGACTAAACTTTGCTTTATCAAGTAAGAGACTTCTAAGTTTCCTTGAGAATTCTGGATATACAAATTCTCAAAATAATAAAGACAATAACTTAACTAAAAACCATCTTAATAAGTCAATCAGTCAAGATTCACTAATTACACAAAGAAATCCAAAACAAACTAATAAGGGTTCACTCTTTGGAATAAATTTCTACTCAAAAGCAACAGATTATTTCCCAAAATATTTGATCAGATTAGCAGAACAAGATATTGAGACTTTAAGTAGTAGAGGATATAAATCCTTTTTTATTGACGAGACTCCATTAGAAAATATACAACTAAAAGATTATTGGATAACAATTTCATCAGAAAATGATATCCATAAAATTAGTGGTAATACTGAAGTCGCTAATGAAAAATACTGCCTGAGACAAATCAAAAAATGGGCTGGCATGCTCGAAGAAAAATTCCAAAAAGATGCTGAATTTACAAAATTTGAAACGAGGAAAATAAATATCTCTTCATATAATATTTACCTTGATAATAATGACTTTATTTCGGCAAGATGTAATTCTTATGAAGATGGTGAAATTCGTTTGTGGGTTTATTGGGAAAGTAAAGAATATAGTTCTGCAATTTATGAATACTATAATCAATTAGAAAAGTTTTAATATTTCTTTTGAAAAATTTTCCTAAGAAATAATATAAAATTCATATATGCAAAAGCTTTTTATTTATATTTATTTGAATAGCTTTGCATCAATTTTAAGCAAGCTAAATCAGTTATTTTCTCTGAGATTGTCCAAAACAATTTTAGATGCTTGAGAATTTTATGTATCTAGAAGATTCGTTAATCAATTCTTAATCTTCTAAAGGATTGAATATCTTTTATTTAAATTAAATAAATTAAAGACCATAACAATATCCGCCATCTAAATAAGGTTTTATTAATTTTACTCCTAAGTCAAAAGCTTCTTCTGCTAAAAATCCATTATCTCTAATAGAATTTTCTCTAAATGTTTTGGCAGTATTTAAAGAAATTATATTAAGTGCATTTAATTCGCAGATGGTTGCTCCTGCTCCAAACATCATCCCATATTCAAATTTCTCATTCTCATTAAGTTTACTAAGGAAATTTTCAAGTTCATTCATATTTGCATAGGCTGCAAATTGTGAAGGAAGTAAATTTATGATAGTTATTGTGAAAAAGGAAAAAATTTTAGACTTAGACATTTATTTAAAATTTTTTTTGATAATACTTCTTGTATTCAATTATGTGAAAGATTCTTATTAAAAATTCTTATTTCTTAGATATATTTTTTGTTACTCTACTTTTTAGGATAATAATGCAATAGATAAATTTATTGCCATCAATGATCTAGGCAACAAACTCAGATCTTCTTAAATAGTGCGTCCTAAAAACTCATCTTAAAATTTAAGAAATAAAAGATGCGAAATTAATAGTATTTATTCCAAGTCAAGCTTTTATTAAAATTTACCCCAGTCTTATCTCTAATTTATATAAATAAAAAAATCTTATTCATATAATCGCTTAGTAAAACCAAGTGTTATAAATTTGAGTAAATTAATTCTTTAGTATATTTCCTTAAAAACTACACCCAGGATAAGAATCAAGTGCTACTTGTATTCCTTCCTCAAATTGTATACCTCTAAAATCGGCTCCACCATAATAGATATTCCTATAGTCGGCCATCAAGTTACTTGAAAAACTACTTGAAATTTGCCCTTCTTGTACTAAATAACAAAGTGTTTCAGCAATTCCTATCCCAACTCCATACCAGTACGCTCCAAGTTCATCAGTCCCTGAATAAGCAAGATTAGAGCTTTGGTAATTAAAATCAAAATCAGTTATTAGACTATTAGTATTTTGAAAAGATCTTGAGAACTCAACATTTGGATTGGAACCTTTATCAAAGTCATAACTATTTGCTTTATCAAAACCAAAAAAAGTAGTTAGGAGGAATACTGATGATAACAAATAAAAGTTTTTTTTCATTTTTCTTTTTTTTTTATAATTATCACATTTTAAAGTGGCTTTAGTCGATTTAATGTGCAAAGTTATACAAGGTTATACAAATAATTGCTATTTAATAAAAAGGAATAATATTAAAAATATTTTGTAGTCAATTGTGGCTAAAGGATTCATACCTCCTACTGAGTTCTGATAATGCATT
>CACGAJ010000011.1 GCA_902570945.1 uncultured Synechococcaceae cyanobacterium
TGGAGTTTAAAAATAACTTTTTGAAAATATTAGATTCTATAAATCTGATATTGGGTGATTTCAAGAAACCTTCAAATTTTCTTAATTTTGGTAGCAATAATAAAAATACAACCCAAAAAAAGTGGGTAAGAAATGATAAAAATGATAATATAAAAGTCTGAAATCAAATAAATTGGTTATTTGAAACATCTCAAAAAAACTACAGGTCAATTAAGAAAGAATATAATGAATTAGATTTATTTAAATAATTCTTTTGATCACCAATATTTCTTATATCGTCGTATGAAATCTCAAAATAGCAAAGAACAAAAATCGGACTTTTCTTATAAAGAAACTTTAAATTTATTAAAAACTGATTTCTCAATGCGCGCTAACTCAGTTGTAAGAGAACCTGAGATTCAGAATTTTTGGGCTAACAATGATATTGATTTCCAATTAGGTTCAAGCAATTCAGGCGAAATATTTACATTACATGATGGTCCTCCTTATGCAAATGGAGCTCTTCATATGGGTCATGCCCTTAATAAAGTTTTAAAAGACATAATAAATAAGTACAAAACCTTAAAAGGATTTAGGGTTCATTTCGTACCTGGTTGGGATTGTCATGGATTACCTATTGAATTAAAAGTTCTTCAGAATTTAAAATCTGATGAAAGAAAGAATCTTGACACTATAAATTTAAGAAAAAAAGCAACAGATTATGCCTATATCCAAATTAATAATCAGAAGGAGGGTTTCAAAAGGTGGGGCATATGGGGAGATTGGAATAACCCTTACTTAACTCTAAAGAAAAGTTATGAATCTGCTCAGATTGGAGTATTTGGGAAAATGTTTTTAAATGGCTATATATATCGAGGTCTTAAACCTGTGCATTGGAGTCCAAGTTCAAGGACTGCGCTTGCAGAAGCAGAATTAGAATACCCTGATGAACATTATTCAAAAAGTATTTATGTTTCATTAAAAATTACTAAAATACCTGAGGAAATTCTATTAAATTTCATCCAAGAAAACCTTAATATCAAAAAAGATTTTTTTCAAAATAATTCTTTCATAACTATTTGGACAACTACTCCTTGGACTATACCTGCGAATGAAGCAGTTGCAGTAAATCCAAAAATAAAGTACGTTTTTGCTATCGATGAAGAGAAGAAAATTTACCTTTTTGCTGAGGATTTATCTTCTGAAATAAGTAAGAAATTTAATAAAGATTTCAAGGTGCTTTTAGATGTTAAAGGCTCCGAATTGGAAAATATTGAATATCAACATCCTTCTAAGAATAAAAATTGCAGAATTGTAATTGGAGGAGATTATATTACTACAGAATCAGGTACTGGAATTGTTCATACTGCGCCTGGTCATGGGATAGATGATTTTAATGTGGGTCAAAAATATGATTTACCAATAACATGTATTGTTGATGAAAAAGGTAACTTAAATGAATATTCTGGTCAATTCAAAGGATCAAATGTCCTGAAAGATGGAAATGATTTAATTATTGAACATTTAAAGGGAAATAATTTGCTTCTATTACAAGAAAATTATAAGCATAGATATCCATATGATTGGAGAACCAAAAAACCAACTATTTTTAGGGCAACAGAACAATGGTTTGCATCTGTAAATGGCTTTAGATCATCTGCATTAAAGGCAATCGAAGATGTTGAATGGATGCCAGAGACTGGAAAGAAAAGAATTTATTCTATGGTTGTGGGTAGAGGAGATTGGTGCATTTCTAGACAAAGGTCCTGGGGAGTTCCTATTCCAGTTTTTTATAAAAAAAATGGTAATGACATTCTCCTTAACAAAGAGATTATTAATCATATTCAAAAACTTTTTAGTAAACATGGAGCAGATATTTGGTGGGATTGGGATGTTAAGAATCTTTTGCCAGAAAGTTACGCAAAAGAATCTGATCTATGGAAAAAAGGAACTGATACAATGGATGTTTGGTTCGATTCAGGATCTAGCTGGGCCGCAGTATGTGAATTAAGAAGTGAATTAAAGTATCCAGCAGATCTTTATTTAGAAGGCTCAGATCAACATCGAGGATGGTTCCAGTCTTCTTTGCTGACATCTGTCGCAGTCAATAATAAACCTCCATATAAGAAAGTTTTAACTCATGGTTTTGCACTTGATGAAAACGGAAGAAAAATGAGCAAATCATTAGGAAATGTTGTTGATCCAAATATAATTATTAATGGAGGTAACAATAAAAAAACTGATCCTGCTTATGGTGCTGATGTTTTAAGGCTATGGGTAAGCTCTGTAGATTATTCAGTAGATGTTCCAATTGGTTCAAACATACTAAAGCAACTTTCAGACGTTTATAGAAAAGTTCGTAATACTGCAAGATATCTTCTAGGTAATATTCATGATTATGATCCTAAAATTGATAGTTTTGAAATTGATCAATTGCCTCTCTTAGATCAATGGATGTTAGGCAGATTAGTTGAGGTTACAGATCAAATATCTAATGCTTATGAAAATTATGAATTTTCAAAATTTTTCCAAATTTTGCAAAGTTTTTGTGTTGTAGATCTATCAAATTTTTATTTGGATATTGCTAAGGATAGGTTATATGTAAGTTCTAAATCACAATTTAGGAGAAGATCTTGTCAGTTCGTCCTGTCAAAAATTGTTGAAAATTTAGCCGTACTTATTTCTCCAGTGCTTTGTCATATGGCTGAAGATATTTGGCAAAACATTCCATATTCAACTGATGAAAAATCAGTCTTTCAAAGAGGATGGCCAATATTTTCTCAGTCATGGAAAAATCAAATACTTAATGAGCACATTGCAAATTTAAGAAATTTGAGAGTTGAAATTAATAAGGCTATTGAAGGATGTAGGAACAAACAACTAATTGGAGCAGCTTTGGAAACCGAAGTTAATTATTTACCTGAAGATAAAGCTTTAAAAGATTCACTTACTTGGCTAAAAGAATTTGGCAATCAAGATGTAGATTTATTTAGAGATTGGCTTATAGTATCAAACTTCCAAGTCGTCTCCGATTTGGTGGAGAATTCTCTAATTATTGATAACAACGTACTTGGTAAAATTCAAATAAATAAAGCTCAAGGTCAAAAGTGTGACAGATGTTGGCATTATCAAAAAGAAACTTTTAATGGAATCCAAAATACAAAATTATGTAAAAGATGTTCAAATATTATTAATTTTGAATTTATTTAAATCCAGTTTTTTTGATTCAAAAAGAATACTGAGTTTTGATTTTCTCTTATAAAATTTTCTTCGGTTTCTGTTAACGGTGCTTTATAAAGTTTAAAGTTCGTAATTGTATAAGAAAGTGTTAATACTTTTTTTTCTGAATCTATTTCAATTGGATGAGTTGTTGAGCTACTGTAACCTCTGAAAATAATTATTTCTAATTGTTCTTTTTGATTTTCTTTTAGAATAAATCCCTTTAGTTTGAGTATCCTATCAGGTATCTCGGAACTTATTTTTTCAAGACTATTTATTAAATCAATTTTTGCCATTTTCTGCGAAGCAGGAGTTTCTTCCATTTTTAGGTAATTTGATTATTGCCCATTGAATAAGGCCTAAAATATAGATTAATAATGAAAATAATCCTAAGAATTTTGATATCGGCTGGGTAAAATTAGCTCCAAAGAAAAAATTAAATAAATTTTTTATAATAATATATAGGCTCGAAGAAGGTTGAAGCCAAATTTCGCATGCAGCCGAATTAATAAAAGAAAAGCAGCTAAAGTTTTTTAAACTTTGAATTAAGAAATTGAGAGAAATAAAAGTTAGTGACCATCTCCATATTTTGGTTGTTGTAGTAAGTGAGTAAGAAAATTCATATTCTTTTAATTCATCGTTAATATCATTCCAAAACCAAACTGAAACTGTCATCAATATTGTTGAAATGTTTGTAATAACAAGCGCATAATTATATTTGCCTATTAAAAGTAGAAGGCTTATAAAAAACGAAAGGGATATTTTCCAATAAATAGATAAAAGCTTGTTAACAGCTTTATTTCTTTTTTTAATTGACCAGAATGATAATGTACATGGAAGACCAATTAGGAAAATTATTGAAAGTTGAAAAGATAGCCAAATAGAAATTTGATTAAAAACGTTCAAAACTTTTTCTTTTTACACACATAATCATTAAACATCAAACTGCTACTATTTAACTTACTATTGTCATAGTTGTGAATATTATCCATCTTTATGTTATTTCTGACAAAATAAATAAATAAATAATTTCATGAGACAGCATGTTAACCCGCTTAGTAGAAATTTTGATCAAATTGAGAAAATCCCTCCTTTGATTGAAATGTTTGATGATTATAAAGTTAATCTTCATTTAGATATAGGTTGTGCTGCTGGTGAGTTTCTTTTCGACTTGGCTTTAGTTAATCCCAATTGGAATTATTTAGGAATTGAAATCCGCGAGAAATTAGTTAAAACAGCTAAATTAAGAGTACAAGAAAGAGAAATCAAAAATTTATATTTTTTATTTGGCAACGCTAACAATATTTTGAATAATTTCCAAGGTAAATTAATACTCCAAAATGTAAAAAGTATTTCCTTTAATTTTCCGGATCCATGGTTTAAAAAAAGACATAATAAAAGGCGAGTAATTCAGCCTGAGTTTATTAATATTCTCTCAAATTCATTGCAAAAAGGATCCATTATTTTTATTAAAACTGATGTAAAGGATTTATTCGATTATATGGATTGCACGATATCAGATAATTTAAGTTTTAAAGAAATAGATAAACAGGTTTTTAATTATTCCAAAAGTTTTAATCCAGATAAAGTTCAAACTAATAGGGAAAAGTATGTAATTGTTAATAAACTTGATATTTTTGAGAGTATTTATATCAAAATTTAATTGATAACTAATTCATTATTTTATTAATTTTTAAAATGAGTTTGCTTGTTATTTCGCGTGATAAAGAATCAACTTTTTTCTGACTTTTGGCCTCTACGAGTACTCTTATTAGCGGTTCTGTGCCGCTAGGCCTTATATAAATCCTACAATTATCGGAATAAATTGAATGAAAACTTTCTATGGTTTGATTAATTAAGCTTTTAGTTTTTGGGTATATTTTATTAATATTAAAACCTACAGTGATGTTGGTTAATTTTTGAGGGAAAGGTTCAAAACTGCTTTGAAGCCAATCATTTAAAGTTATATTTTTCTTTTTGCAGTATTTAGATATTTGAAGTGCAGTTAAAATTCCATCTCCAGAAAAGTTGTTAATTTTTGAAAGTATATGACCTGACTGTTCACCCCCTAAAACAGCGCTTTTTTCTGTAATTGCATCATGAACGTATTTATCTCCCACCTCAGTTCTGTATAAAATTCCGCCAATTTTTTCCCAGGCTTTTTCAAAACCGAAATTTGCCATTTGAGTTGATATTAATAAATTATTTGTGAGAATATTTTGTTCCATGAGTTCTCTACCCCACAGAAAAAGTATATGGTCCCCATCTAATATATTTCCTGCAGAATCTACTCCAATTACTCTATCAGCATCCCCATCAAAGCTAAATCCCATATCTGCAGGAGTCTCTTTTAATGCTTTTTTTAATGGTTCGAGGTTAGTAGAACCACAATTCATATTAATTCTTAAACCATTTTTAGAGTTATTGATAACTCTTACATCTGCCCCAAGGTTCTTGAATATTTTTTTTGCGCAAGTTGTCGCTGATCCATAGCATGTATCTAATATTATTTTCATACCGCTTAAATTTACTCCCCCCATTGCTTGGATCAGACTTTGTATATATTTATCCATAAGATCTTTATTTGTTTTTAAAGAGATCTCTTTTTTAGGATCAGATATTATTTGATTTGATTCTTCAACTAATTTTTGAATTTTATTTTCAAAATTTTTGGAAATTTTTTGACCATTATGATCAAAGATTTTTATGCCATTATATTCTGGTGGATTATGACTAGCAGATATCATTATGCCACTACCTAGTTTCTCTTTTTTAATTAAGAAAGGGATAGCTGGGGTAGGACAGATTCCAAGATTTATAAATTGTTTGCCACTTGCATTTATACCTTTAGTTATTGCTTGAAGTAGAATATTACCACTAACCCTAGTATCTCTTCCAATTAATATGGGCTTATTATTTTCTAAAATCGAACCTAGAGCATATCCAACTTTATATGCTAAAGAATAAGATATATCTTCATTAAATTTTCCTCTTATCCCGTCAGTTCCAAATATTGATTGCATAATAAGATTTCAGAAATTAAATATATTTTCTTATGATCAGTTATTATTTTATCAGTTAATTTAGAGGTAAAACATTTCAATTCTCTTTATTTGTTTAACTTATTTAAAATGTTTTAAGTTGTTAAGTATTCATAATGGAATCTAAGAGTAAGCAACCACTTTTCAATAAAAATTTAAAAGTAATACTTCCTTTTTTTATTGTTATCCTAATTGTCTCTTCAATTTTATTTAGAAACATTTTTTTTCAATCAACTTATCTTCTTAGGAGTTTTGGCGAATTATCTATTGACCCTGAAATAGCTTTTAAAAATAATAAGCCTACTTTTCTTGAATTTTATGCTGAGTGGTGTGAAGTTTGCAAAGAAATGGCTCCAAAAGTATCAGCTTTCAAAGAGGAATACGAAGAAGATATTAATTTTGTTTTTTTAAATGTTGATAATCAAAAATGGTCTAAATATATCCGAAAATTTGATGTCAATGGAATTCCTCAAGTTAATCTTTTTGATAGAAAAGGTAACTTAAAATCTACCCTAATTGGAAAACAAGAAGAATCCACAATAAGAGAATTTATATTTGATTTAGAAAAAGAAGGAGAATCTCGAGGTGAAGTTCTAAATTATAAAATTTCAGCAATAAAAAATAATACCAATAATGAGGTTACCCCTCGTAGTCATGGATAACTTTTTTACCAATCGAGAGATTTTGATACTATTGGAAAACTTTTTTTGAAAATTGACTTACAATTTTGCGCAATAGACTTGTGTTCTTCTTGAGTACCATTTGCTGATCTTAAATGGATGTAATGTATCCATGATCTGCATGATCCAGACATGTAAATTCTTGTTGGAGTGGCTAATGGTAAAACAAATCTTGCACATTCTTTAGCTATTCCTTCGGCAAGTAAATCTTCATATAATTCTGAAGCAGCTTTAAAATGTAAAGAAATTTTTTCATTAAATCTTTTTTTTAACTCGTCAGGTAGGTCAGGTATAGAATTTTGGCGATTTTTAAAATCTTGTCTTCTCAAGTCAGGTAAAGGAATATTACCCAATTGGGAACTATCTGCATATCTCTGTGAAAATTCTTGGAAAGTAAAGGATCTATGCCTTAAAATTTGAGCTGCAATTCCTCTATTTGTTTCTATTTGTAATGTCATAAATGACTGTTCAAATACACTCCAATGTTCATTTTTAATGCAATAACTCAATAATTTGGAATAATCTTCATTTTTCTGATTTTTTGGATTACTAACTCTTGCAATATAAGCCATTGTTTTTTCTGCATCAGGAGTTAACGAAATTAGTTCAACTTTACTCATCTTAGATCTTGGCTAAAGTCACTTTTTCTGGCTGATTTTGATATTTACCTTTTCTATCGTTATAAGTTGTAGAGCAAGGATCGCCTTCAAAAAAGAGTAGTTGGCATATACCCTCGTTAGCATAAATTCTGCAATCTGCACCTGAACTATTACTAAACTCTAAAGTTAGGTGACCTTCCCATCCCGCCTCTGCGGGCGTTGTATTCACTATAATTCCTAGTCTCGCGTAAGTACTTTTTCCTATGCAAATTACCGTTATATTTTCCGGAACTTTCATTTTTTCTAGAGCCACTCCTAAACCATAGGAGTGAGCCGGTAGAATAAAATATTGTCCGTCATCATCATGATGAAGAATAGTTTTTTCTAAATTATCGGGATTAAACTTTTTAGGATTCATTACAGTACCAGGAATATGTCTAAAAATTAGGAATTCTTTTGATGAAAGCCTTAAATCATATCCATAAGATGAACATCCATAGCTCAATACTGGCTTTTGTTGATTATCAGGCTCAAGATGACGTACTAAATTTGATTGGAAGGGTTTTAACATTCCCTCAGAAGCCCTTTGATTTATCCAGAGATCATTTTTAAGCATTATTTTATGAGCGAAGTTCTGTGATTTGGTTAGCCATTAATAATAATTCTTTAGGAATGCTTGTACCAGTAAGGATTACATCTCCAGATATAAATCGGTTTTCAAGTGTTGAAATCAAATCATCTTTATCGATAATGTTCAACTCAAGAGCAAGAAAAATTTCATCAAGTATGATTTGTTCATTTTCACAAGAAAGTAATTCTTTTTTGCAAAAATTCCACAATTCATAAGTAGATTTATGTATGGATTTTTTTAAATTTTCATTATTTTCAATTTCTTCATAATTGTATTGATCAAAGGAATGCGATGATCTTATCCAAGTTAAATTACCACAAAGTTTTACTGCATTAGAAACCCCTTGTTTAACTCCTCCTTTCATAAATTGGACTAAGAGTACTTTCCTGCCGAGAGCAGCATTTCTTAGGGAGTCTCTAATAATTGATGAATAACTTCCCCTATAAGGGGATTGATAGATTTGAATTTGCCCATTTTGTTTAAATCTTTTAAAGTCTTTTTTGTTGGAATTATTTATGTGTAAGACATCCAGGTTATCTTTAGAATAATTATTAGATGAACTAATTAACATTATTTTAGTTTACTTTCTACATGCAGTATAATTTGAATTTAATTACGCTGCATATAGTGTAATTTTACTTAAAAAATTGTTGAGAAAGCTGAAATTATCTGATGAAGGTTTATGGAGAAATAAATAAGAATTGGAAATTGTTACAGTTGATACAAGATCTTTTAGATTGTCTTCTTAAATTTTTTAATAATCAAGATATTTATGATACCTGCTTCTCGAGGATTCAGCCGCTTTAATTCGCAACAGTCTGGACAAAGTACAACTAACTCTGTTGGAGAACGTTTCCCAATAAATAGATCTTTAATGGAAGTGATAAAAGGTTTAGAGGGAGCGAGTACAGAAATGGTTGAGAGATCCAAAACAATATTTTTCCCAGGGGATCCTGCTGAGAGAGTTTATCTAATAAGGAGAGGAGCAGTAAGGTTGTCAAGAGTTTATGAGTCTGGTGAAGAGATAACTGTTGCTCTTCTAAGAGAGAACAGTCTCTTTGGTGTTTTATCCCTTCTAACAGGCCATAGATCTGATCGTTTTTATCATGCTATAGCATTCACAAGAGTTGAAATGATAACTGCACCTGCGAATTCTGTTTTAAAATCAATACAGGAAGATGCATCAGTAGGACTATTATTATTACAGGGTCTTTCGAGCAGGATTCTCCAAACTGAAACAATGATAGAAACCCTAACTCATAGAGATATGTCTTCTCGTCTTGTGAGCTTTTTAATGGTTCTTTGCAGAGACTTTGGAGTTGCAAGTGAGAAAGGAATCACAATAGATTTAAGGCTTTCACATCAGGCTATTGCTGAAGCAATTGGTTCAACAAGAGTAACGATTACAAGATTATTGGGAGATTTAAAAGATTCTGGGCTCCTTAATATTGAGAGAAAAAAGATTACAGTATTTGATCCAATAGCTCTTGCAAAAAGATTTAATTGATCCATTATTATGTATTGAGCATATGAAATAGAGTGGCTTGGATTTTAATCGTTTTTTTAATATTACTTGGAGGATTAATAGCACCATTTGGAGATCTGTTAGGTACAAAGATTGGCAAAGCAAGATTTAGTATCTTAAAATTAAGACCAAAGAAAACTGCCACAATCGTAACTATAATAACTGGCGGATTTATTAGTGCGATTTCTATAGGATTATTACTTTTAGTTAGTGAAGAATTTAGGCAAAGACTATTTGTTGATATTCCTTTTTTACAAAAAACTTTAGATGAAAGTAAAAAGGCACTAGTACCTTTGCAGGAAGAAAGAAAGAAGCTTGAAGATAAGATTAATAAAAAGGAAAAGGAATTAAATAGACTAAAAAGTGAAGTTAATCAATTTAGAAGAGGGAATGTAGTTATAAAAAGAGGGCAAACTTTATTTATTGCAAAAATCACCTCTAATCCAAATATAAATCTAGATTTAGGAAAGATTTACACTAGTGCAGATAAGTATGTTCAAAGAATTGTAACCCCTAGTAAAAAAGATATAAAAAATATTCTTTTATGGAGACCTAGTGATATGTCTGACATTGAAGTTGTCACTGCAAAAGGTGGAGATTGGATCATATTGATTAAAGCAGCAACAAATGTTTTAAAAGGTGATAATTTTGTTTTTGTTTATCCTGAGTTGATACAAGATAAAATTATTGTAAGTAAAGGAGAAGTTATCACAAGCGAAATTTTCGAAAAAAATGCTCTTGACTATAAAAACATCAATTCAAATATAAACACTTTGTTGAGAAAAACTACAGACAAAATAAAGTTAAAAGGATCCGTTGTTAACGAAATTACTACCAAAGGTAATTTTCTTAAAAAAATTAGAGATTCTTTATCGGATGAACAAGATATTAAATATCAACTAGAGGTGATATCTTTAAAAGATAGTAAGACTGCAGAACCAATAATAGTTGAGATAAATATTACTAAATTATAATATTCTATGTTTAAATTGATATCAATTGATCCCGGCAAATGCAAATGCGGTTTAGTTTTAGTTGATATAAATAAAAAAAAGGTTGATCAAGCAATAGTTATAAATACTGAGTCTCTTCCAAGACATGTAAAAAATTTAAAAAGTGTTGAAAAAATATCAAAAGTTATAATAGGTAATGGAACAACTAGTAAAGAAAATGTAGAAAAACTTCAATTTATAAAGAATGATCTAATTATTTTTGAAGAGAAAAATACAACTTATAGAGCTAAAAAAAGATATTTTGAACTTTTCCCAACTAGGGGGTTAAAAATGTTATTACCAAAAGAATTATTTATCCTAAATAAAAACCTGGATGCTGTGTCAGCTTTAATAATTGTGGAAGATTATTGTCATGATAAATTCAATTTGTCTAAAGATATAGACATTAAAACCTGGCTGAAATAACAAATTTATATTCACTACCTGCTTCAAGCTCATAATCTTTTTTTAAAAGAAATCTTAATAATGAATCTTCAATCAATGCTCTTCCTAGGGGAGGTTTTACAAGTAATAATCCCTTCCCAAATGACCATGTGAAATGCCATTCAAACTGACTAGCTTTTACTATCCCTTTAACTTGTCTTTTAATAAAACAATATTCTTGAACATTTAAATATGCTACTGTTTCTGGTTTAGACCTCATAAATTAAGTTTGTTCATTATTGAAAGAATTTAATTCACTCATAATATAATCCTCTGTTTTTGTATTTAATTTTTCTAGAGATTTATTTATCTTTAAAAAAACTCTATCCAATATTAATTTTTCTTCTGAAGAAATATTTCCCAGTACATGAGAAATAACATCATAGTTAGAAGAATGTTGAATCGTTTTTGGTGATCCGATACCTACTCTGATCCTATTGAAATTTTGCGTTTGCAAGTTCTGAATTATACTTTTAAGTCCATTATGTCCCCCAGAACCTCCTTTTTTTCTAAATCTTATTTTTCCAATAGGAAGATCCAAATCATCAACTATGATAAATAGTTGCTCTAAATCTATCTTGTACCAGTCAACTATTGCTTTTACAGCATCACCACTGTTATTCATAAAAGTAGTTGGCAAAAATAATCTATAAGTAAGATTATTAATTTTAAATTCCGAATAAAAACTTTTAAGCTTATTTTTTAATACAAATTTTGACTCATATTTTTTTGTAAGATATTCAAGAACTAAAAAGCCAATATTATGTCGATTGTTTTTAAATTCTTTACCAGGATTACCTAAACCAACTATATACTTTTCATTCATGTAAGGCAGTCTTTTTAAATAACATTAAAATTATATGTTGAAAATTCTTTATATTTAAAATTTTTTTCAAGATTAAAAATAAAAAATTTTATATTAATTAGTTGATTAATTAAGAAAACTTCCTACCTCGAAATGATTCTAGCTATTAGTTAGATTTGCTCTAAGTTTAGTTGCCATTCCAATCTACAGAAAAGCCTTGCAGTAGAAGAGATTGATTATAAATTTGGAGAAGAATTACAAGAAAAACTAACAAGAGTAATCCGATGATAGTCATAACTGGAACTGCCCCCCCAACCAGGAACCACTTTCCCTTGACCCGAATTGCCAATTGCTTTTAGAAGACTTCCTAAAGGAGTTTTTTGACCCATGATGAATTCACTAAATCAGATATTATTTCGCTATTGTATAAGAATTAATACATAAATTGTTCACAAACTTAGCAAAATTGATGCAAACTTTATCATCAGCTCCAGATCCTGCAGTTTCAATAGCAGTTACAATACTTGTCTTACTGTTATCCTTAACAGGATTTGGACTTTGGACTGCTTTTGGACCAAAAGCAGCAAAGTTAACAGATCCATGGGATGATCATGATGATTGAAGTACAATTCTTTAATAGAATTTAAAAAAGTATTTCAAATTTTACCAAAAATACAAAAAGTAAACCCTTTCCCCATAATTTAAATATAAATTATATAGGATATAATTCTGTTAGCTTACTTAATTCAATGCTTGCTTTAAAAATTTCTGTTTACACTATTGTTTTTTTCTTTGTCGGAATTTTTCTTTTTGGATTTTTAGCAAGTGATCCAACAAGAACACCAAACAGAAAAGACTTAGAAAGTCCTCAAGATTAATCTTCTAATTAAATTTATTTACTTTGATTTCTGGAGTTTTCAAAAAAATAGTATTTTTCTATTTATTGTTTTTTAATTTTTTACAGACTTCAAATTCGGTAGAATTTAAGAATTTTAATAGAAATATAAATAATAAATTCACCAAATTAAGTGGCTCAAAAATATTAAGACAAAAAAAAATTATAGATAATACAGATTTTCTTTTATCGGAGATCAGTTTAAGTCAACAAGAGCTGGTAATTCAATCAGATGAACAGTCTGAGATAAATGATATTATTAATGCTGAAGGCAATGTTTCAGTTTCATATAAAGGGAAACTCCTAAAAGCTGATAATTTAATTTACGACAAGTTAAATAAAAAAATTAGTGCTGAAGGTAATATAACTTTGATATTAGGTGATCAAATCTTTAAAGCTTCAAAATTAGAGTACAATTTTTTAAGTGAAAAAGGGTATTTATTAAATGTTAAGGGATCTATTAACTCTAACACCTTGATATATGACTTATCCTCAAATTTCAGCTTACAAGATTCTAAAAATATAGAAAATTTACTTGAATTTAAAAAAAAGGAAGTTATAAATACTCCTGGTAAGGTAGAAAACTGGCTTTTCTTCTCAGATAAAATAACTATAGATGGAGAGAAATGGAAAAGTAAAAAGGCTATATTTAGTAATGATTTACTTGATTTAAAACAAGTAAAATTAGAAATTAATTCATTAGAAGTTATTCCTGATGATGAAAAATTACGATTCAGGTCTTCATTAAATTATTTAATTCTTGAAGAAAAAGTATCAATCCCTTTTTGGTTAGGTGGTAGAACTTTTAGTATTGATAATTCTCAACTTGATAATAGATGGAACTTTGAATATGAGAATTTGGATAAGGACGGGTTTTTTATCAGCAGAAAATTTAACTCTATAGATATATCTGATAATTTTGTTCTTGATTTAGAACCTCAATTCTTGATTCAACGCTCATTAAAAGGTTATACAAAAAGTTTTGTAGAGAAGGGAGATTCAATAACTTCAGAGAAGGTTAAGAGAAATACAAGTTTTGAAGATTATTTTGCTCTAAAATCCAAGATAAAAGGTTATATAAATAATTGGGATTTAGAAATAGACAAGAATTTAAATTCTTTTGATTTTGAAAAATTTTCAGACGCGTTAAGATTAAAAACTAAATTGAGTAAAGAAATTAATTTTTTAAATTCAAAATGGGATAAAAGTTTTTATGGAATTTATAGAGAGAGGGTTTGGAATGGTTCATTGGGTGAAGCAGAAATTTACTCAGGTTATGGTTCAGTATTGCAAAAAGAAAATACTTGGTCAGTCAATGGAATTAAAAAGACAGAACTTTTTTCATTTGGTTTGGCTAATTTAACAGCGGAGGCTTTAAATACCAAGAATCTTGTAACCAGTTTTAAAGGAGATTTGTTTTATTCTCTCGATCAGAAATTTCCAATTAGTATTGTAGAGCCAAAAAATAAATCTATTGATAGTTCTTATAGCTACATTCCTGAACCAATAACCAAAGGCTTAAGTCTTAATACTAGATTAGAAGCATCATATTCTTTTTATGAAAATGGCAATCATCAAGAATATTTAGGTTTAGGGATAGGCCCAGAATTAATACTAGGTAATTTTAAAAAGAAAAATTTTGATTATACTCGTATAAGTCTTTTCCCTTTCTATAAAATTGATAGTGGAGAAAGTGTATTTAAATTTGACCAGAATTATGAGAATTTCATATTAAATATATCTGTTGATCAGCAATTATTTGGTCCAGTAATTCTTAAAAGTACTGGCACATTAAATTTAACAGATAATTCTGATGATTATGGCGAATTTATAGATTCTAAAATTTCCCTAAACTGGAAAAAGAGATCCTATGAATTTGGTATTTTTTATCAACCTCATAATCAAGCAGGAGGAATTTCTTTCCAGTTATTTGGATTTAAATAGCTATGAAAAATGTGTATTAAATTTTATATATGGTAATTGGTAAAATTTATTCTCAATTAAATTACCATTCTCAAGTAGTGTTGAAGTTGCATCCCATTCCCCAGATAAAAACATTTTTCTTGAGCTTTCTTTAATCTCAAGATTTAAACTTAAATCTTTTGATTTTGCTAATGAATTTTTAAGATCAATTTCTAGAAATAAAAATTTATTATCGCAATAGTTTTGTATTTCTTCTATGGATTTTTTAGGTAGCGTAAAACATGGAATTCCTATTGCAATACAGTTACTATAAAAAATGTCTGCGAAACTCTCTCCTACTATTGCTTTTATACCCCATCTCATAAGCGCTTGGGGAGCATGTTCTCTGCTAGAACCACATCCAAAATTGCTATTAACAATTAGTATTGAGGCATTTTTGTTTTCTTCTAGATCAAACGGATGACTTCCTTTTAAGGTTTTTCTATCGTCTTCAAAAACAGATTCACCCAATGAATCAAAGTTAACACACTTCAAAAAACGCGCTGGAATTATTCGATCTGTATCAATATCATTACCAATTAATGAGATACATTTGCCTTTTAAATGTGAAATTTTCCCAATTGGTGGGGTAAACTCTGATTTCATCAGTTGATAAATTCTCTAACGTCACTTACTTTGCCATTAATTGCAGCAGCAGCAACCATTGCTGGACTCATCAGAAGTGTTCTTCCACTAGGAGATCCTTGCCTACCCTTGAAATTTCTATTACTAGAACTAGCACTAACTTGATTGCCTATTAGCTTATCTGAATTCATTGCTAAACACATTGAACAGCCAGGTTCTCTCCATTGAAATCCAGAATCTTTAAATACTTTATCAATACCTTCTTGTTTTGCTTCAGTCGCCACTTTTTCTGAACCTGGAACTACAAATGCTTTGACATTCTTGGATATTTTTTTGTCTTTTAATACTTCCGCTGCAACTCTTAAGTCACTGATTCTTCCATTTGTGCAACTACCTATGAAACAAACGTCTACAGGAGTATTTTTTATTAATTGTCCTGGCTTGAAACTCATGTATTCATAAGCCTCTTTTGCAACTAATTTATCATTTGGGGACAAATCATCTAAAAGAGGGATTTGTTGATTAATGCTTATACTTTGGCCGGGAGTAATCCCCCAGGTTACCGTTGGTTCTATTTTAGAAGCATCTAATTTAATAACATCATCATAAATTGAATTTTCATTACTTTTTAATGATTTCCACCATGTGAGAGCTTTATCCCAATGCTCATTTTTGGGAGCACATAATTTATTTTTAATGTAAATAAAGGTCTTTTCATCAGGGTTAATGTAGCCGCATCTTGCTCCTCCTTCAATAGACATATTGCATATCGTCATCCTCTCTTCCATTGATAAATCATCTATCGCAGGCCCTGCGAATTCATATGCGAAACCTACTCCTGCTTTTACACCAAGTTCATTAATGATATGAAGTACTAAATCCTTAGCATAAACACCCTTAGATAATTTATTATCACACCAAATCTGCCTCACTTTTAATTTGTTCATGGCGATGGTTTGGGTAGCAAGAACGTCTCTTACTTGACTTGTACCTATCCCAAAAGCAATTGACCCAAAAGCTCCATGAGTTGAAGTATGAGAATCTCCGCAAGCAATTGTCATTCCCGGTTGAGTTAGCCCCAATTCTGGGGCCACTACATGAACTATTCCTTGATTACCACTACCAATATTAAAGAATCTTATTTTATGTTCTAAGCAATTCTTCTCAAGTGTTTCTATCATCTGTTCAGCGAGATTATCTTTGAAAGGCCTGCTCTGATTATCTGTTGGCACAATATGATCAACAGTAGCAACAGTTCTTTCAGGGAATTTTACTTTTAAGTTTTTGTCTTTTAAAGCGCCAAATGCTTGAGGACTAGTCACTTCATGGATGAGATGAAGACCAATAAATATTTGATCAGATCCTCCAGGAAGACTTGAAACTTTATGTAAATCCCAAACTTTATCAAATAGTGTATCTTGACTCAATTTGTAAAAATAGTTACTTGCTACTCGATAATAGGATTAATCTGAGGCTGTTCAAACACACATTTACACTTAGTGTTTGAATTTCTATCCTATTTCGGGTTGAGTTAAATAGTTTTTTTATATTAGTTATGTGATTATTCGGTCCTGAAATTGAAATATAAACAAGTCCAACAGGTTTATCTTGACTGCCTCCATTTGGACCAGCTATTCCACTAATTGCTATTGCCCAATCTGCTCCTAATCTCTCTTTTACATTAATTGCCATGGCCTCACAAACTTCTTCAGAAACAGCTCCATATTTTATAAGCTTCTCTTCGGAAATATTTAATAATGAATTTTTTAGCTCATTACTATAGGAAACAATACTACCTTGAAAAACTTGAGATGAGCCTGATACTGATGTTAGTGATGAAGATAAAAGGCCTCCGGTGCAGGATTCAGCAAAAACAATAGTTTGACGCCTTTTGGTTAATTCTTTGATTAAAACGCTTGGCAGTGTATCATTATCTTCTCCAAAAATGAATTTCGAAAAATCTTTTTTTAATTTTTCTTTAATAGGTTTAATTATGTTTTTTGCTTCTTGGTCATTCTTTGCTCGTGCCGTGATTCTGAGCTTAACCTCCCCTAAGTTTGCATATGGTGCAACAGTCGGGTTTTTAAGATTTAATAGATCGTTAATTTTTTCTGCAACGTTAGATTCTCCAATGCCTGAGAATTTAAGAGTATTTGAAAAAAAGGAATAACTATCTGAGAATTTGGTTTTAATGAAATCATACGCCGTCTCTTCCCACATAGTTTTCATTTCACTGGGTACTCCAGGGAAAGTAAGGATAGTAAAACCTTTTATTGGTTCCCAAATCATTCCTGGAGCAGTGCCTTTAGGGTTATTAATAATTTGAGCATTTTTTGGGAAGAAACATTGTTTCCTTAAGCTAGAGGAATCGTCGTGGAGCTTTGAGTTTGAAAGTTTTTGTTTAATTTCATCCCATAAGCGCGGTCTTTCAAAGAGAGATACATTAAAAGATTTTGCTATTGCTTCAGTAGTTAAGTCATCTGGGGTGGGTCCCAAGCCACCAGTTGTAATTAGAAGATTACTTCTTTTCGATATTTCTTTAATTATTTTTATAATTCGATCACAATTATCACCTACAGTTGATTGCCTAAAGTGATTTAAGCCTAATTGAGACAACTGTTCGGAAATCCATTGAGCATTTGTATTGATAATATTTCCTAAAAGTAGCTCTGTTCCAATAGAAAGAATTTCAACTCCCTTGGAATTAGGACTCATTTAATTGATGCTTCAAGTTTGCCTTCATAAAGAGGAAAACGATTACATAAGGTTAGTACTCTTTCTTTACATTGACTTTCAATAAGTGGATCGTTTGGGTTAAGTAATCTATCAGCAATAATTTCGCCAACTTCAGCAAAAGCATTCTCATTAAAACCTCTAGTAGTTAAAGCTGCAGTACCCAACCTTAGCCCGCTGGTCACAAAAGGTGATTCAGGGTCAAATGGAACGGTATTTTTATTTGCAGTGATATTCACTTCACTTACGAGCAAGTCTGCAATTTTACCAGTCATATTGATACTTCTTAAATCGAGTAAAACAATATGGTTGTCAGTGCCTCCACTCACGATATTGATTCCTCTATTTATTAAAGTTGAAGCTAGAACCTTGGCATTTTTTATTACTTGATTGGAATAATTAACGAAATCTGGTTGCAAGGCTTCTCTAAATGCAACTGCTTTAGCGGCAATAATATGTTCTAGGGGCCCACCCTGAGTTCCAGGGAAAACAGATTTATCAAATTTCTTTCCAAATTCTGCATCTTTACACAAGATAAGCCCCCCTCTAGGCCCTCTTAATGTTTTATGGGTAGTTGTAGTTACAACATCACAATGAGGTATAGGATTTGGGTGAAGTTTACTTGCTACTAGACCAGCGATGTGTGCAATATCAGCCATTAAGAATGCACCAACTTCATCTGCAATATTTCTAAATGACTCAAAATCGATTGTTCTTGGATAAGCAGAATATCCGCATATGATTAATTTTGGTTTTGTTTCAAGTGCTATGTCTCTTATCTCTTCAAAATTTAATTCACTAGTTTCTTTATTAACTCCATAGTGAACTGCATTGAACCACTTGCCACTCATATTTACTGGAGATCCATGAGTTAGGTGTCCACCATGAGATAAATCCATCCCCATGATAGTGTCGCCAGGTTTAAGAAGACTAAGGAAAACAGCAGCATTAGCTTGGGCTCCACTATGGGGTTGAACATTAGCCCAGTTAGCATTAAATAATTTTTTCGCTCTCTGAATAGCTAATTCTTCAATTTCATCAACAAATTCACATCCCCCGTAATATCTTTTTTGAGGTAATCCCTCGGCGTATTTATTTGTAAGGACGGATCCTTGAGCCTGCATGACGGCAATTGATGCAAAATTTTCACTTGCAATTAACTCAAGATGAGTTTCCTGTCTATTTTTTTCAGAGTTAATAAAATTGGATATTACTGGATCACTTTCTTTAAGATTTTGAAGAATATTCATTGAATTTGATAAGTAATACCTATAATATAGACCATATTTTTTAGAAAAATATAAAAAGAATATTTCATAATTTTAAACGCGCCTGGAGAGATTCGAACTCCCGACACCCTGATCCGTAGTCAGGTGCTCTAATCCACTGAGCTACAGGCGCATAATTATGTAATATCTCTGTTTCAGGGTCTCTTAGTCAACTAGATTTCGGGTAAAATATCTATTATTAACAATCTAATTATTAATATGCCTATAAAGTGGTACGGAAATGGTGATTTAGAAGATCCTATCTATAAACATTTTTCTCGAATAGTCAATTTTGTTATTCACTGTATGATATTTACTGCGATTGTAAGTGGCACATGGCTTTTAAAAGAAATTAAATATGAGATAGCCTTTTTTAATGATTTTGCAATTTTCTGGTCAGTTCTTTTGGCCTCGCATTTACTTTTCGTAATTATAAAAAAACCTAAAGATACTTCAAAACAATCATCTTAAATCAATTTTATTTTTATGGACTCTCAGATACTAATAAGTGATCTAGAAAATATTATTTCCGAAAAGGTTTTTATAAAAATAGAAAAGTGGAATTTGTATCTTGGAGATGCAGGCTTATCTAGAAAATTGGCAATTGAATGCATTAATAATTTAGATCGCAATCCCCAAGAAGCAGCAAAATTAAGCTTAAAATCTATACGGGTTAAAATTGGCGATGGTAATGAGGATATCTCATTAATTAACTTAATTACTTCATCACAGATATATGAATTAGAGGAAGTTCTTGAGAAATTTTCTTATTGATAGGTGATTCACTTATAAAGTTTAAATTTATTTACTTTTAGAAATTTAGTAATCAAGAAATAAATAATAAGAAACGTTAATGTTTCAATTATTAAAACTAATAATCTTTCTAAAACATTGATTGAGGGTGGGATGTTTTTGAAAATTGAAAAGCTAATGTAGCTTGATAATAAAGCTGAGCCAGAAATTAAGAGAATCTTTCCAAATAAAATAAAAAAAGGTAAAGGAATATTCTGGTTTTTAAGATTAATAGAAAGAATGAAGCAAATAATAAAGTTTACTAATGCTGAGGATAAAATTATTCCTTCAATTTCGAAATTATAAGGTGATAGATTGCCCATATTCTGAGTTGGAGCTCCTATTAAAAACCAATCAAAAAAGATATTAAGCGATATTCCTAAGAGGGATAATTGGAAAGGTAATTGAGTTTTTTCAATTGCATAGTAAGTTCTCACTAACAAGTCTCTGTAAAGATAAAAAGGAATACCAACTGAATATGCAATTAAAATTTTCCTTACATTATCAACTGCCTCGTAATCAAAAACACCTCTTTGAAAGGCTAGTTGGACTATTTGATTATTAAAAGTTATGAAAAAGGCAGTTAAAAAAATAGTTATTAAAAAACAATACTCAATACCCACGATTAATTCATTTCTAAACTCTACAAATTTTTTTTTTGCTTTTAATTTGGAAAAACTTGTTAATAATGGCAAGATTAGAGAATTTGATAAAATCCCAAGTGGTGCCTGTATAAGAAAGTTACCATAAGCTAATCCTGATGCGGCTCCTTGGAAGCTTGAAGCGAAAAACATATCTACATATACATTAATTTGCCCGAGTCCAGAAGAAATACTTGCAGGAAAAATTAGATTGTAAATTCTTTTTTCTTCTTTGATAAAAGAATACCAATTGGATTTGAATCTTAATAAACCAATTTTATTTATTGACCAGATTTGAATGAAAAATTGTATTAAAGTTCCGACTAAAGTGGCAGAAGCTAGTAAAGCAGAATATGGAAGAAAATTTGTATTGTTTTTTAAGACCCAACTTAACAAAATAAATGATATTGTTGTTAGGCTAACAATTGCAGGGCTAACACTTGATATTAAAAATTTATTTCTAGAATTAAGTGCCCCAAAACTTAAACCTATAAAACCAGATAAAGGTATACAAGGAGTGAGGATTCTTAATTGCAGAGTTGCGATAGATTTAGCTTCACTACTTAAATTTGGACCTATTAAATTAATTAACAAATTTGCATTAAAGTATATAAAAAAACCTATCAAAAATAATATCAAAGTAAGTTTTATTCCTACTTGAGTTAGCAATACCCCACTATCTTTTTTATTAAGAGGAGTTAAAACACTTACAACAGCATTATGGTATGCACCATTAATACCTCCAATAATTATTAAAAAAAAGCCAGGAATTATATATGCAAAATTGAATGCGTCGTATGTTATCCCTATGCCAAAGGCGGCAGCAATGAAAGCTTCTCTCGCAAATCCAACTAATTTACTTATAGCAGTACCAAATGAAATTGAAAAAACATTATTCTTAAAATATGAATTCATATCTCTATTTTTGTCTAAACATTTTTCAATAAGATTCAATTATATTTGGTTTTAAACTAATTACAATTTTATGAAAGATCTGATAATACAGTTTGATCCATTAATTGAAGGTGTTTTAATTAAAAGATACAAAAGATTTCTTGCAGATATTCAACTAAATAATGGCGAAATAGTTACTGCTCATTGTGCTAATACGGGGCCAATGAGAGGACTTATAAAAGAGAGAGCAAAAGTGAGAATAAGCGTTTCTTCTTCTCCAAAAAGGAAGTTACCTTACACTTGGGAGCAGGTTTGTGTAGTAGGCCCTAGAAATGAAGAAATTTGGGTCGGTATTAATACTTTATTTGCAAATAAGCTAATTAAAAAGCTTATTGAACAAAACTATCTCAAAGAGGAGCTTGGGGAAATAGAGGAAATTAATTCTGAGGTTCCTTACGGAAAGGATAAAAAAAGTAGAATTGACCTTCTTTTAACTCCAAAATCTTCAAATCCTGATAAACGTAACATATACATAGAAGTCAAAAATACCACTTGGATTCATAAAAATATTGCTCTTTTCCCAGATACAGAAACGAAAAGAGGTCAAAAACACTTAATTGAATTGAAAGAATTAATTCCAGAAAGTAAAAGTGTATTAATACCTTGCATAACAAGAAAAGATGCAGAATTTTTTGCTCCTGGAGATGATGCAGACCCCTTTTATGGCAGGCTTTTTAGGGAATCACTAACCGCAGGAATGCTTCTTATTCCCTGTTGCTTTGAATTCCATTTGGATCATGTTTCTTGGGAAGGTGTTAAGCCAATCAATTTGATATCAAACGGTGATTAATTTTATTTCTGTTATTGAAATTATTGAAAAAATCTTAAATTTAACAAATATCTTTTAAGGTGCAACTATAAAAACGGTATAAACAACTACTAGACACTAATAAGTTTTTTGAGCAAAATTATAAATGAAAGGAAACAGGACAACTGTTTTTTTTGACAATTTAAATTATTTATGACCACTGCTTTGCATTCGCGGCCAGGACACAGCAAGAGACTTCAAGAAGCTAGTCTTCTAGAAGGACCTATGCTACTCCTGCGCAGCATACGTGGCTTAAGAACCAATCGTTCACTGATTTGGTTAGCCACTGTTCCAGTAGCTCTTTTTGGCCTAAGTATTTTTACTTTTGCTGCTAAAGCTGGCCCTGGTCTCGGAGACTTAACAGGTCCTCAGGCTGCTACTTTTTTAGCTGACAACCTTTGGTTGTTTATAGCTACTATTCTTGTGATCTTCATGAACGCAGGCTTCGCTATGGTTGAAGCTGGTATGTGTAGATCTAAGAACGCTGTAAATATTCTCGCTAAAAACCTATTTGTATTTGCTCTTGCAGTTTCTGCATATTGGTTTATTGGATACTCATTAATGTATGGGGGTTCAGTATTTGGAGGATATTTCTTCTTCGATGGACTATTTTTTGATCCTGATCCATCTGGAGCATTTGAATGTGCTGCAGGAGGCGATACAGGTTGTTTAGTTCCTTCTGTTGATTTCCTTTTCCAAGCAGCATTTGCTGGAACGGCAGCAACGATCGTTTCCGGATTAGTTGCAGAGAGAGTTAAATTCGGAGAGTTTGTAATCTTCGCAATTGTTCTTTCCGGTGTAATTTATCCTATTTCTGGAAGCTGGCAATGGAATAGCGATGGCTTTTTAGGAGGCCTTGGCTTTATCGATTTTGCCGGATCATCTATTGTTCACTCTGTAGGTGGCTGGGCTGGTTTAGTAGGAGCCATGATGCTTGGACCCAGAATTGGCAAATATGTTGATGGTAAGGCACAAGCGATGCCTGGCCATAGCATGGCCATAGCAACCTTAGGTGCTTTAATACTTTGGATAGGTTGGTATGGGTTTAACCCAGGTTCCGAACTTGCCATGGACGAATATGTTGCCTATGTAGCAGTTACAACAACCCTTGCTGCTGCAGGTGGTGCTATTGCTGCGACAGTTTTATCTACATTGACTTCTGGAAAGCCTGATTTGACGATGATCATTAACGGAATTCTTGCTGGCTTGGTAAGTATTACTGCAGGTTGTGGAAACATGACATTTGCAGGATCTTGGTTAGCAGGAGCTGTTGGTGGAATTATTGTTGTTTTTGCAGTAGCTGCAATGGATGCTGCAGAAATTGACGATCCAGTTGGTGCCTTTTCTGTTCACGGAGTCTGTGGAGTTTGGGGTACTGTTGTTATAGGTCTTTGGGGTGTCGAGGGAATGGATCCTGGCGCTGCAGGAATAGGTCTATTTAATGGCGGTGGAATTAACCAGTTTCTAGTTCAGGCCTTCGGTGCAGGTTGTTACGCTATCTGGACTCTTGTTACTTGTTGGATTGCATGGTCCATCATTGGAGGATTATTTGGAGGCATCCGAGTATCTGAAGAAGAGGAGACTCAAGGTTTAGATATAGGAGAGCATGGAATGGAAGCTTATCCAGACTTTGCATCTGCTAAATAATCTAAATTTAAATAAAATTATGAAACCTGACATATGTCAGGTTTCTTTTTTTTTCAAAAAATTATTTAAAATGTTGTAATATCAAAAAATGGACACTCAAGCTTTTAGAAGATCTCTTCATCATTCGGATAGATATAACCGAAGAGGTTTTGATTCTCCCACAAAAAGAGCGCAGGCATTAGAAGAAGCTTACCAAAGCGATTTGATAAGCTCTATCAGAGATAATGGTTTCACATACAAAAAAGGTAGATTAAATATAAAGTTGGCTAAAGCTTTTGGCTTCTGCTGGGGTGTAGAAAGAGCCGTCGCGATGGCCTATGAAACGAGACGACATTATCCAAACGAAAATATATGGATTACGAACGAAATAATACATAATCCTTCAGTTAATGATCATTTAAGAAAAATGGATGTGAAATTCATTTCAGCAAAGAATGGCATTAAAGATTTTTCTAATGTCTCAAATGGTGATGTTGTCATTTTGCCCGCTTTTGGAGCTACTGTTCAGGAAATGAAACTTCTTCATGAGAAGGGATGTCATATTATAGACACTACATGTCCTTGGGTATCTAAGGTATGGCATACAGTCGAAAAGCATAAAAAACATATATTTACATCAATAATTCATGGAAAGTTTAAACATGAAGAGACTCTTGCCACAAGTTCGTTCGCTGGAAAGTACTTAGTTGTACTTGATCTTGAAGAAGCAAATTATGTTGCTGAATATATACTTGGCAGAGGAAATAGAAATGAATTCTTGAATAAATTCGCTAAAGCTTTTTCTGATGGATTTGATCCTGATAAAGATTTAGATAGGGTAGGAGTTGCTAACCAAACAACTATGTTGAAAAGCGAGACAGAAGAGATAGGAAAAATTTTTGAAAAAACTATGCTAAAAAAATTTGGTCCAGAAAACATAAATAGTCACTTTTTAGCTTTTAATACAATTTGTGATGCAACTGAAGAACGACAAGATGCAATGTTTTCTTTGGTTGATGAAGACCTTGATATTCTAGTTGTTATAGGAGGTTTCAATTCTTCTAATACTACTCATTTACAAGAAATAGCAATTACTAAGAATATTGCTTCTTTTCACATTGACACACCTGAGAGAATTTCAGTAGAAGATAACTCAATATTTCACAAACCATTAGGTTCTGATTTAGAAATTAAAAATAATTTTTTACCTAGTGGAAACATTAACGTTGGAATCACCTCAGGCGCATCAACTCCTGACAAGGTTGTTGCAGATGTAATTGAAAAGTTAATTGATATAGCTTCCTAAACTCGGAACATTATTAAAAGTTTGATTAGTTTTTTAAATTTATTATTCCAATATTTCCTAAAGATCTACTTTATTATTTAGAATAATAAAAAATTTTCGAAGTATGGAAGACAAAACTCAGACTAATCAGGCTCAGACAGCCAGTTTAAATAGAACTAAAGCACCCCAAAAAGTAGAGGTAGTGGTTGCTAATCCGTCTTCTGGGTCAGAAGTAAATATCCTTGGAGAATTATCAATCTTTGTTTTAAGAATTGGGTTTTGTGCATTAATGATTCATCATGGCTTAGAAAAACTTCAGGATCCGCAAGGTTTCGCAGAATTTGTTGTTGGCAAATACTTTCCTTTTTTGCCTGGTGATCCTGTAATTTGGACTTTTGGTGCAGCTATTACTCAATTAGTTTGTCCAGTAGGATTGGCTCTAGGAATTTTTGCGAGGCTTTCTTCACTCGGATTATTTTCTACTATGGCATTCGCTGTTTATTTTCATCTTTTAGATACTGGATTAGAGGGTTTTCCTCTCGCAGTTGTTGAAGGTCACAACTATGCTTTCGAATTATCTTTTATTTATGGAGCTATTTCTCTCTACTTTCTATGCGCAGGTCCAGGAAGGCTTTCTTTATTTAGAAAAACTAACAAGATTACTTACTATCCAAAATCAACATAACTTAATGCAAGAAATGCCTTTTTTGCGTAAATACCATTGAAATACCCTTAGAATTACACATATCTATACTGTCTTGGTCTCTTAGACTTCCTCCAGGTTGGATAATTGCTTTTATCCCGTATTCATTTGCCAGCTCTACAGTATCAGCAAATGGAAAAAAACCATCGCTGGCCAAGACGGCATTAGAACATAACTTTCCAGCTTCTTTTAACGCAATTTTTGCTGCTCCAACTCTATTCATTTGGCCAGCTCCAATGCCAATAGTTTTTTGGTCTTTTGCAATAACAATGGCATTAGATTTCACGTGTTTACAAATTTTCCATGCAAAATGTAGATCCAAGTTCATTTGATTACTCGGATTCTTCTTAGTTACTGAAGTCCAACTTTCAGTTTTATCTTCACAATCATCAGTGTCTTGAACAAGTAATCCTCCCATTATTGATTTAGTAGAAGTTTGATTCTTTTTTGGAAGTTGATCTTTTGATAACTTTAAAATTCTTAAATTCTTTTTGACTTTTAAAATTTTTAAAGCTTCCTCATCAAAAGAAGGAGCGACTACACATTCTAAGAAAATATCTTTGAGGTTAATTGCTGTCTCAGTATCAACATTTGAATTAAAAGCAACTATTCCTCCAAATGCACTAACTGAGTCGCATTCCAAAGCATTCAAAAATGCTTGAGAGGCTGAATTACTTATTGAGGCACCACAAGGATTATTGTGTTTTAGAATTACAGAGGCAAACGTGTCTGTTTTGAGTTCATCTTTTTCTGCGTAGCCAAATTCTAAAACTGTTGAAAGTGCCGAATCAAGATCTAAGATATTATTATAACTTAAATCTTTTCCTTGTAATTGTTCAGCAGAGTTCCATCCAATATTACTTAAACCATACCAAAAAGCTTTTTGATGAGGATTTTCACCATATCTTAAGGTTCTGATTAGTGGATAAGATTCAATATATTTGGAAGATTGTAAACCTTTTTCTTTAGTTATCCAATTTGATATTGCAGTGTCATAGTCTGCTGTATGTTGAAAAGCTTCAAGGGCTAATTTTGCTTTAAATGACTCATTTAATGCACCTTTTTTACTTTCTTCAAGAAAACTTTGATACTGACTAGGATCCACTAAAACGGAAACGTCTTTGTGATTTTTAGCTGCAGAACGAATCATTGATGGCCCTCCAATATCGATATTTTCAATAGCATCTTCCCATTTAGCTCCCTGAGCCACAGTTTTTTTAAAAGGATATAAATTTACAACTACTAAGTCAATTAAATCAAGATCGTTAGCTTCTATATCTCTTTTATGTTCCTCATCGGTTCTTTTAGCTAATATTCCCCCGTGTATTTTTGGATGTAAAGTTTTAACTCTTCCTCCAAGAATTTCTGGAGAATTTGTAAAATCTGCAACTTTAATAACTGGAATTTTTGCCTCTATTAGATGTTTGGCAGTTCCTCCACTTGATAAAATTTTATAATTAAATTTT
>CACGAJ010000012.1 GCA_902570945.1 uncultured Synechococcaceae cyanobacterium
AGTGTACTTGCACTTATCGCACTAATCGTAATTGGAGGTGCTACGAGAGTCATGGAGGCAGGACTTGCCTGTCCAGATTGGCCATTATGTTATGGATCTTTTTTGCCTTTTAATCATATGAACCTAAGAGTATTTCTAGAGTGGTTTCATCGTCTAGATGCTTTTCTGGTTGGAATATTAATTCTTTTTAAATTTACCCTTTCAATTATTTGGAAAAATGAAATTCCAAATTGGTTACCTAAAACTTATTCATTATTACTTTTTCTCGTTATTCTCCAAGGATCTTTTGGAGCTTTAACAGTAATAAATCTGCTTGATTCATATACTGTTACTGGCCATCTTTTAATAGCTTTTCTACTTCTCATCACAACAATTTCAATAAATCAAAATTTAGAAAATTACGAAACAGAGGAGCCATTAATTTGGTGGAGATTATTATTGTTTGTTCCTCTTTTACTTACTTTTATTCAATCTTTTATTGGAGTAAGGATTTCATCAACCTGGTCAGCAAATATTTGCTTATCTTTTAATAAACAATGCCTAATTCTAAATATACATAAATTATTTGCTTTACCAATTGCTTTTTCAATTTTATTGATTATTGCTATTGCAATTTATAAGAGAAGTTTGCTTAATGAAAATTGGAAATATCTCACAACACTTATTTTTCTCTTGTTTTCCCAAATTACTTTGGGTGTTCTAAGTCTTAAAACAAATTTGAATGAACCTATTTTTATTATCGGTCATCAACTTAACGCCTCTCTATTTATTGCGATATTAACAACATTAATTTTTAGAAATCCTTTTACCAAAAAAGGTCTAAACCACTCCCTTAATCCCCAAACGTTCGGTATCAACTCATGAATAGTAGTAACTTAGAAAACTTGAACTATAAATCTTCAATTAGGGATGAAGTTGTACCTTCAAGAAAAAGATTAACTTTGCCACCTTGGCTTGAAGTAGCAAAACCTAGATTAATCCCACTTTTACTGGCCACAACTTTGGGAGGAATGGCTTTAACAGAAGAATGGCCTTTGTCTTCCCCGAAACTTATCTGCACTTTAGGAGGAGGCGCTTTGGCAGCAGCAGCAGCAGGAGCTCTTAATTGCTTGTGGGAAATGGAATTAGATAAGAGGATGACAAGAACTAGCAAAAGAGCTTTGCCAGCAGGAAAGTTATCATCTGAGACTGTATTTTTAGCCGCCGTATCATGTACTTTGGCAGCTTCGATGCTTTTAGTTAGTGGTGTAAATTATTTGGCTGCGGGTTTAACTCTTCTTGGTTTATTTAGCTACGTAATTTTATATACAGTTATTTTGAAACCTCGTACAACAAAAAACATTGTTTTCGGAGGAGTTGCTGGTGCGATACCACCCTTAGTTGGAGCGTCTGCTGCCACAGGCCATGTAGGTCTTAGTGGTTGGTGGTTGTTTGGTTTAGTAATGTTATGGACCCCAGCGCATTTTTGGGCACTTGCAATTTTGTTGAAGGATGATTACTCATCTGTTGGTATTCCTATGCTCCCTTCTGTTAAAGGATCTGTTTTTACTGCTAAAGCGATTTCTCGTTACGGATGGGCAACAGTTTTAATGAGTATTATGGGAGTCTTTGCTCTACCAGAAGGGGGCCTCTTATACGGAATTATGTTATTGCCATTTAACGGAAGACTTTTGCAATTAATAAATGAATTACAGAAATCTCCTGATGATCTTTCAAGAGCAAAGTCTCTTTTTAGGTGGTCTATTCTCTACATGTTTGGCATTTGTCTTTTGTTATTAATTTCCAGAACCCAACTATCCGTAGAATTTGAGCAGCAATCTATACAAATATTTTTATCTATTGTATCCCTGCTTAGTAATTAAATTAGATGTAAAATGTTTCTTAAGTAAATAGTAAGTTTGATGAATTATATAAAAGTTAAAGGGCTCTCAAAATCTTATTCAGATATCAATGCATTAAAAAATTTATCGATGGAAATTGAAGCCGGCACATTATTCGGAATCCTGGGTCCAAATGGTGCTGGCAAATCAACACTAATAAAAATACTCGCTACTTTAATAGAGCCTGATAGTGGAGAAGTTTTTATAAATAATATTAATCTGATAAAAAATTCAAGGAAAATTAGAGAATTAATTGGTTATGTTGCTCAAGACATTGCACTTGATAAAATATTAACCGGACGAGAGCTTTTGGATTTTCAATCAGATTTATATCACATCAACAAAAATAAAAAATTTGAAAGGATAAAGAAATTAATAGATCAATTAGAAATGAATGATTGGATTGATCGAAAGTGTGGAACTTATTCAGGGGGAATGAAAAGAAGAATAGATCTTGCAGCTGGACTTTTACATTTGCCCCAAGTATTAATTTTGGATGAACCTACTGTTGGTTTAGATATTGAAAGTAGAAATATTATATGGCAACTTTTAAAAGATTTGAGAAATAATGGAATGACTATTATTTTAAGTAGTCACTATCTTGATGAAATAGATAAATTGGCAGATAGATTAGTGATAATTGATGATGGAAGAGTTATAGCAAAAGGAACTCCTGCAGAGCTCAAAAATAAATTAGGAGGAGATAGAGTAACTTTGAAAGTAAGAGAATTTAGTAATCAGGAAGAAGCAAAAAATATATGTAACATCTTATCTTCAATAGATGGAATTAGTCAGATTATCATAAATGAAGCTCAAGGTTTCTCGATAAATTTCGTAGCAGATAAGCAAAAAGATTTACTTACAAAGCTAAAAGTGGAATTGGCCTTCTCAAAGTTTGAAATTTTTTCTCTTACCCAAAGTCAGCCAAGCTTGGATGATGTATATCTTCAGGCAACTGGGAAAACATTGTTGGATGCTGAAATTTCTATGGCAGGGAAAAGAGACCTAAAAAAAGAATCAAAGCAATCCATGCGATAAAAAAACTTTTGGTTAACTAACTATAATGAATACTAATTACTGTTAATTATGGAATTACAACAATATAATTTATTTTTTTTATATCAAGAAACATTTGCCTTAACAAAGAGATTATTTATTCAATTAAAAAGAAGACCATCAACTCTTTTAGCAGGAATATTACAACCAATAATTTGGCTTTTTTTATTTGGAGCATTATTCTCTAAAGCTCCTGAAGGTTTTTTACCAGGAGTTGATTCTTATGGCAATTTTTTAGGAGCAGGACTTATTGTTTTTACTGCTTTTAGCGGAGCCTTAAATTCTGGTCTTCCTTTAATGTTTGATAGAGAGTTTGGATTTCTTAATAGATTGCTTGTGGCTCCTTTAACCAGTAGATTATCCATAGTTTTATCTTCTTTTTTTTACATAACAATCTTGAGCTTTGTTCAGAGTATTGTAATAATGATTGTTTCATACATTTTGGGTTATGGATGGCCCAACTTATATGGTTTAGGAATTGTATTTACAACACTAATTTTATTAGTTCTTTTTGTGACATCAATTAGTTTATGTTTAGCGTTTGTTTTGCCGGGACATATTGAATTAATCGCTCTTATATTCGTAATAAATTTACCTCTTCTATTTGCAAGTACTGCTTTAGCTCCAATCTCTTTTATGCCAAATTGGCTGGGATGGTTAGCTTCATTAAATCCATTAACTTTTGCTATTGAACCTATTAGGACTGCCTATACACAAACTATGGATTTGGAATTAGTGGCTTTACATGCCCCATATGGTGATTTAACTTGTAAGAGTTGTATCTCGATTTTATTTTCTTTAACAGTTTTTTCCTTGATTATTATAAGGCCTCTGTTAAATAGAAAGTTAAATTAAAAATTTTATGCTTTTAAAAAATCATTTAATAGAAGTTTTTAAACAAGCCTCTTTAGAAAATAATTTTTTGCTTAAAGAAAATGTTGTTCTTAAGTGGGTCCATAGATTTGGGATTGATTCATTAAATGATTTATTAATCCATAGTTCACTACAAAAAGAAAATCAGTGTGAAGAAGAAAATCAAGAGCAGATATCTTTAATTGATGAAGTACATGAAGAAAATCAAGAGCAGATATCTTTAATTGATGAAGTACATGAAGAAAATCAAGAAGAAATTAAGCTTAAATTATCAAAAACTTTTGAAAATATTGAAAAAACAAAGTGGGAATCAATTGGCCTAGAAACTGCTAGCAGCAATGAAATATCTAGTAAAAATCAAAATTCTAATAAAATAAATCAATTTACTGAAACCCCAAAATTACCCCTACCTTATATTAAAAATTTAAGAAAGTGGATTAACAACGATAAAAAAGCTAGTTAGCTTTTACATCATACCCGGCATTCCCATGCCACCCATTCCTGGCATTCCCATGCCACCCATTCCTGGCATTCCCATGCCACCCATTCCTGGCATTCCCATACCACCCATTCCTGGCATTCCCATGCCACCCATTCCTCCCATTGGATCTCCACCTGGTCCTCCAGCGGCTGTGGCTTCAGGCTCTGGAATGTCTGCCATCGCAACTTCTGTTGTGAGGAGCATAGCTGCAATAGATACTGAATCTTGAAGAGCTAATCTTATTACTTTGGTTGGATCTAATATTCCTGAAGCTTTTAAATCCTCATATTTTCCTGAATTAGCATTAAAGCCTTTGTTAAGTCTTTTAATTTCAGCGACAACTACATCGCCATTAAAACCAGCATTTTTTGCTATTTGTTTGGTAGGTTCCAAAAGGGCTTCTTTAACTATATTTATCCCTGTCCTTAAATCATCGGAAGATGTTTGACTTAAACTTAAAAGATCATCTGATATTTCAATTAAGGTTTGTCCTCCTCCAGAAACAACACCCTCTTCGATAGCAGCTTTCGTAGCATTTAGGGAATCTTCGATTCTTAACTTTTTATACTTCAACTCTGTTTCTGTAGCAGCTCCTACTTTGATAAGGGCTACACCTCCGGCTAGTTTGGCGATCCTTTCATTGATTTTATCCTGATCATACTCTGATTCAGTTATATTAACTTCTCTCTTTAATTTCTCTACTCGCGCTTCAACTAAATCTTTCGTGTCTTCGAAGGCAACTATTGTAGTTTTATCCTTTGTGATAGTTATTTTTTTTGCTTTACCTAAATCATTAATCGATACTTTATCAAGTGTCATCGATTTATCTTCGCTAATTAATTTAGCCCCTGTAAGAATTGCTATATCTTCAAGGGCGGCTTTTCTTCTTTCACCAAATAACGGAGCTCTCACTGAAGCTACATTTAAAACCCCACTATTCTTATTCAAAACCAGAGTGGTTAAAGCCTCTCCTTCTATATCTTCAGCAAGAATAAGAAAAGGTGAGCCTGACTTCTGAATTTCTTCGAGTATTGGAACCAGATCAATTAAAGTCGAGATTTTTTGATCAGTTATTAATATTTTAGGGTTTTCAAGTTCACAAACTTGTCTTTCTTGGTCTGTTACGAAATATGGAGAACTATAACCTCTATCAAAAGACATTCCTTCAGTTATATCTAATTCAGTTTCTAGTGATTGAGATTCTTCAACAGTTATTACACCATCAGAAGTAACAATATCCATTGCTTTCGAAATCATAGATCCAATTTCTTCATCACCTCCAGCACTAACTGTTGCAACTTTTTGGATATCAGAACTACTTAATGAAATACTCTTCGAGCTTAATTTTTCTAAAACAAAAGCTAGGCCTACCTCCATACCTTTTTTTAACTCCATAGGACTGGCACCAGAAGCAATATTTTTTAATCCCTCCTGAACCATCTTCTGAGCCAAAATAGTTGCTGTTGTTGTTCCATCACCAGCACTCTCTTTTGTCTTGGATGCAACTTGTTCTATTAATTTCGCACCTAAATTAGAAATAGGGTTTTCAATCTCAATCTCTTTAGCAACAGTGGATCCATCTCTTACTATATCTGGCGATCCAAATTTTCTTTCTATGACAACGTTTTTTGCCTTCGGGCCAATAGTAACCTTTACTGCATTAGCTACGAAATTCACACCTTTTTCTAGCGCTTCTCTTGATTCATTAGAAAAACTTAATTGTTTTGCCATGTTTACTAGGACCTCTATGTTATTCTAATCTCCCATAGAATCATTTTTAAGGGATATTTAATTAAGTGGGGAAAGCCGAATTTCTTTTAATTAGACATACAAATTAATTCAAATAAGAGTATCTTTAAGATATGGATGAATCAAATAATCTTATTTTTACTCTTACCGCAATTCTCGCGATTGCTATGACACTAATATATTTTCCTTTAAGATTTTTCTTGACTTTAACTGCTAGAAGTCGAAGACTAAAACTTTTACAAAAAATTAGAAGGTTGAGAGATGAATTGGGTCAACCTTACGAAAGTACATAATTAAATACTCATACCACCATCAATACTAATTGTTTGTCCTGTAATGTAACTTCCAGCATTACTTGAAACTAAGAAAGATACTAAATTCGCAATTTGAGAACAACTTCCTAATTTCCCTAGAGGAATAACTTTAAGAATATCTTCGGTATTAAGTTTTTCAGTCATCTCTGTTTCTATAAAGCCTGGAGCTATTGCATTTACGTTTATACCTCTTGAAGCAAATTCTTTAGCGCAAGTTTTAGTGAATCCAATAACTCCAGCTTTAGCTGCAGAATAATTTGCTTGACCGGGATTACCAATTAATCCAACAACAGATGAAATATTTACGATATTACCACTTCTTTTTTTCATCATATATTTTGAAGCATATTTTGTACAAAGAAAAACTCCTTTTAAGTTTGTATTTAATACGTCATCCCATTGTTCCGATTTCATTCTCATCAAAAGTCCATCTCTAGTAATACCAGCATTGTTAATAAGGATATCAATGCTGCCATTAATTTTTAAGATTTCTTCAAAAGCTTCACTGACAGAATCCTCTTTTGATACATCAAATTTTAATTTATGAGCTTTACCTCCCGAATTTTTTATTGAATTTACAACTTCTTCAGCTTTTTCATCGGATGAAGAGTAATTAATAAATACTTCTGCGCCTAGGCGACTTAGTTCTAAAGCAATTTCTTTACCAATTCCTCTGCTAGCTCCAGTGATTAAAGCAACTTTGCCTGATAATGAATCTGTATTTGTCATTATGAGATTTTATAATTTTCAATCGTAGTACTATTTGTGTAAAGATATTGCTTTTATTTATAATTATCTAGAAAAATATTAAGAACTTTTATCGTGCACTTTTTAATACCAGCTGCAGGGAGTGGTAGCAGAATGAAAGCTGGAAAAAATAAATTACTTATTGATTTAGAGGGAGAGTCTTTGATTTATTGGACACTTAAATCTGTATTTTCTGCAAGCTCAACAAGTTGGGTTGGAATAATTGGGCAACCGAAAGATAAAGAATTGTTATTAAATTCAGCAAAGGATTTTGCCGATAAAGTTCATTGGATTAATGGAGGTGAAACCAGACAACAGTCAGTTTTTAACGGTTTAAAAGCGCTGCCAAAAGATGCTAAAAAAGTTTTAATACATGATGGTGCTAGATGTCTAATTAATCCTGAATTAATAGATCAATGTGCTAAGCAATTAGATGAAAATGAAGCTGTCATTTTGGCTACTAAGGTAACTGACACAATAAAGATTGTTGATAATGAAGGTTTTATTAAGAAAACACCAGATAGGAATTATTTGTGGGCAGCGCAAACCCCTCAGGGTTTTTTAGTAGATAGTTTAAAAAAGGCTCATGTTATGGCAATTGATAAAAACTGGAAAGTGACAGATGATGCTTCACTATTCGAAATTCTTAATTGGAAAGTAAAAATTATTGAAGGCACTTATTCAAATATAAAAATTACATCCCCTATTGATTTGAAAATAGCAAAACTTTTTGTGAACAACTAACTTCTTGTTAAAAAGGTTTATCGATACTAAGAATGCCGATATCACCATTTAAGGTTGCTTTATACCCTAACGGGATGCATGCATTCCCTGATATGTGGCCTATAGGGAGGTCAAAAAGAATAGGAAAATCAAACTCTTGGAGTCTTTCAATAATGCAGTTTTTTAGTAAATCTTTCCATTCAAGGTCGCAGGAATCATTAGAAAAGCTTCCGAATCCAATACCAGCAATTTCAGAAATTGTTTTAGTCATCCTGAGGTAAGTCAACATGCGATCAATTTTATAAATATCTTCATTAATATCTTCAAAAATTATTATTTTCCCTTTGCAATCTGGAAAGTGATTAGTACCAATTAAAAAAGTAGCAATAGTTAAGTTAGAAACGATAATTTCTCCTTTAGCTTTCCCACCTCTTAAAGGAATTCCACTTATGTCCTCAACATATCCTTCAAAAAGTAAATTTCTTAATCTCTCTAGACTCCACTCTGGCTCTTTGAAAAGGCCAGTAACCATGGGCCCATGAATAGAACCTATAAATCCTTGAGAATATTTAGATAGTAATAAAGAACAAGTATCTGAGAATCCAAGCATTAAACCATGCTGCCAAGAAGGTTCTTTTTCTAATATTCTTGCTGAACCCCAGCCTCCTTTTGCAAAAATTATTAGCTTACTATTTTGTGCTTTTTCCAGTTCTTCAAATCTACTTAGATCATCACCTGCAAAATAACCAAACTTTTTTGACAGAGAATTATTTTCATTAATTTCCAAGCCCCAGTTTTTTAAGATTTCTATACCTTTTTGAAAATTTTCTTCTTCATCAATAAAGGAGCCAGGAGCTAAAATATCTATTTGATCACCTTTTTTTAATCTAAAGACCATTTTTAGAATTTATGAGGCAATAATAATTCCTAATAAAATAACTCCTCCATAAATTGATTGCTTTTTGAAGTGATTCCCAATATTTTTTATAGATTGCTTTTCCTCAGGAAATACCTCTAGTATATCTCGCTGCATTAAGATTGCCGTTGAAAGCCAAATTGGCCAAAAAATAAAATCCATTTGCTTAATAAATCCGCATAATGCAAGAAAAATAGAAGTTAATAAATAACAAATTTGAATAGTTATTCTTGTATTGTTCTGAAGGTTAACAGCGGAACTATTTATTCCAATTTTGATATCATATTTTTTATCTGCTAAAGCATAAATTGTGTCAAAGCCAAAAGTCCAAAAAATTGTGGCTAGCCAGCAAAACAATAAAACAATACTTTTTAAATTGCCTTCATTTGCGGCCCAGGGAATTAAGACAGCAAAACCCCAACATATGGATAAGATTAGTTGAGGGTATTTAAACCATCTTTTGGCAGAAGGATAAATTAAAATAATAGGTAAAGCTAAAAAAGCAAGTGAAATGGAAAGGATCCTGCCAGGTTGAGGTAGTGACAAAGTTAAAAAGAAACTACATAAAATCAAAAAGAAAAGAATTGAATAAGCTGTTTTAAGGCTGATTTTATTTGCAGCTAGAGGTCTATTTTTTGTCCTGAAAACTCTTTGATCAATTTTTTTGTCCCAAATATCATTAACTACGCAGCCTAATCCACTTACTAGTAGCCCTCCCAGGATTATTCTTAACAACATTAAAAATGTTGGATTAGCATCTGGGGTTAAATATAAACTCCATCCAGCAGGAATAAGTAAGATCATCCTTCCAGTCGGCTTATTCCACCTTAATAATTCAAAAAAAGTACTTAATTTAATTTGTCGATTTTTATTTTGCATATGACCTATTGTATATTTCATAACTTTAAATAATCTTACTAGGATTAGATGATTTCTATTATTTAATAATCAATCTTGGGTATATTTATTAATGGATTAAAAATATCTGCATCTTATAAAAAGAAATGATAGAGAAACAAGATTTAAGATATTTTCAAGAAAAGCAAATTTTAGTAGCTTCTATAGATATTGGAACTAACTCTACACATCTCTTGGTAGCAGAAATTAATCTAGAATTAAAATCATTTTCAATAAAATTCACTGATAAATCAACCACTCGTCTTGGAGAAAGAGATGAGGAGGGTAATCTTACTGAAGAATCAATCCAAAGAGCATTAGTTACTCTTAAGAGATTTAAGGAATATTGTAAAAGTAATGGAGTAAAACAAATAGTAACAGCAGCAACAAGTGCAGTTAGGGAAGCTCCAAACGGTCAAGATTTTATTGGAAGAGTTCTTGATGAAACTGATATTCAAATAGAAATGATAAGTGGTTCTGAGGAAGCCAGATTAATTTACCTTGGTGTTCTTTCTGGTATGGCTTTTGAAGATCAGTCTTTTGTAATCATAGATATTGGAGGAGGATCTACAGAGTTAATACTTGCAGATAAAAAAGATGCTATAGCTCTTACCAGTTCTAGAATTGGTGCAGTAAGACTTAAAAATGATTTTTTAAATAAAGATTCTATAAATTCAGAAAGATTCATTTTTCTAACAACTTTTATCAAAGGATCTTTAGAACCATCTGTTCGAAAAATAAAGAGTAGATCTAAGGGAGATAAGCCTTTATCTATGATTGCAACAAGTGGCACTGCAACCTCATTAGGAAATTTGATTTCAGATGATTTAGGAGAATCTAAACAAAAGTTGCATGGTTATAAATTTAAAAGGGAAAATTTGCAAAATGTATTGGAAAAACTACTTAAATTACCGGTTTCGGAAATCAAGAAAATACCTTCATTAAGTGAGAGAAGAGCAGAAATAATTATTCCAGGAGCATTGATATTAAGCACAGCAATGGAGATGTTGAACTTTAATGAATTAATAATAAGTGAGAGGGCGCTTCGAGAGGGTTTAGTTGTAGATTGGATGCTTCGTAAAGGGATAATTAAAAACGAGTTAAATATTCAAAGTAATATTAGAAAAACAACTATAGTTCATCAGGCTAGAAAGTTTGGAGTAAATAATACAAGAGTTGAGAAAGTTATTGATATTGCCTTTCAAATCTATGATCAGACTAAAAATATCTTTCATAGCGATAATGACCCTAAAGCTAAAGAACTTCTTTGGGCAGCCTCTAATCTTTATAATTGTGGGAAATACGTGAATGTAGGTTCATATCACAAACACTCTTGGTACTTAATAAAAAATTGTGAGTTGTTGGGATATTCTGAAGCAGAAACAAATATTATTGCTTCAATTGCCAGATACCATAGAAAGACTCTACCCAAGAAAAGACATGAGTCTTGGCAAAATTTAATATCCAAAGAAGATAAAACATTAGTTCTTGAAATGTCATTAATTTTGAGACTAGCAGCATCTCTTGATCAAAGACCTGATAAAGTAATTTCCTCAGTTCAAATAAAATTGCAGAGAAATATTCTTACATTTGAACTTCTACCTTTCGATAGAAACAATGATCTTCTTCTTGAAAAATGGAACTTAGGATTATGCCGTAATGTAATAAAAGAACTAAAGAATTTAGATTTAAAAGTTATTTAGTTTTTTTAATAAGTTCTTGTTTTGGAGTTTGATTCTGAGAAGAGTCTGAAAATAAATTGAAAATTAAGGATGATGCGATTAGTCCCAGAAAGCCTGAAATTAAAATAAATATTAGGAACCCTACTGGATTAAGATTATTAGTTTGCCTAGACTTGTAATTTTTTTTAGAAACTTCTTCAACTATTTCTTCAATTTTCACTTCTTTCCTCTCTGTCTTGAATTCAGCCATTATAAAATCTGTATCAAGTTTGAGCTTCTGTGAAATCCTTCTAATCATTGCTTTGACAAATACTCTTTCAGGTAGATTTTCTTCATTACCCTCTTCTATGGCTTCAAGTTGATGAGCTCCAATTTTTAAATCAGAAGCCAATTCTTCAATAGATTGATTTCTACTTAACCTTGCCTCTTTAATGAAATTTCCAATCCTCTTTAAAGAGGAATTTTCTCCTTTATTGTTGTTTTCCGAAACAGATTTTATTTCTTTCAAAGCAAATAAATTTTTACTAATTATAGTAATTAATATTTTTCTATCAACTTTAAGATTATTTATTCCTAAAGAGATGCCTATAAGATGGATTATAAAGATTAGATCTTTTTTGAAAATTACTAATTGCTGGGCTAATTATGTAAATGGTTGTTCTAATTAGTTTTTTCTCAATAGAAAATTTTTCCATATCTTTTAATTCTATTAATGATGTCCAACCATCATCCCAAGATACTCTATATCCAACAATAACTTTAGTCTCTGGAGGGTAAAACTCTAGTAGAGTTTCTTGAGACCTTTTCACATGCCTAGCACTTAGATATAGACATATAGAGGAATTGTGTTTCGCAAGATCTTTCAGAGATTCTTTTTCGGGCATCCCTGTTCGCCCTCCTGCTCTAGTTAAAATTATTGTTTGCGTTACGTCAGGGATTGTTAACTCAGCTTCATGATATGCTGCAGCAACTTGAAAAGCACTTACTCCAGGAACAACCTCGATTTCAATTTTTTCGTTTTTTAAAATTTTGATTTGCTCTCTAATTGCTCCAAAAAGGCAAGGGTCTCCATCATGCAGCCTTACAACAGTTTTCCCTGCCTGAAATTTTTCTATCATAATTGAGGTGATTTGCTCTAAGTTAAGTGAACTCGTTTTTATTTTTTCAGAACCTTCTTTAGCAGAATCTAAAATCTTTTCAGGAATTAGAGAATCAGTCCAAATAATGACATCTGCAATTTTTATCTTTTTTAATGCTTTTAAAGTTAATAATTCTGGATCGCCTGGACCAACACCAATAAAGGATATTTTGCTATCCATTCTTTCTATTTTCCCCACTATATGTTCTCAATCTTAAAAAAAATATTCCAATTAATCCAGAAGAGAATAGAAAAATACTTATAAATTGAGCCATTCTTATACCGCCATCACAGAAAGGTGGAAGTCCGCCAATGCATAGTGGGTCAGTTCTTAAACCTTCAATCCAGAATCTTCCTAAGCTATAACTTATTAAATAAAGACAGCTAATAAAGCCAGGCCTGAAAAAATCTGTTTTATTTTGTTTATTAAAGGTAATAATAAGGACGATGAAAATTAAAAGATTCCACAATGACTCGTAGAGAAATGTAGGATGAAAAAATTCATAATTAATAAATTCTAAAGGCCTGTTTTGGATAGGTATAAATAATTTCCAAGGCAAATTTGTAGGCACTCCAAAGGCTTCATTATTGAAAAAATTTCCCCACCTTCCTATTGATTGTCCAAGAATAATCGAGGGTATTAATACATCTATAAAAGTTTTTAAATTAATTTTTTTCGACTTACAGAAATAGATAATAGATATTAATCCTCCAATTAGACCTCCATGGATTGCTATGCCTCCTTCCCAAACTGCAAGAAAAGAAGGTATTTGAATGATGTTATTAAATAGTTCAAAAGAAGTAAAAAAGTTCTCTCCGCCATATTGCCTCCACTCAAAAATTACGTAATAAGCTCTAGCTCCAATTATTGAAGAGATTATCAATGATGGAAGTATTTCACTAATGTACTCTGGGTTAATATTTCTAGCCTTTGCTAGTTTTTTAGAGACAAATAGGCCTATTAAAACTGAAAGCGAAATAAGAAGTCCGTACCATCTAATAGTTATAAATCCTAAATTTAAAAAAGTTTCTCCTGGAGATTGTATAAAAGCTTGAAGTATAAGCATTAAGAGAAAATTAGATACCCTCTGCTGCTTGAACTTTTTCTACTTGTTTTTTCTTTAATACTAAAAGTATTTGTGTTAAGCCTACACCAATGAAGAATGCAATCAATCCAATAACTCTATAAGGGCTCTGAAGTACAACCTCAGCATCTAATTGCCCAAAGCCACCAACATTGGGATCATTAGTAAGAGGGTCACCTACATTAATTTTGTCTTGTGCTTTTACGATAAGTTGAGGACCAACAGGCACTGCTTCAGTTGTTATTTCACCATTATCGTTTTCTATATTGACCTGATAGCTACCATCTTCAATTGTTTCTATTGAATTTATAGTTCCTGCGGTGGAAGAAGTGAATACTACATTATTGCTCTTGTCTCCAGTTGGATATACCTGACCTCTACCTCTATTGCCTCCAATATGTAACGAGTATTTTCCATAGTGATATTCTTTATTAGTGGATGGGTCAGGGGAAAGTACAGGGAAAACGATTTCTTTATTGGTATCGCCAGGTAAAGGTCCGACAATAATGATATTATCTTTCTCTTCACTGTAATTAGTGAAATAAACCCCTTCTGTCTCCTCTTTTATTTCTTCGGTCCATCTTTCTTGTGGAGCAAGTTTAAAGCCATCAGGCAGCATTACAACAGCACCAACTTGTAATGGGACTTCCGAACCATCAGCCCCTATCTCTTTTAAATCATTTTTGTAGGGTATTTTGACTACAGCTTTGAAAACACTGTCTGCTCCAACAGATTGTGGAACCTCTGCAATTGTAGGCATTTGAGCTAAATGACAATTTGCACAGACTATCTTACCTGTGGCTTCTCTTGGGGATTCGTAGTTTTGCTGAGCCCAAAATGGATAAGCAAAACTGATCTTTGGATAAAATAAAATGCTTGAAATGAAAAGCAGAGTACAGATAAATAAACTTGTTTTTTTCATGATTTGATTTTTAAGACCTTTCATTTTTTTATGCCCACCATGGATTTTCATTAGTTCTAAAGTCAGTTTCTGACCATTGTTTGACGAGTACAGCATCATCTTCAATATCGACATGAGCTAGAGCTAAAGATAAAGGCGCAGGCCCTCTTACTACTTTCCCGTTAGTATCGTACTGACTGCCATGACAAGGACATATGAATTTATTAGCGCCACTATCCCATGGGACAACACAACCTAAATGAGTACAAATTGCATTTAAACCAAATTCTCCTATTTCCCCACCCTCATTAACTATTAAATAAGTTGGATCTCCCTTTAGACCCTGAACTAAACTTCTGTCTCCTGCTTGATGGGTAGCTAACCAACCTGTCTTAGTTATTGGATTCCCTAATTCATCTTTAGCAGAAGTTCCACCTCCACCACCGCCTGCTCTTAAAGGCATGAAATAATTCGCTACAGGGTAAAGGGCTCCTAAAGCTACACCAGTTGCAGTACCAAATGTAAGAAGATTCATAAATTGCCTTCGACCCATAGAAGGGACTTCATTGGAACTTAATTGAGTCATTCGCTACTTGGTTCTGTTATTTATTAGTTATTATGGAACAAATTGTTCAATTTCTGTTGCAAATAGATAGGACTTTTAATAATTTAAAGTAAAAGTTTAGGAAGTCTTAATTAATTGATTTAAATGAACCCATTACTAGTAGAAGAAGTTATACATTATTTGATTCATCGCTGGGGGAAAAAATATGATTTTAGACTCTTTAGAAGAGGAAAATTCGTGTATTTTCAAATGATGTGGGGATTTCTTGGACAGGAATCATTCCCTTTAAGTGAAGATGAATATAAAAAATCGATAGCTGATAAAATCGAGATTTTAAATAGATGTGGATATTCAGAAGAAGTAAGGGAATGGCTAAAGAAAGTCAATGCTAAGCCAAGGTTAGGTAGAGCTGTCAGCTTGCAATTAAATCTTAATGAGAAGATGAAAGAGTTTTTGACTTAAGATTTTCTGATAAGTAAGTTAATCCAGTACCCACAAAAAATAAAAACACAATCGATATAGATAGCAATGACATCGTCAATGGGTCAGTTGAAGGGGTAATCACTGCAGATAAGATTGCTGAGGAGATTACAACTATCTTCCAATTCGAAATCATTTTTTCTGTTGTGATTATTCCAAGAGAACCAAGAATAAATTGTAATACTGGCAATTGAAAAGCTATTGCAGTGCTAGACATTAATAAGAGAACAAAATCAAAATATCTTTCTATAGACCAAGTTGGTTCAACAATATCAGCACCGAAACTAATAAAGAAATTTATTGCTGCAGGGACTAATATCCACCATGAAAAAATTAATCCTAAAAAAAATAGAAGACCTGAACCAAAAACTGCAGGCAAGATAAGGCTTTTTTCTTGTTTTGTTAAACCAGGAGAAATGAATAATATTATTTGATAAAAAATATAAGGCATAGAAACTATCAATCCGCTGTAACCTGCAACTTTAATAGCGACAAATAAAAACTCTCCTGGAGCAAGTTGTAGTAAATGAATATCACCCGCTGGAATTTCTAAAAAAGATATTAATGGCTTTATGATGAGAAAACTAAAAAATATTGAAATAAGTATTGAGTAAATTGAGTTTAGTATTCTTTGACGAAGTTCCTCTAAATGATCACTAAAAGTCATTGAATCTGATATTTTTTTTTCACTTTGACCTGTACCTCTCATTATTATTTGATAAAAATTGTGTAAGAAAAAGGTTTAAAACTACTATTGTCAAAGTCCAATTTATTTTTCGATAAACTTAATTATTTGCTTAATTTAGGATTTGTTGGATCTGGCAATAAGAAAGGAGGGGCATCATTTAAAGATGATTCACCATAAGTTTCATATTCTCTATATCCACCCATTTTCCCATTTGTTTTCATTAAAGCGCTTACGAAGGCAAGTAGTAAGAAAACAGTGGGAGCTCCAATTATTAATGCAGCACCGAATAGATATCCAACAATAAATTCTGGAAAACTATGATTTCCTAAAAATTCATGAGTGCCCAAAAGAAAATCAAACATTTAGATTTAAAAATTTTTTTTATTATAAACTAAATTATTGTTTTAAGATTTTTTTTAATGTAATCTTCTCCTCTTGTAGGATTTCCCCAAATAATTTCTCCATTTTTAAAGGAAACGCAACCAGGCCCTCCTTTTTTGATTTTTTGCAAATCTTTAATCTTTACTAAATTAATTGGAACTTTAATGTTTCTTTTTGCCTTACTGAATAGAGCAGCTAAATCTGCAGCTATTTGAAGATCTTGTTCAGATGCTGCTCGAGATGATGACTTTAAAACTACATGACTACCTGGTGATTCCTGTGCATGAAACCATAGATCGCCTTTTTTTGAAAACTTAAAGCTTATTAAATCATTTTGCCTCATATTTCGCCCTACCTGAAGCTTCAATCCTGTGGGAGTGTTAACTTGAATTACTGAACATTGTATATCAGATATACTTTTCTTATCTTCTCTTTGCTTTTTGATATTGATATTAAACTCATTACATATTTCTTCCATAATTTCTTCAATTAGTTTGATTCTCATAAAAAGTTTTTCATGATTTAAAGAATTTAGATTTTCTAGGAGTGTAGTGAATTCATCTAACCTTTCTAGATTTGTTTTGTAAATACTTAATCTTTCTTTTATCAACTCTCTAGATCTCTTAAGTTTTTTTGACTTTTTGTAAAGTTTTTGTCCTTTAATAATATCTCTTTTCTTAATTTCATTTGAACTGAATATATTGTCAGCCTTTTCTTTATATATCCCGTAGTTTTCTGATTTTGCCAAAAGATCATTTTGAATATTTAAATTCTTTTTCTCAGTATTGGTCTGTTTAAAAATTATCCCTTCAATTTTCTTTACCAATAATTCAATTTTTTTTTGCTTCAGATAATAATCATAATAATTCTCTAAACCGGTGCATAAATCTATTTTACTTTCGCAATTAATTTCTTTATCAAAAAACCAAACGCAATAAAAATCTTTATTAAATATGGAAAAGTTAAATTTATTGTTTTTAAAACGATTTATCCAAATCTTCCAATTTTTAAATATCTCCTTCAAGTCATTATCGCTAATGAAATCGATATTTTCCCCCATTATTTCCGAATTGTCAGTTTTGCTAACTACCTCTAATTGTTTTGTAAGGATAGGGCTCACTCCTTGATAGGTATTTATTAAACAGTATTTCAAAGATTCAGGTACTGTTGAAATTGAGTCTTTCCATGATTGAAAAGACTCATCTTCGCTAGGTTTTTTTTTAAGATTGACTGGAGGGTTAGAATAAATCGATCCTGTTGAAATTGTTCTAAAACTGGATTGACTTGATTTAATTTGTTTCCCAACGGCAATTATTTTATGTTTATTATCCAAATAAAAAATATTACTATGTTTTCCCATTAACTCAAAAATTAAATACTTACTAATTTCATCTCCAGGTTTTTTTGCAAAACCAAATTTTATAACTCTCTCGAAATCATCTTGATCAATAGAAATTAAAGCCATATACTTTAATCCATATCTTATTTGTTTAGAAAGTGTGCTTTCTCTCCCAATCTTTTCTGGCTTATTTATCTTTAGTATTCTAGGCGAGTCTCCATTCCATGAAAATTCTAACCATGTTTGAGAATTAACTCCTCTGAAACATAATTGAATTGTATTAGGATCTGGTTGTTGGGCAGTTTCAAACTTTGTAGGTAGGATGGTCTTTGTTAAATAATGCAAGACAGATCTAATAGATGTAATATCCATTATCTGTGGAACACCTTTAAGCATTATTCCTTTTTAAAATCACAAGACGTTTATCTTACTGTAAAAAATTTAATATGAAAAATCAAAAAAAACTCATTATTCTTACTGGACCCAGCGGGGTGGGTAAAGGAACAGTTGTTAAAGAAATACTAGGTAAAGAAAAAAATTTTTGGCTTTCAATATCTGCAACTACTAGAGAACCTAGAGAAGGAGAAAAGGACGGAGAAAATTACTACTTTTTAAATCAAGAAAAGTTTAAAGAAATGATTGAACAAAACCTTTTCCTTGAATGGGCTCAATTCGCTGGGAACTACTATGGAACGCCTTTGTCTTCGGTTAATGAGAAAATAAAAAAGGGGTTTACTGTACTACTTGAAATTGAGGTTGAGGGTGCAAGGCAAATAAAAAATAAGTTTCCTAATTCCATGTCGATATTTTTACTTCCTCCGGATAAAGAAGAGTTAGAGAGAAGAATAAGAAATAGAGGTACGGAAAAAGAAGAGGCAATTAAAAAAAGACTCTCAAGGGCTAATTATGAGATTTCAGTATCAAATCAATTTGATTTTGCCTTAACAAATCAGAATGTTGATGAAACAGCAAAAAAAATAATCAAGTTAATAAAAACTTGATTATTTTCTCTTTGTGTCAGCTCATTGGATGGAATAATAAATCTGGGAAAAACCTATTGAATTCAATAATTATTCCAGCTGTAAGGCTCAGCCAAATTGCTGATACTACTGGGGCAGATCTTACGAATTTTGTGTTTAAAATTTTGAACATTTGTTTTATGAAAGTTTTTAAAGATGTTTAGCGAGGACCATTAAGTGTAATGTTGTTGTCTTTCTCTCTTAGATCTCCATTTCTACCTTGTTTATTAGCAAGAAGAGGCCATTGAGCTCCTTTTACGAGACATTTTCTGGCTAAGTCTAGGTCAATAATAATCTCAAGATCTGCTGGATTCTTAGTCTTTTTTGATTCAATCAGATACTCTCTTCCAGACCAGCCTATAATTCCAGCAATGTAAATGAACAATACTCCTGGAATAAGTAAATCTCCTTCATGACCTCTATTTAAAAGTGCCCCCCATGGCTCAAGAGGAGGTCCAATTATTAAATGTGGAAGACCATCATCTCCGCATGATGCTTTTCCGTATCTTTCAAATCTTGCGATGTCTTTTTGAGTAGTTGCAGAATTCGCTCTCTCAATGAATTTAGGATTTTCTGAGCATTTTGTGAGGGCTGAAGCAGTATATTCTGTGCTTGCTCTATCTGCGTTTAAGGCAGGACCATTAGCGGCTAAAGCAGTTGGAGTAATTCCTATGAAAAGAAAAACTGAGGTTATGATTGAAAAAAAGAATTTCATAAGTTGCAATCTTTAATTCCTTATAGTGTGTTAATTAAGAAATTAATATTAAAATAGAACAAGTTGAATCAAAAATGCATAAAGTTTTAGCTATTGAAACAAGTTGTGATGAGACATCTGTCTCAATAGTCTCTAATATTGGTGATACTTTCAGAATACATTCAAATATAATCGCATCTCAAATAGAAGATCATTCAAAATGGGGAGGAGTCGTGCCTGAACTCGCAGCTAGAAAGCACGTAGAGTTGTTACCTTTTGTTTTAGATAAGGCTTTAGAAGAATCCAAAATCAAAATTGAGGAAGTTGATTATATTGCATCAACTGTAGCTCCTGGATTAGTTGGTTGTTTACGAGTTGGCTCTATAACTGCAAGAACACTTTGCATGTTACATTCAAAGCCATTTTTAGGAATTCATCATTTGGAGGGCCATTTATCTTCAATTCTATTTTCAGAAAATTATCCAAAGAAATCTTTTCTTACATTACTTGTTAGCGGCGGACATACTGAATTGATAAAGGTTGATGATAGAAGGGGAATGCAGAGACTTGGGAAAAGTTTTGATGATGCTGCTGGAGAAGCCTTTGATAAAGTTGGAAGACTATTAGGTCTAAGTTATCCAGGAGGACCGGCAATTGAAAAGATTGCTAAAAATGGGGACCCAATGAAATTTAATTTACCAAAATGTAGGATTTCTGATAAGAAAGGTGGATTTCTTAAATATGATTTCTCTTTTAGTGGTCTAAAGACTGCCGTATTAAGATTAGTTGAGAGAATAAATTTGGATGGTAATACCGTTCCAATTCCTGATATTGCTGCAAGTTTTGAGAGAGTAGTGGCAGAAGTCTTGGTAGAGAGAACAATAAAATGCGCAGAAGATCATAGCTTGGATAATGTTGTTGTAGTTGGAGGAGTTGCTGCTAATAATACATTAAGAAAAATGATGATTAGTGAAGCTAGTAAAAAATCTATTAGAGTTCATTTAGCGCCCCTTAAACTTTGTACAGATAATGCGGCAATGATTGGAGCGGCGGCGTTGTTCAGGATCAAATGTAAGGATCATTTTAGTCCCCTTAAATTAGGTGTTGCAGGAAGACTATCAATTGAACAAGCAAATTCCCTTTATGAAGAAAACCCTCCTTTTTAACTTCAATGAACAAACAACCTAAAATCGAGATTAAAGAGACAAAAAACTTTGTTGATAAAAAGGAATTAAATTTATGGAAAAGAGGTTTTACCCCTCAAGCTGAAATATGGAATGGAAGGATGGCAATTGTTGGCATAGGAATTATATTTATAATTATTGCTTTAATAAGCCAATTTTCTTAATAGAAATTAAATTCATTTGACTTAAAAGTAGTTTTGAAAGATCAAATAAAAACTTCTTTTATTCTGCTACTAGATTAAATTAAATTAATTAAATTAAAAAGTATTGTATTTATTGGACTTCAGAAAAGATTGTTGATTTAATCAAAATAATAAATATTTTTTACTATTTATAATTTTTTATGACGCCTGAAAGGCTTGGATTACTTTGGGGAATAACTGTATTCGCAGGTGCTTGTGCTCGATTATTTTCTTCTTTAACAGGATTCCCAAGTGTTGTTATTTTATTGCTTTCTGGATTACTTATAGGAAGATCAGGTTTTGGACTGGTTGAGCCTTTAGATCTTGGCCAAGGGCTTGAAACTATTGTAGGGCTTTTAGTCTGTTTGGTTCTATTTGAAGGGGGACTAAATTTAAAACTGCCTGAGGGGAATATAAGAAATACTGTTTTAAAAATTTCTTTGGTAAGACTTTTTATTTCATTATCAGCTGGAATTTTTATTGCTCATTGGCTGGCAGGCCTCTCATGGCAAGTTGCAGGAATATATAGTGCCATCGTTTTAGCAACTGGACCAACAGTTGTCTCTCCATTAGTGGAACAAATAAAATTAGCTTCCCCTCTCTCAGAAGTTCTAAAAGCTGAGGGATTGTTGCTTGAACCAATTGGTGCAGTACTGGCATTACTGCTTTTAGAACTGACTTTAGGTGACCTACGTGGGATTAACGAAGTATTTATAGCATTAATGCAAAGATTAGGCGGAGGAGTATTAATTGGATTAGGTGCAGGATGGTTACTATCAGAAATTTTAAAAAAATTAAAAAATGAAGCCTCATTTGGTATAGAGCTTCAAGTTACCCTTGGATTTATTTTCCTTGTGTATGGAGTTTGTGAATATTTTCTGCCAGAATCAGGCTTGCCGGCTTCTGTCGCGGCAGGTTTTATTGTAGGCAAAAGAGAAGTTATAGATAAGGAGAGATTGGATAATCTTATTGGTGAATTAGCTCAATTAGCAATTACAGTTCTTTTCCCTCTTTTGGCCGCTGATGTTTCTTGGGGTGAATTAAGTCCGCTTGGCTGGGGAGGGGTTGTTTGCGTTTTTATGTTGATGGTAATTGTTCGTCCTATTTCTGTATGGATAGCGACAGTTGGGAGAGAATTGAACTTAAAAGAAAAAATATTTTTAGCCTGGTTAGCCCCCAGAGGTATTGTTACCGCAGCAGTAGCTTCTCTTTTTTCTATCAGATTAGAGCAGGCTGGTATCCTTGGGGCTGGCCGTCTCCAAGGTTTAGTTTTTCTTACTATATTGATGACAGTAGGAATACAAGGTCTATCAGCCAAACCTTTGGCGAATAAGCTTGAATTAAAACAAGAAAAATAATTTAGTTTGATTTAAGACATCTTTCAATTCGAGATCTATCAGTTTTACTCTCTGAGAAAAGTTCCCAACTTTGAATTAAATCCGGCCCACTGAGAGATCCAAAAAAAGCTACCCTTAATGATTTCATTAATACCCCTTTTTTAATATTATGCATTTTTGAGATTACGTTTATTATTTCTTTGGCTTTCTCTTTATCTAGATTTATAGTATTCTGCTCATTTAAAAAATTTAAGATTAGTTTTAAAGATGCTTTACTATCTTTGTTTTCCAGAAAATCTTGACCTTCTTTTTGAATTGTAGGTATTAAGAAAAATGGTTTTGATTGATCAATAACATCTTTTAAAAGAGAAATAGAGTCTCTAAGCAAAATTGCTAATTTATGAGCCCATTCTTTAGATGGCGGCACCCAACCATTATTATCCCAGTATTCCTTCATGATCTTACTTAACTTTATTGATTCCATATTTTTTATATATTGAGAATTAATCCAGTTGAGTTTTTCCCAACTGAATTTTGCTCCAGCTTTGTTTATGTCTGATAAGTCAAAAATTTCAGATATCTCATCAAGTGAAAGTATTTCTCTGTCGGCAGATTTTGGGGACCATCCTAAAAAAGCCATATAGTTCGATAAGGCCTCAGGTAAATACCCCATATCTCTAAATTCGTCGATTGAAGTAACGCAATCTCTTTTAGATAGTTTTTTACCTTCACTATTAAGTATTAGCGGTGTATGCGAAAAAGTCGGTAAATTAAAATTTAATGCTTTATAAATCAATATTTGTTTTGCAGTGTTCGAGATATGGTCTTCACCCCTCACAACATGAGTAATATTCATGAAATTATCATCAACTACAACTGCGAGATTATACAAAGGATTCCCAATCTCATATCCCTTTGCCCTTCTTGATAAAACTAAATCACCACCCAAATCCTTCCCTTTCCATTTGATTTCGCCTCTTATCTGATCTACCCATTTAATTTCAATTTTTTCATTAATCTTAAACCTTATTACTGAAGTCCTCCCTTGGGATATGAATTTTTCTATTTCTTCTTTTGAAAGACTTCTGTGTCTATTGTCATGCTTTGGAGGTAATCCTTTCTTTTTTTGTTCTTCTCTTAATTCAGAAATTTCATCTTCTGTTGTAAAGCATCTATATGCAGCTCCACATTCCAATAGCTTTTTGATGTAACTTTTGTGAATCGAAATTCGATCACTTTGCTTTATAGGTTCTTCATCCCATTTAAGTCCTAGCCATTTTAAGCCCTCTAAAATATTTTTTGTATATTCAGATTTAGATCGAAGAGAATCAGTATCTTCTATTCTGATAAGAAATTTTCCGCCTATTTTTCGTGCATACAACCAGTTGAATAATGCTGTTCGAGCTGTCCCAATATGAAATAAACCCGTTGGACTCGGGGCTAGTCTTAAACGTTTTTCCAAATTTCTTTTAGAAAAAACGGGACCGACGGGATTCGAACCCGCAACTTCCGCCGTGACAGGGCGGTGCTCTAACCAGTTGAACTACGGTCCCAAAGTTTAAGTTCTAAATTTATTTAGAACTTCATTCTTAAAATTATCAGATCATAATACTTAATTTATGGTGTTGTAATAAAAAAAATTTTTTAATTTGAGAATTTACAGAAATAGTTAGTTTTACATGTGCATTAGTACAAACAACTATCTATTTTTGAGGTCTAAAACCAGCAGGTTCTATCAACCTAACTTGGTTACCTCTAGCGGTAAATTCTCTGCCTTGATCACTTTGTACAACTACTCTCCCACCAGACTTGACTCTGATGACTCTTGCACGAACCCATCCTAAAGCTGCTGATTCGAGGACTTTAACTACGTCCCCAGGTTGAAGATCTAACTCCATTTTATGAAAAAAATGATTTACATAATGTTGATCAAACGCGTCGTGGAGGACTTGAACCCCCGACATCAGGTTTTGGAGACCTGCGTTCTACCAACTGAACTAACGACGCATTTAAATGATTATAAGCGTCTTTGTGACCAATAAGTTGTTTACTTTACAAGTTTATCGATCAAAGCGTTGTTTAACGCGAGTGGCTTTTCCTACTCTATCTCTTAGATAGAATAACTTAGCTCTTCTCACTTTACCTCTACGTTCAACTTTTAGAGAGGCAACTTGTGGACTATGTAGCATAAATACTCTTTCGACACCTATGCCTTGGAAAATTCTTCTTACTGTAATTGTTTGGTTAAGGCCTCCATGCCTTTTTGCTATGACAACACCTTCATAAGGTTGAACTCTTTCTTTGTTACCTTCTGTAATTTTAACCCCAACTTTAACAGTATCTCCAACATAAACTTCAGGCAATTCTTTTTTTAATTGTTCAGTTTCAAATTCCTTAATAATGTTGTATGCACTAATTTTTTTTGCAGTCGCGGAGACCAATTTTTCATCTTCCTGTTCGACTGCCGAATCGGTTTTTACTTCAGCTTCGATAATGGTTTCTAACTCATTTTCTTTTGTCTCTTTAGCCATTTTTGTCTTTTTATACCTACAAGTTCTATATCTTAACCCTTTGACTTGCCTTTAGTAACCTTTTTGCTAAATGAAATTGTTTTTGAAAACATTTGGAATCCTGTTATGAGCATCCATAAAACTCCAAGGGAATTAACAATTACATATATTAATTCTCCATTATCTCCAAGCCATTCGCCCTCATGTAGTGACATTAACCAATGAACTTGGTCTCTAGAATAGCCTAATAAATCTTTTGATACTCTATAAAATAGCCCAGTTACTGAAGAAATAAATAATGGAAGAAAAATCAAAGGCGCCAAAGCTTTGTGAAATTGCCTAGAATTAGTTAAAAATTTCATTCCTGTTCCCCATTGTTATTGATAGATTTAAGATAGCCAAGTCCATAATGGCTATTTTGATGATATTTACCTACTTCTATTATTTATTCCAATGAAACATTTTGCAGATCTTTTATTAAATAAAAATAATTCCAAAACCAATGATCAAATTCCGTTTATACAGAGGAGAAGAGGAATTGAAATAAAATCTGCGCGTGAAATAAATTTGATGAAGAAATCTAGCAGAATAGTCGCAACAGTTTTGAGGGAAATTAATGATTTAATTAAACCGGGAATGAGCACAAAAGATTTAGATGATTTCGCAGAAAAGAGAATAAAAAGTTTTGGAGCTGTGCCAAGTTTTAAGGGCTACCATGGTTTCCCTTCTAGTATTTGTTCCAGTATTAATAATGAAGTTGTTCACGGGATACCAAATAAAAATAAAATAATTAAAAAAGGCGATCTAGTTAAAATTGATACAGGAGCTTATTTAGATGGCTTTCATGGGGATAGTTGTATTTCTATTTGTGTGGGAGAAGTTAGTTCAAAAGCCCAAAATCTTAGTGATGTAGCTCATGAAGCCTTGTATGCGGGGCTTTCAAGAATAAAGGCAGGGAATACACTTCTTGATGTGGCAGGGGCAATTGAAGATATCGTTATAAAAAATGGCTTTAGTGTGGTTGAAGATTACACAGGCCATGGAGTTGGAAGAAATCTTCACGAAGAACCATCGGTCTTTAATTTTCGGACCAAAGAATTGCCTAACGTCGTCCTTCGCGAAGGAATGACATTAGCTGTGGAACCTATTGTTAACGAAGGGACTAGATTTTGTAAAACACTGAATGATAGATGGACAGTAATAACAAAAGATGGAAAATTATCGGCGCAATGGGAGCATACAATAGTTGTTTTAAAAGATGGGATTGAAATCTTGACAGATAGAGATTTCTAGAAATTAAGATTTGTATCTATATATAATTTGGCAATACAAATAATTAAAAAATTCTTTCATGGGGAAAAGTATATAAGTTATTGGGTTTGGACTAATTATTATTAAATAACTTTTAGAATTAGCTAAATCATAAATCTTTTCAGACACAAATTTGGGACTCATAATTCCGATAGGGTTTAGCTCTGATTTGAAAGGCCCTAAGATGATTTTTTTTATAATTAATTTTTTCTTAGAATCCTGACTAAGAAGATTTTTTCTGAAAGAAACTAATTTACCAATAAGGGATTTACTAATCTCATAAGATGGATTTAGGGCTGGTAATATTTCTGCCTCAGACGTGTTAATCCAAATCTCTTTTTTTGTAGATGACCCATTAGTTAAAGCAATATTTTCAAATAAATTTAAAAATTTGAATTTGCTCAATGCATTAATTTCTATTGAGTTTTCATAGTTGGCATTTTCTCGACTCAAATTGTATATACCGTGATTCAAAATTAAAATATCTATTTTTTTTAAATACTTTTTTAATTTAGATTCTTTCCCACATTCCCATTTGACCCATTCATTAGGAGATTCAAGATTTTTGTCCGAATCAGTTTTACTATGACTAAATCCAATCACTTTATATCCCTTCAGACGAAACAACTTTGTTAGTTCTTTCCCAAGCGCGCCAGAAGCTCC
>CACGAJ010000013.1 GCA_902570945.1 uncultured Synechococcaceae cyanobacterium
CCGTAGGAATAAGACGAAATTATTATAGGGACGGTTCAGACGCTCTCTTAAAAGAAAAAAAATTAATAACTAAATAATTTAAATATTTAATTGTTCGGATAACCATAATGCTTGAAATCACTGTTATTTATTGCTATGTCACTAAAAAAGTTAAATTTAATTCAATAAAATATGCTTTTGGGTATTCACAAAAGCTCATTCTGAACACAAAACTGACATATTACTGGTAGGTTATTAATAGGATTTTAATCTTCTAATGTTTGAAAGATTTACTGAAAAAGCAATAAAAGTCATTATGCTTGCTCAAGAAGAAGCTAGGAGACTTGGTCATAATTTTGTTGGAACAGAACAAATATTATTAGGTTTAATAGGAGAGGGTACAGGAGTTGCAGCGAAAGTTCTTAAATCACTAGGTGTTAATTTAAAAGATTCAAGGATCGAGGTAGAAAAGATAATAGGTAGAGGTTCAGGTTTTGTAGCAGTAGAAATACCCTTCACCCCCAGGGCAAAAAGAGTTTTAGAACTTTCACTAGAAGAAGCTCGTCAATTGGGACACAATTATATAGGAACTGAACATCTTTTACTTGGATTAATTAGAGAAGGTGAGGGTGTAGCTGCGAGAGTTCTAGAAAATCTTAGTATCGACCTTACCAAAGTTAGAACTCAAGTTATAAGGATGTTAGGAGAAACAGCTGAAGTAGGTAGTGGAGCTAATCCAAGTAAAGGAAATTTAAAAACTGCTACTCTCGATGAATTTGGAACAAATCTAACAAAGCTTGCAAGTGAATCAAAACTAGATCCAGTAGTTGGCCGTTATGCAGAAATAGATCGCGTAGTTCAAATATTGGGCAGAAGAACTAAAAATAATCCAGTTCTCATTGGTGAACCCGGCGTAGGTAAAACAGCTATCGCTGAGGGTTTAGCTCAAAGAATACAGCTAGGAGACATTCCTGACATTCTTGAAGATAAGAGAGTTTTAACTCTTGATATAGGACTTTTAGTTGCTGGAACTAAATATAGAGGAGAATTTGAAGAAAGATTAAAAAAGATAATGGAAGAAATAAAGTCTGCAGGCAATGTGATTCTTGTCATAGATGAAGTTCATACTTTAATAGGTGCTGGAGCTGCAGAAGGAGCCATTGATGCAGCAAATATCTTGAAGCCTGCATTAGCCCGAGGAGAACTTCAATGTATTGGGGCTACAACCTTAGATGAATATAGAAAACATATTGAAAGAGATGCTGCTCTTGAAAGAAGATTCCAACCTGTAATGGTAGGTGAACCATCTATCGAAGATACAATCGAAATTTTAAAAGGTCTTAGAGAACGTTATGAACAACATCATCGTCTTAAAATTACTGATGATGCTTTAGAAGCTGCAGCTCATCTGGGTGATCGTTATATATCTGATAGATTTTTGCCTGATAAAGCTATAGATCTTATAGACGAGGCTGGTAGTAGAGTTCGTCTAATAAACTCTAAACTTCCACCTGAAGCTAAACAAATAGATAAAGAACTAAGACAGATTCAAAAACAAAAGGAAGAATCTGTTAGGGACCAAAACTTTGATCAAGCTGGTCAATTAAGAGAAAAAGAGATTGAATTGTCAGCAAAAATTAAAGAGGTACTTGAAAATAAAAAAGAATCTACTGCTGAGGATGATTTAATTAATAATCCAAGCACAGAGAAAAAAGATTCAAAACTTTTACAAAGCCCCATGGTTAGTGAAGAAGATGTGGCTCATATTGTCGCATCTTGGACCGGAGTACCTGTTCAAAAATTAACTGAAACTGAATCAGTTAAGCTTCTTAATATGGAGGAAACACTTCACCAAAGGCTAATTGGACAAGATGAAGCTGTAAAAGCCGTCTCAAGAGCTATTAGAAGAGCAAGAGTTGGGTTAAAAAATCCTAATAGGCCTATTGCAAGTTTTATCTTTTCAGGACCTACTGGTGTTGGTAAAACTGAATTAACTAAATCATTAGCTTCATATTTCTTTGGTAGTGAAGAAGCAATGATCAGATTAGATATGTCGGAATTTATGGAGAGACATACAGTTAGTAAACTAATAGGTTCGCCCCCTGGATATGTTGGTTTTAATGAAGGTGGTCAACTTACTGAAGCGGTCAGAAGAAGACCTTATACCGTTGTTTTATTCGATGAAGTGGAAAAGGCTCATCCTGATGTATTCAACTTGTTACTGCAACTCTTAGAGGATGGAAGACTAACTGATTCCAAAGGCAGAACTGTAGATTTTAAAAATACTTTACTAATAATGACATCTAATATTGGTTCAAAAGTAATTGAGAAAGGTGGAGGTGGCTTAGGTTTTGAATTTTCGGGTGACTCTGTTGAAGATAGCCAATACAATAGAATTAAATCTTTAGTTAATGAAGAACTAAAGCAATACTTTAGACCTGAATTTCTAAATAGACTTGATGAAATAATTGTATTCAGGCAACTATCTAAAAATGAGGTTAAAGAAATTGCTGATATAATGTTAGAAGAGGTTTTTGCAAGATTACAAGATAAGGGTATTAAATTAAGCGTAACAGAAGCCTTTAAAGAAAGACTTGTTGAAGAAGGCTACAACCCTTCTTATGGTGCACGACCCTTAAGAAGAGCTGTTATGCGATTACTAGAGGACAGTTTAGCTGAAGAAGTTCTTTCTGGAAGAATAAAAGATGGAGATAAGGCTTTAGTTGATATAGACGATAATAAAAAAGTTACGATCAATATTTCTTCTGAAGAATCTCCTCAAGAGCTAGCAAGTGCTAACTTCTAATCATTCAAAGTAAATATGCAGTCTATCTCTCCAGAAACTATATATAGGGGAAATTCTGCTTGGGAAAAATCTTTACCTCAAATTACTAAACTAACTAAAAGTCCATTAATTCTAGGAAGAGGGATTCAAACGAATAATTTGAGAAATAATATTTTTAATGATTTAAAAAATCAAAAACTTAATGTAAATTCTGCTAATTTACAATTTGATTGTTGTTACGAAGATATTTCAAGAGTTAAGAATATTATTTCAAATAATAATAATGATTGTGTTATTGCAGCTGGAGGAGGCAAAGTTCTAGACTCTGGAAAATATATAGCCGATTCTCTTAATATCCCTTGTATTACAGTACCCCTTAGCGCCTCTACATGTGCTGGTTGGACAGCACTTTCGAATATTTACACAAAAGATGGTCAATTTATAAAAGATGTTGCATTAGGATCTTGTCCGAAAATTCTAGTTTTTGATCATAAATTTATTCAAACAGCTCCAACAAGAACACTTGCAAGTGGCATAGCAGATGCCTTGGCAAAATGGTACGAATCCTCAATAACAAGTTCAAAGATACACGACGGTCTTGTTCAACAAGCAATTCAGATATCAAGAGTTTTAAGAGATCAACTATTAATAGATGGAGAAAAAGCATTTAAGGGTCAATTTGAAAATAATCCATCATGGCAAAATACTGTAGAAGCATGTGGACTTACAGCAGGATTAGTTGGTGGTATTGGTGGAGAAAAATGTAGGACTGCAGCAGCACATGCTATTCATAATGCAATTACTCAAATAATCACCCCTAATAAATTCTTACATGGTGAGATTGTTGGGGTTGGTTTATTATTGCAATTAAAAATAGAAGGAATGAAAAATAATAATAAATTAGCTGATCAGTCAATTAAACAATTATTTGTACTTATGAAAGAATTGAATTTGCCAACTACTATCGGACAACTTGGAATAAATGTTTTTGAAAATAATAATTTAGAGAAAATTGCTGAATTTACTTGTCGAGATAAATCTGAGATTCACTTTTTGCCTTTTGAAATTAATAAACGGGACATAATAGAGGTTATTTCAAATTTTGAACAACAAAAAATTAAAACATAAATATTTTTTGACTAAAAACAATTTTGAACAATTAAGTGATTTAAATGCAGAATTTTTCGAAAGTGCCAAATTATCACTATTAGATCCTTTAGGTCTTTATTTGGCAAATGATGTTAAGTGGATAAAACTCAACCAAAATTGGAACTCCTTAAAATTCCCTGTTGTTATTGGAGGAAAAGGTCAACCTATACTCCTTCTACATGGCTTTGATAGTAGTTTTTTAGAATTCAGAAGAATATATAAATCACTAAAAAGAAATTTTCAAGTTATCGTTCCTGATCTTCTGGGTTTTGGTTTTAGTCCTAGGTGCGTAACATCTGAATACAATTCCTCGAAAATAATTTCGCATTTAATTGATCTCCTTAAGACATTAAAAATAACAAAGAATCTAAAAATTATAGGTGCCTCTATGGGAGGATCAACAGCTTTAAAACTTGCTTATGAAATGCCTGATTCTATTGAAAAAATTATCCTTTTGTCCCCCGCCGGATTGTTTGGAAAACCGAAGAGTATCCCTTTTCCTCTTAACCAAATTGGCGCTTCATTTCTTGGATTGCCTCAGGTTAGAAAAAGTCTTTGTAGGCAAGCATTTGCTTTTCCAGATGAATGCGTTGGTAAGATGGAAGAGCAAATTGCTTCAATTCATTTAGGTTGTAAAGGATGGAGGAATTCACTTGCATCATTTGCAAAGAGTGGTGGGTTTGCAGGAACTCAAAAATATATCCAAAATATCCCAATTAAAACATTATGTGGAGAAAATGATCGAATTCTTGGAAAAAAAGAGCTTAAAAAAATAGGAAATATTGAAAAATTAAATTTTGTAGGGTTACAAAATTGTGGTCATCTTCCGCATATAGATCTTCCATCATTATCTAGTAAAATTATCCAAGATTATTTTTTAGAATAAAAGATTTTTCAATTAATTCAAATACTTTAGAAGTATAAAAATATAATACAAAACAGATGGAGTAAAGATGTAACTGTCAATTCTGTCAAGAATCCCTCCATGTCCCGGTAAAAAAGTTCCGGAATCTTTTATTTTTGCATCTCTCTTCATCATAGATTCAATTAAATCTCCAACCAATGCCATAAGAGAAATTGTAATTCCATATATTATTCCAACAAATAATGGATTTTCCCAATTCAATAAAAATGCAAAAATTATTGCTAGTAAAGTTGAACAGGATATACCTCCAATTAAACCTTCTACAGTTTTGCCTGGAGATATTGGAGAAAGAGATGTTTTACCAAATGACTTGCCAATAAAATAAGAACCAATATCACTAGCTACAATTAAAAAACAAGAAGTTAAAGTTAGATGAAGACCTGTAGTATTTGATAAGTTTTCAAACGAAATAAAATCATGATTTGAACTTATTATCACTGAATCTACTCCCCTTAACCTAATCCAGTAACTAGGTAAAAACCCTAAATATAGTAACCCAAAAATAGAGGCTGCTATATCTGAAATTGTTCCAGGTTTTGGTTGCAAAAGTAACCAAGTACATATTCCAACTGAACAGATTGGTAAAATTGAATTTGATATTTCTCCTTCAAGCAAACCAATAGTCTCAAGATAAGTAGAAATTAAAATAACGAAAGATGAAAATAATGTGGTTTTTGTAGCTGGTTTTATTCCTTTAAATTCTGCCATTCTAAAAAATTCCAATAATGCTAAATAAGTAAGCAAAACTGTAGCTAAGGTAAAAAACCATCCCCCCAACAAAACAACAATTAAACCAAAAATTCCTATAAGTAAACCACTTATTAATCTCATATGAAATTTCTTTGTTTATATAATTCTTATATTAAAATTTACCAGATCTTTGTTCCATAAACTTTGATTATTTATCCAATTAAACCTATCGATATCAATTTTTTCTCCAGGAACTATAAGAGGTATTCCAGGAGGATAAGGGCAAATAATATCCCCAGATATTTTATTCAATGCCTGCGAGAAGGGAATACTCCTAGTCTCACTTCTCCAGGCAATTCCAATTTCAACTTCGGGCGCTTGTACTAATTTATAGGGCGATTGAAGTACCTTAAAATTGTTTGATTTTTTATTATTTAAAAGCAATTTATTCCATAACTTTTCAAATAAGTTAAGAAAATCTTTTTGATTTGCAAATCCTAAGCAAAAAGTGAGAGTCATCATTTCTGGTAATTCAGCAATAAGGCCATTCCTATAAAAAAAATTATCAGCAGTAAAACCATCAATCCCTGCCTTAGATGTATTTACTACAATCTTTAAGGGGTCTTGGGTTTCTATTAGAGGAATATTCTTTTGCATTAATTTTTTATAAATACTTTTTGCCTCTAAAATTCTTTTTTGGTATTTTAATAAACTTTTTTTATTAAGCCAGTCTTTAATAGACTCTTCACAAGATGAAAGTAATAAGGAATTTGGACTAGTAGTTTGCAACAAATTAATACTCTTGATTAAGTTATTTTCATTTACTAGATTTCCTTTGTACCAAAGTAATGCGGTTTGAGTTAAACCATTCAGGGACTTATGCAATGATTGGACAACTATATCAGCGTTTGATGTTAAGGCAGATTTTGGTAAATTAAGATTTTCACAAAAAAGGAAATAAGAACCATGGGCTTCATCAACTAAAACAGGTAAGTTTCTTTGATGACAAAGATTTATTAAAGGCTCTAAATCGCCGGCATATCCATGATAGGAGGGACTTACAAGGATTACACCTACAATTTTATTCTCATCAAAATTTATTTTTTTAAATACATTTTCCAACCAGATTTTTGTTATTGGTTTGTAATGACCTGTTTCTGTTGAAAACTCCAGGTCAAAGAATAATGGAAAGATGTTCTGCATTGCACAAGCTTTTATGACACTTATATGAACATTCCTAGGCATCAGGATAGTTTCGCCTGGATTTGCCATCCCCATCACCGCTGATTGTATTAATCCAGAAGCTCCATTAACTCCAAAAAAACATCCTTTTGCTCCAAATTTTTCAGAGAATTCTCTTTGAGATTTGGCAATTAACCCGCTTTTGGAAAGTGGTGAGCCTATCTCTGGAAGTTCAGGCAAGTCCCAATACCCAGGTGGATTTTTTAATAATTTCACTAATTTCTTTGGTAAAGCTGCCCCTCTGTTATGAGCGGGAAAGAAAAGTGATTTTAAAAACTTTTTAGTTAAAAAAGATGAAATGCTCATAAAGTATTATTGACACATATAGAATGATTTGAGTGGTATTTTTCTTTGATATTTTTTAAATTTAATGAAAAGATTTTATTCGCAATATTCAGCTAAAGATGACTTAATATGGTTGATTTTGAGACCATGGATTTTTATCCCAAGAGTTTTATACATCCTTTTAACTTTTATTTTTCTTTTTTTGAGAATACTTTTTCAAGGTAACAGTAAAAATAAAAATGTACAAAAAAATTTTTCAAAATATCTTTTTGATGTAATAACAAATTTAGGACCTTGTTTTATAAAATTAGGCCAGGCACTTTCAACTAGACCAGATCTCGTAAGACAAGATTGGCTTACAGAACTAACAAACTTGCAGGATAATCTCCCACCATTTGATCACAAAATTGCTTTAAAAATTATTGAAGAAGAACTTGGAGTGCCTGCTGATGAATTATTTGATGAGTTCCCAGATATTCCAATTGCTTCAGCAAGCTTAGGTCAAGTTTATAAAGCAAAAATAAAAAATAATTATCTAGCTGTAAAAGTACAGAGGCCAAATTTGTACTTTCTTATAAGGCGGGATATTGTAATTTTAAGATTTTTGGCAACATTTTTGTCACCATTTCTACCATTAAATATTGGGGTTGGTATTGGTGAAATAATAGATGAATTCGGTAAGGCACTTTTTGATGAAATTGACTATGAAAAAGAGGGAGAAAATGCTTTAAAGTTTGCATATTTATTCAAAGATAATCCAAATGTTTTTATACCTAAATTGGAAAAACAATTTTCATCAAAAAGGATTATCACAACCTCTTGGATTGATGGAGTTAAGTTGAGAGATCGGACTTTATTGGAAGAAAATAATTTAATACCTTCCTCTTTTATAAAAACTTGTGTAATAAGTGGGCTACAGCAATTATTCGAATATGGATATTTTCATGCAGATCCACATCCTGGAAATATGTTTGCTCTTCAAGGGGGAAATTCAGATTGTGGGAATTTAGCTTATGTAGATTTCGGTATGATGGATACAATTACAAATTCAGATAGACTTACTCTCATTAAGGCAATTGTTCACATAATAAATGAAGAATATTATCTTCTTGCAAAAGATTTCCAGAAATTAGGTTTTTTAACCAAAGAACAAGATCTTGAAAAACTTATTGAACCTTTAAAAGAAGTTCTTGGAGGATCACTAGGCGCTGAGGTTGGAAATTTTAATCTTAAAAATGTAACTGATAAATTCTCAAAACTAATGTATTCTTATCCATTCAGGGTGCCAAGTAGGTTTGCATTAATAATAAGAGCTGTTGTTAGTCAAGAAGGTTTAGCACTGAGACTAGATCCTGAATTTAAAATTTTAAAAATAGCATATCCCTACATAGCTAAAAAACTTCTTACTGATAATTCTGATGAGATTTTAGAAATTCTTTTAGAAGTTGTTTTTGATAATAAAGGACGAATTCAAATAGAAAAAGTTGAGAGCTTACTAAATATTTTATTTAAGGATTCTGAGAATATTAATGCAGATCTAATACCAGTTGCTAATGCGGGATTGAAATTATTTGTAAGTAAAAAGGGATCCGAAGTGAGGAAAAATCTTCTTTTGAGCCTTATAAAAGATGAAAAGTTAGAATTTACCGAAGCAAAAAAACTTTTAGGTATAATTAGAGATACATTTAGTCCTTTGAATATTGCAAAAAGTGCAGTTCAAAATTTTATCTCTCCAATTTAATTTTATATTTACATCTAGGCATTAACTATTAATTTTTAATTGATTAAAATTAAAAAAGCATTACTAATATGTTGAAAAATCTTTTTTTATTTAATAAAAAAACTAAAAATAATAACAGCTTGAATCATGGGGGGGTTGATAATTATAAAGAAATTGCGAAATTAGTAAAAGAATCAAGAATCCAACAAAACCTTACAATAGAAGAATTATCAGTCATTTCAAAGATTCCTCAACAAACAATAAAATCTATTGAAAATAATAATAAAAACATTAGACCAAAGTATCCTTTTATAAGATCCATATTAATAAAATTAGAGGAATGTTTATTATTAAATAAAAATGCATTAGTAAAATTAGCAGTAAAAGAAAAAGAGAGTTTTAAAAAAGAACAAAAGGATTTTCTTGTTAACAAATTTGATCTTATAAATACTTGGCATGGAAGTCTTTTGTATTTTTTTATATTAGTTCTAAGTATATTTATCTTAAGAAGATCCTTTGTTTTAAATGTAGATTTAATTGAGGTTAATATTGAAGAAAAAATTATTAATAAATAATCTTAAAGAAATAACTATTTTCTTGTTCTCCTAAACTTTTCCCCAAGCTGGCTAAAAATTCTAATATTGTCTTCTATTTCTTTTAAAGGTCGATTTAACTTCCATTTCCAGTTATTTTTTGTAGTACCAGGTATATTTAATCTACTTGAGTCATCTAGAGATAATATATCTTGTATCGGAGCGATAAAGAGATTAGCGGTTGTGTCCATGCCAATTTCTATTAAATTCCATGAAGGATTTTCTGAAAATTTATAATCATCTTCTATTCTTGCTTTGGATTGATTATCTAAACATGCCCACCATGAGACCGAAGTTGAGTTGTCATGAGTACCTGTATAAACAACCCAATTTTCTCCTTTAATATTCTTAGGTAAATATGGGTTATCTTGGTTGCCATCAAAAGCAAACTGCAAAATTTTCATGCCAGGTAGTTTAAATTTTTTTCTTAATTCTTCTACATCTGGCGTTATTACTCCAAGATCTTCCGCGATAATTGGTAAATAGTCAGTACCTAAATCTTGTTTAAGTTTTTTTAATAGTGTTCTTCCAGGAGAATTTATCCATTTACCGCAAATCGCTGATTTAGAATTTCCATTAACTCTCCAGTAACCAGCTAAACCCCTGAAATGATCCAGTCTTAATAAGTCAACGAGTTCAAATTGCCTTTTAAATCTTTTTCTCCACCAATCGAAGTTAGTACTCTTATGTTTTGACCAAAAGTAAGTTGGGGTCCCCCATAATTGTCCTGTTGATGAAAAGTAATCAGGTGGGACTCCACTTTGAAAAATTAAATCTCCATTTTTAAAAATTGCAAAAAGTGACTTATTACTCCATACATCTGCGCTGTCCCTAGAAACATAAAAGGGCAAATCTCCGATTAGCTTAACCTTACTTGATTTTGCAAAGTTTTTTATAGATCTCCATTGCTCATCTAAGTGCCATTGTATTAATTTTTTAATAAGTATCTCTTCACTTTTTTTCTTTATCCAAGAGTTTAAAAATTCTTTATTTTTGATTTTAAATTCTTGTGGCCATTCCCACCAAGGTAGCATATTAAACTCCTCTTTTATAACAACAAATATTGCATAATCTTCAACCCAAGAATTCTTACTTATCCATTTATAAAAATTACGTTTTCTCTCTTCAGATTGGGAACTCCAACTTTGTAAAAGGAGACGACCTAATTTTTTTGTTAAATCATTCGCAACATCAAAATCAAAGTGATTCTTATAATGATTCGTAGGCCCTAATTGTTCTTTATTAGAAATACAGATGAATCCTTGCTCTATCAAATCATCTACATCAAGAAACCATGGGTTTAGTGCAAAACTAGATGGTGAACTATATGGAGAACCAGCAGAATCAGTAGGTGTAAGGGGTAAAAATTGCCAGTAATCAATCCCATGCTTATGAAGCTTTTTTATCCACTCTTTAGCCTCTCTACCAAAAGTTCCGCATACTGTTCCTCCAGGTATACATGAAGGATGCATAAGTACCCCTAATGATTTTTTTGTAAGAACTGTTTTTATAACCATGAATTTAAATTATATTTTGATTCTTTAATGTTAAATTTTGATTTAATCTCTAAATTTAACGATATACAAATATTTTTTAATTGACAAATATAATTCCCAGCTTTTTTCTTGAATAAAAATTAAATTCTTACTTTTAATTGCCTTTATTTAATATTTGGCCTAAAAGATGTGACTTTTGAAAAGATCTAGTCATTATCTTTTGCTAAATTCGCATAAACGACTACGATATGAATATAGTTTTATAGCGCAAATTTCGTGACAAGTTTTATCACGGCAGTGCAGAATAAAGAATCAAACTTTAATCTAACTAATAGTAGATTAAGGCTAGTAAGTGGAACATCAAATCCTAAATTGGCCGAGGAAATTGCATCATACTTAGGGATAGCAAATGTACCTTTAATATCTAAAAGATTTGCTGATGGTGAACTCTATGTTCAGATTCAACAATCCATTAGAGGTTGCGATGTGTTTTTAATACAACCTACATGCGCCCCTGTGAACGACAGTCTAATAGAATTGATGATTATGGTTGATGCTTGCAAGAGGGCATCTGCAAGACAAATAACAGCTGTTATCCCATATTTTGGCTACGCCAGGGCCGATAGAAAGACTTCGGGGAGAGAGTCTATAACCGCAAAGCTCACCGCTAATTTGCTTGAGAAATCAGGTGTTGATAGAGTCCTTGCCATGGATTTGCATTCAGCTCAAATTCAAGGTTATTTCGATATACCATGCGACCATATCTATGGTTCACCAGTTTTGATTGATTATTTAGAAACTTTAAAATTAGAGGAAGTTGTTGTTGTCTCTCCTGATGTGGGTGGGGTTGCTAGAGCTAGAGCATTTGCGAAGCAAATGAAGGATGCACCACTAGCAATTATTGATAAACGAAGAGCAGCTCATAATATTGCTGAGAGCTTAACCGTAATTGGAGAAGTTAAGGGTAAAACAGCTATTCTTATAGACGATATGATAGATACAGGAGGAACGATTTGTTCTGGAGCGAATCTATTAAAACAAGAAGGTGCTAAGAGAATCTTTGCATGCGCTTCACATGCCGTGTTTTCTCCCCCTTCTTATGAAAGGTTAAGTACTAAAAATTTATTTGAGCAAGTGATAGTAACCAATAGCATTCCAGTTGTTATAAAAGAAAATTTTCCTCAGTTAAAGGTTTTATCAGTGGCTAACATGTTGGGAGAAGCTATCTGGAGAATTCATGAGGAGAGTTCAGTTAGTTCAATGTTTAGATAATTATATGACTTTATTTACTTTTATTTTCTTGTGTTTTTAAATTTTTAACAGCCTCTTCAAAATCTTTCTTAACTTCATTAGGTATAAATTTAGGACAAATTTGAATTGCGCTGTTAAGAATCTCAATCTCTCCAATAAAAAGTACTCTTTCAGTTTTTAATTTTTCCTTACCTGCTCCTTGAATTAAATTGCCGTGCTTTGAAAAAATTACTTCTGCAAATGTATAAGTTGATATTGCAAGGGCTTTATTGAAATCAAAATCTATTTTATCGCTAATAGCTTTGCAGAGGTATGAAGCCCCCATCTGTTTATATAAAAAAATATCCTGCTGAGTAGCTTGAGGTTTTGTATTTGAATATGATCTTTTATTTAAAGTATATATTTCGCTAATAGTTAAGTAAAAAAGTAACGGTATTTTTAATAGATTAAATATTGTTTTTGATTTAAGATTGATAACCATTAACAAAAAAGATTTTGTATTAGGATAACACTTTAATAATTTTTATTTATAACTAAGGTCTTACTTAATAATTTTTATTTCATGATGATTCTCTACTATTTTTAGCTTATTTTTCTCCCATGAATAAATTACCCTAAATCTATAATTGTCAGAATCTACTAATCTTGTATGTTCAATAATATACCAATCTTCATAAGAGGATTCAAAAATCATTTCGTGTTCATCGACCTGCTTTATATTTGAAATTCCTTCATTATTACTTAAATAAAAATTTTCTCTAATAAGTTGATGTCCCTTTAAGAAAGCATGCATTTCTCCTTTTTCTTTGTATTGAGGATTTTCCTTAAAGAAATTATATTGTTTTTCTGGGTACCAGTTGAATTTGTAATGTGACTCCCATTCAGATTTATTCTCAAGAGCTTGTATATTTATATTCATACATAAGTTATAAGTTTTTTGTCCTTCATCAAGAAAATAAGTTCTATTAGATTTCCATAATCCAATATTTCTAGAAAACCATCTTTTTAAATTACTATTCAAAGCTATTTCTGGAGAATTATTTTCGCCAAAACTTATTTTTTTCTTTTGATTGATAACAACCATTTATAAATTAAAACCTATTTATTTCATAGCTTATCTGTAGAATAAAAAAAAATATCTTAATGTGTTTATAAGAATTAACAGCTTTTCAACACTTCAGGGGAAATCATTTGAATGATAAAAAAGAGCTAAAATTAATACTTGTTGCAGCTAGAAATCAACTTTCTAGTAGTGATATTAAGTCTCTAATAGCTTATTTAGAATCAGATGATTGTGAATTTGAGATATCTCTACAGATTTCAGAGCCTACAGAACAGCCTGAATTACTAGAATTACATAGATTAGTTGCTATTCCAGCTCTTATTAAGATTTCTCCAGCTCCAAAACAAATATTTGCAGGGAGTAATATTTTCTCACAATTGCAGAAGTGGTTACCAAGGTGGACACAGGAAGGCTTAACAAAAAATCTAGGGATTAATTTGCAACCATCTAAAATTGATTCAATAAGAACTCAAAAAGAATTTCTTCTGGAAGACGAACTGCTTGTTTTAAGACAAGAAAATGAGACGCTAACAAAAAGAATAGAATCTCAGGAAAGATTGTTAAGAATGGTCGCCCATGAATTAAGAACTCCTCTAACTGCTGCCACTTTAGCGGTTCAAAGTCAAAAACTTGGACAAATAGATATTTCAAAATTGCAAGAGGTAATTAAAAGACGTCTAGAAGAAATTGAACTCTTATCACAGGATCTTTTGGAGGTTGGAACAACCAAATGGGAAGCTTTATTTAACCCTCAGAAAATTGATTTAGGTAATATTAGTGCTGAAGTAATACTTGAATTAGAGAAATTTTGGAGGTTGAGGAATATTGAAATTGATACAGATATTCCAGCTGATCTGCCAAATGTATTTGCAGATCAAAGAAGAATGAGGCAAGTATTTTTAAATTTAACTGAAAATGCTATTAAATTTTCCAAAGATTCTGGTTCTATAAAAATTACAATGATTCATAAAACCAATCAATGGGTAGAAATAACAATTTGTGACAAAGGAGCCGGTATTCCTTTGAGCGAACAAAAAAGAATTTTTCTTGATAGAGTAAGGCTCCCACAGACTTCTGAAGGAACTTCAGGATTTGGGATAGGGTTATCTGTATGCAGGAGAATAGTAGAAGTTCACGGAGGAAGAATATGGGTAGTATCTGAAATTGGGGTAGGTTCCTGCTTCCATTTTACTGTTCCTGTGTGGCAAGGACAAAATAAAGAGCAACAATACTTGACGAAAGGCTAGCCTTACTCTTAATTTTTTATAAGCTGTTGAGCTAATCTCCTGGCCCCATCGTCTAGAGGCCTAGGACACCTCCCTTTCACGGAGGCGACAGGGGTTCGAATCCCCTTGGGGCTATTAATTCAAATTTATAACTATCTTTTTGATAATTTTGCTTGCCTATCCACGGCAATTAAATTTTCTGAGAGATCTTTTTTCAGTCTTTTCTCTATCATACCTATTGGCATCCACTGACAACCTTGAACCGTAAGATCATAAATTAATGAATTTTTTGAAGTATTATTAATGTTTTGAATTTTCCAACTACCTTCAAATTTCCTGAAATCTCCTTTTATCAAATTAAATTTTAAGAGGCCAAGCTCCTTATTCTCAAATAAGTCTATAGTTACTTCAGCTGAAAATTTCATGCCAAGGAAATCCTGAGCCCCAACTTGTTTAAGGTGAACATTATTGTCCTTCTGAAATATTTTTTTGCTCGATAAAAGATTTGGTATGTAGAGATTTAGCCGATCATAATCTGTTAAAACACTCCACAAAGAATCGAAACTTGCAGAAGTTGTAAGTTGAGCTGCCAGTCTTCTTGTTCCGCCAGAAAGCTTCTCCATCGTCTGCTCAATTGTCCTGAAATCATTGCCTTTATAATGATTCATTGATTCTTGAGGATTGTTCATACAATGAATTTTTTTAAAGAGATAAAAATTATTTCTGTGTAACTATACCGATAAAAACAAGAAATACTGAAAAATAGAAATAATTTCATCTATTTATTCCGATCTCAAAACGTAACCATTTTTGTAAAATCACTACAAATTAAACTACAAATTGATAATCTTTTATAAAAGAAATCAAAAAAATGTATTCACAAGCAAAAGTAATCGCAGGCGGATTAGCTCATATACCAGTAGTAATAGCTGTTTTTTATTTCATACTCACAACTTTTAATAAAAGAGCTTTAAAATATGTTGAAGAAGCTAAAACAAAAAAACCTGAGCCAAAAGCTGTGGAACCAAAAAAACCAGTTGTTTCGAAAGCAGAAAATTCAAAAATAGAAGCCCCGAAAACAGAAACTCCAAATGTGGCAAAGAAAAAACATGCGGATGTTCCAGTCAATATTTATCGCCCAAAGACACCGTACGAAGGAACAGTTATTGAAAACTATAGTCTTCTTAAAGAGGGAGCTATTGGTAGAGTTAATCACATAACTTTCGATCTTAAAGATAGTGACCCATTTTTAAATTATGTAGAAGGTCAAAGTATTGGTATAATGCCGGCTGGTGAAGATGCTAATGGAAAACCTCATAAATTAAGACTCTATTCAATAGCAAGTACCAGACATGGAGATGACTTTAATGGAAATACAGTTTCTCTTTGTGTAAGACAGCTTCAGTATGAAAAAGATGGTGAAACCATTAATGGTGTCTGCTCTACTTACTTATGCGATATTAAGCCTGGAGATAAAGTAAAAATAACAGGTCCTGTAGGTAAAGAAATGCTCCTCCCTGACGAAGAGGACGCAAACATTGTGATGTTGGCAACTGGAACTGGAATCGCACCAATGAGGGCTTATCTAAGAAGAATGTTCGAACCAACCGAAAAAGAAAAAAATAAATGGAATTTCAATGGTAAAGCTTGGTTATTTATGGGTGCTCCAAAATCAGCTAATTTGCTATACGAAGAAGATCTACAAAGATATCTTACAGATAATCCAGATAATTTTAAATATACAAAAGCTATCAGTCGAGAGCAGCAAAATACAAAAGGTGGGAGAATGTATATTCAAGACAGAGTTTTAGAATCAGCTAATGAACTTTTTAATATGATTGAAGATGAAAAGACACATATATATCTTTGTGGTTTAAAGGGTATGGAGCCTGGAATTGATGAGGCAATGACTAAGGCAGCAGAAGAAAAAGGCTTGAACTGGTCAGAGTTAAGACCACAACTTAAAAAAGCAGGCAGATGGCACGTAGAAACCTACTAAATCTTTGATATTTAGATTTTATTTTTACCTACTAAATACTTTTTGGTTTAGACACAATATGTAGCTAATTTTTGAAAAAAAGAGGATTTTAAAAAGAGAATACAAAAAATATGCCTTCAACTTTAAGTAATCCTCTAAGATTAGGTTTACGGCAGGAAAGAGTCATATCTCCACAATGCTTAATTATTTTTGGTGCTAGTGGAGACCTTACTCATAGAAAATTAATACCAGCCTTATTCGAACTCTATTTGCAAAGAAGAATTCCGAGTGAATTTGGAATTGTTGGTTGTGCGAGAAGACCTTGGACTGATAATGAGTTTAGAGAAAAGATGAAAGTAAAGCTATCTAATCAAATATCTGGCAAAGAAAGGGAGTGGGGAGAATTTTCTAATTATCTTTTCTATGAACCAGTTGACTTACAACAAAGTGATCACGTCTTAAGGCTTTCTAAAAGATTAAATGAAATTGATAAAACACAAGCTACTCATGGGAATAGAACATTTTATTTATCAGTATCTCCTAATTTCTATGCAAGCGGATGTAAAGCTCTCAAATCAGCTGGCCTTTTAAATGACCCTAAGAAAAGTCGTTTAGTGATTGAAAAACCTTTTGGTAGAGATTATTCAAGTGCCAAAAAATTAAATAAGATCGTTCAAAGTTGTGCTGAAGAAAGTCAGATTTATAGGATTGATCATTATTTAGGTAAAGAGACAGTTCAAAATATTCTTGTTTTGAGGTTTGCAAATACTATTTTTGAACCAATCTGGAACAGAAATTATATATCAAGTGTTCAAATTACTTCATCTGAAACAGTGGGTGTTGAAGACAGAGCAGGTTATTACGAAAGCTCAGGTGCTTTAAGAGATATGCTTCAAAATCATATGACTCAAATGCTTGCTGTTACTGCTATGGACCCCCCTGGAAAGTTTGAACCAGAAGCAATAAGAAATGAAAAGGCTAAGGTTCTTCAAGCTTCAAAACTTGCGGATGAAAACGAACCGTGGAATTGTTGCATAAGAGGTCAATATGGAGAGGGAGGAAATATTTCAAATCGCTTGAAAGGATATAGGCAGGAAGATGGTGTTGATTGTAATAGTACGACAGAAACTTATATCGCTACTAAAGTTTTCGTTGATAACTGGCGATGGCATGGCGTTCCTTTTTATTTGAGAACAGGGAAAAGACTACCTAAAAGACTAGGAGAAATAGTCTTGACTTTTAAAGACGTTCCTGTTCATTTATTTGAATCAACAATAATAAATCCTGCCCCAAATCAGCTTATCCTTAGAATTCAGCCAAATGAAGGTGCTACTTTCAAATTCGAGGTAAAATCTCCTGGTTCTGGAATGAAATCAAGGCCTGTTGAGATGGAATTTTCTTATGATGAATCATTTGGAGAACCATCAGATGAAGGCTACGTAAGATTATTAGCTGATGCAATGCTTTCTGACCCAACCTTATTTACTAGAAGTGATGAAGTAGAGGCAGCCTGGAAACTTTATACGCCATTAATAGAATTGATGGATAATTCCCCTTGGAAGTTACCTATTTTTAATTATGAATCTATGACATGGGGACCTCCCGAGTCTGATCAATTACTTTCAAAAGATAGTATTTTCTGGCGTAGACCTTAAAAATGAAACCTCAACTAACACTCCAAACCCCATTAGAGCTGCCTTATCAGGAAATTTCTAATTACCTTAATAAATTATGGATTTCAGAAGATAAAGACAATTCTGGAGCAAATACTTTTACATTAATTGTCTGGCAGCCTGCTTGGCTAGAACAATGTTTGGTCCAAAAAGGATTAGTAAATGGACCAATTACTGGAAATCTAAATACAGAGATAATTGAAGTTGCTAAAAAATTTATATTAGATCAAGGACTTCCTATTACTACTCCCCTTAATAGTGAAGAATTATTGAATTTGTTGAAGGAAAATTTATCTAATAAAGACTTTGAAGACTTTAGAGGACAATTTTTTGAATCATCAATAAGTACATTGAATCCAAGAAGATTAATAACTCTAGCTCCAACGTTAAATAAAAATTCAGATATCAAAACTTTTGTATCCGCTTACTGTCCATTAAGTGATATTTCAGCTATTCAACCTATATGTGGAGATTTAGTTGTTATTAGGGGAGGCTCTGCCTCAATATCTAATATAGGATTAAAAATAATGGATGAATTGTCTATTGATGAATTACCTTCATGGTTGTGGTGGAATGGAAGCTTGGATGAATCCCCTGAAATCTTCGAATATTTTACTAATTTTGGTATAAGGTTAATCATTGATACTGCTCTTGGATCTCCCAACAGATGTTTAAAAGTTTTAGATCAATTAAATAATTCAAATAAAGCTATTAACGATTTGAATTGGGTTAGGTTGAAAAATTGGAGGGAATCATTGGCAATGATTTTTGATCCGCCTTCGAGGAGACCAATTTTAGATCATATTACTGATATTGATATTGATATCGCAGGAGACCATATTATTCAAGCTTTGTTTTTGATTTCATGGATTAGCGATAAACTTGGTTGGTCTCTTTTAAGAGTTGAAAGGAATAGAGAATCAACAAAAATAGAGTTTGAAAGAATTAATGGCGAAATAATTTCTGCCTCAATTAATCCCTTATCTTTGGGAAATCCAAGTATTCATTTAGGACAAGTTATTGGATTGAGGTTGATTTCAAAAATTAGTGAGGTGCAAAAAAATAACACTTGTATAATTCTTGGTTGTGAATCAGTGGAATGTATGAGACTTGAAGCAGGGGGAATGGCTAATATGGAATTAATAGAACAAGTTGTTCCAAATTCATTTTCTACATCAGAGTATGATGTTAGTAAATTATTGGGAAGTAGTAGAGGCAATACAAGTCCTCTTTTTGAAAATTCTATTAAAATTGCCCTTCAAATATTTAATGGTTTTAATAACTAATAAATGCCTTGTGTAATATCTTCTCCTTCAACTGATAGTGGGAAAACTACATTATCGCTTTTGATATCTTGTTGGGCGTTCTCAAAAGGTATAAAGATACAAACTTTCAAGGTTGGCCCAGATTATCTTGATCAACAACAACTTAGTTCAATTGGCCAACCTATTTGTAGAAATTTAGATATTTTTTTAAGTGGTGAGGAATGGGTTCAAGAAAGCTTTTTTAAACATTCTTTGAAATATGAATTCGCATTAATTGAAGGAGCAATGGGACTATTTGATGGTTTAGGGTCAACAACCTATTCCAGTACAGCAAATATCTCTAAACTTCTTAATGCCCCAGTAATTTTTATTGTTAATGCTAGAGGTCAAGTAGCTTCTCTTTTGGCTACTGTTCGAGGTTTTAGAGATTTCGATAGTGAATTGTCCATAGCAGGAATTATATTTAATAACGTTAATTCAGATAGACATAAAAAATTAATAAAGGAAGTATTTAAAAATGAAGACATCCAAATTCTTGGTTTTTTACCATCTGATTCAAAAATAACTTTAAACAAAGCTAATTTAGGTTTGATATCTCCATTGGATAATGATAAGGAAATTGATGTTGAATATTTTGCAAATTTCGCTGAAAGAAATCTTGATGTACTTTCTTTTATAAAATTCCTGAAGTCTCCTCAAAAGAAAATTCTTAATTCTGTTAGTTTTAAAGATTTTAAAATAGACAAAAGTAAACCTATCGCAATTGCAGAAGATAAAATCTTTCATTTTCAATACCCGGAAACTAAAGAGTTTTTGAGTGAAATAGGTATACCATTGATTTCATGGAGTATTTATGCTGATGAAGAAATACCTAATGAAGCATCTTCTTTAATTATTCCTGGGGGGTTCCCTGAAAAATATGCTGATCATATAAGTAACTCTATAAAAAGTTTAAATTCGTTAAGGAAATTTCGCAAAAATGGATTTATATATGCAGAGTGCGGAGGGATGATGATTTTAGGAGACTTTATACAAGATGAAAAAGGTAATAATCATAAAATGAGTGGTATCCTACCTTTTAGATCAAAAAAAAGTAAACTTTCAGTAGGTTATAGATACATAAAGGGTTTAAAAGATACTCCGATCATTAAACAAAATCAATTAATTAGGGGACATGAATTTCATTATTGGGAAATTGAAAACAATTTATCTGAACTTGATTTAAAAAAAACTGATCATAATAAGAAACTATCTCCCCCATGGAAAATTAAATCTTGGAAAACTGAATACAAAAATGAAGGCTTTTTTGATGAAAAATTACATGCAAGTTGGATCCACTTACATTTGCCAAGTTCTCCAGAAGTTGCAAAAAACTTTATAGATACTACCCAAGTTAGTTTTTTAAAGGATTATTAATTTATTATTAAATCAAATATTTTGAGAGGGGATCCTAAAAAAAACATTCCAGGCAAAGTGATTAATGGTCCTAAAAAACTCCCCACCATGACTTCAATTTTTGTATGGCCCAGGGTTTCTTTTAAAAGTAATTCAGATTTAGGTTCTAGTTTTTTTGATAGTTTATTGATTTCTGATGCTTGAATTCCAGCTGCTTTTCGAACACCACTCGCGTCATACATAACTATTAGTGCTACAGCAACTGATAATGCAAATATTGAGCTATCAAATCCCAATTCATAACCTATACCAGCTGAAGCACCAGTTATTAAGGCGGAATGACTTGAAGGCATCCCACCCGTCTCGAACATAATTCCAAATCTTATCTCTCTAGTTGAAAAAAAATTGAAAACAATTTTAAAAAATTGAGCTATTAAACAGGATAATAAGCTCCAGAAAAGAACTGAATTATTAAAAAAGGGAAAAAACTCAGACATAAATTAAAACTTATTAACTGTCTCTGTTTGTAATAAAGTCGGCCAAAGATATTAAATACTTTGCATCTGCACCCCAAGGTTCTAGCGCTTTTTTTGCTTTTTCAACTAAATCAAATGCTCTTTTTTTTGACTCCTTCATTCCGAGTAATTTAGGATAAGTTGTTTTGTCAGCCAAAAGATCTTTGCCGGCAGTTTTACCAAGCTTTTCACTGCTGGAAGTTAAATCAAGAATATCATCTATTATTTGGAATGCTAAACCAATTCCCTCTGCATATGTTGTTAGAGCTTGTAATAGTTTTTCGTTAGCGCCTGCGATCATTGCACCTGTTCTTACGCAAGCCTTTAATAAAGCCCCAGTCTTATGAAGATGAATATATTCGAGAGTTTCAAGGTCGACTTCTTTGCCTTCGCATTCCAAATCAACAACTTGTCCACCGACTAGTCCTGGTGCACCAGAAACTAGGGATAACTCGCCAACTACATTTAATAATCTATTTGGATCAACTCCAGGGCTTCTTAAAGAGACCATTTCAAAGGCCCTGGTTAATAAAGCATCGCCTGCAAGAATAGCTATTGCATCTCCATAAACTTTATGGTTTGTCGGCCTACCTCTCCTCAAGTCATCATTATCCATAGCTGGCAGATCATCATGAATTAAGGACATTGTATGGATCATTTCTATTGCTACTGCAGTAGGAACAGCAAGAGAGGGTTCTCCTCCAGCCAGTGAGCAAGATGCTAAACATAAAATTGGACGTATTCTTTTTCCTCCAGCTAAAAGGGAATATCTCATTGATTCTCTTAAGATTTCTGGATTCTCAGGGCCTAAGGAAAAATCAAGTGCTTCTTCTACAACCTTTTTTGTGTTTTTAAGATATTTTTCAAAATCAGAAATACTATTTATAACTTCAGTCATTTTATACCTTTAGTAAAAAAATTTTTTCATCTTGGAGTTTATGGCAAAAGGTCATTAAGAGTTGATGGTAAACCAAATTGTTTTTGCCAGCTAAAAATAGTATTTACAAGTAACATTGTTACTGTCATTGGTCCAACACCTCCTGGTACAGGTGTGTAAGCAAATACTTTAGAAATTACATCTTCTAATAATACATCGCCACATAATCTGGTTTGATTTTTATCGGAACTTTTTAATCTATGTATCCCAACATCAATAATTACTGCTCCTTCTTTGACAAAACTAGAATCTACAAGATTGGGTTTTCCTGCAGCTGCAATTAGAATGTCAGCTTCTCTACAGACTTTATTTAAATTTAACGTTTTTGAATGAGTCATTGTTACAGTGCCATTTAGATTCAACAACATAAGCGATAGGGGTTTCCCAACAAGTAGACTTCTTCCAATAACAACAATTTTCTTACCCTCAATTGTAATATTTTGGGATCTAAGTAAATTAATAATACCTGCTGGTGTACATGATCTCATCGCAGGCTCATTTTTTACTAATTTGCCGATGTTTATCTCATTTAATCCATCTACATCTTTGATTGGATTGATAAAACTTATCAGCCTTTGCTCATCAAATTTCTTTGGGATGGGGAGTTGCAGCAACAATCCATCAATATCCTTGTTTAAATTTAGTTTGTTTATTAATTGTTCAACTTCTTTTTGCTCTACATTTTCTTTTAGATGAAAGATAAAGCTCCTTATTCCAATTCTCGAACATGCTTTTTCCTTGTTACTAACGTAAACTCCACTCGCGGGATCTTCACCTATTCTTATTACAGCTAATCCAGGAGCTCTTTTTGCAATTTTTTTATTACTAGAAATATAATCATTTAATCTTTCTTCAATTTCAAGAGATAATTTTTTACCGTCTAATTTTAATGACATTTAGAAAAACATCTCCTTTTTACACCTAGCATGCCTATAATTTTAAATTATTCAAATAGATTTAATTATATTCTGTGCAAAACATTACAACCACCTTAAAAAAATTGTTTTATTTGTGGAGGAGGAGTCAAGTTCCAATAAAAAAAACAACTAGATTTTCCAAACTGGAGAATCTAATAATTTTTTTAATTTGCATTTTAATTTCAATAATTTCTTCTTATAAGGTACTTCTTATTTCGCCTTTAAATTTTTCAAATATTTTTTCTTGGCTTTTGACCTTTACTGAAGCACTAATTAGTTCCGGGATTTTGATATTAGTTTCGAAAAAAGAGAATCCTACAATTTCTTCAAGACAGATGGTCCTTATTATTACTCTTCTTCTTGCAGTTCAGGTTTCGAAATTAGCCTTAGCTTCAACCATAAGTCCATTATCTATCATAATTCCACCGGCATTAATAATCTCTCAAGGAATGGGAAGCATAACAGCTTTAACTTGGGTATCAATAGCTGGCCTTATCTGGCCTGATCCAGCAGTTATTATTAATAATAATTTATTTTTTATTTTATTAGTTTGCGCTTCAATAGTATCTCTACTTGGAGGAAGAATAAGAAGTAGAGCTCAATTACTTCAACTATCAATTTTTGTTCCCATCGGGTCGTTTTTAAGTCAATGGATATTGATAGGTAAAGATAAAATTTCTTTTGTTGATGAACAAAAATTCGTTTTTGTTAAGGGGGATATATTTTCAGATTCATTGTTATTGGCAATAGTAATGCTTTTTACTATTTTATTTATACCTATTTTTGAATCAATATTTGGACTATTAACTAAAGCAAGACTTCTCGAATTAGCTGATAAAGAGAAACCTCTCATTAGAAGATTGTCTCTGGAAGCTCCAGGTACTTTTGAACATACCTTACTTATATGTGGTTTGGCAGAGGAAGCAACAAGAATTATTGGTGGTGATATTGATCTAATTAAAACTGGAGCTCTGTATCATGATGTTGGCAAATTGCATGCTCCTAATTGGTTTATTGAAAATCAGGATGGTTCAAAAAATCCGCATGACGAAATAGATGATCCTTTTAGAAGTGCAAAGGTATTGCAGGCCCATGTTGATGAAGGATTAAAGTATGCAAGAAAAAATAGACTCCCCAAACCGATAGCAAATTTTATCCCAGAACATCAAGGGACGCTAAAAATGGGATATTTTTTTCACAAGGCTAAAGAAAAAGATATTAACATTAAAGAAAATGATTTTAGATACAATGGTCCTATCCCTCAGTCAAAAGAAACAGCTATCTTAATGCTTGCTGATGGATGTGAAGCAGCACTAAGAGCTATGAATATTAATGCTTCTGATAAAGAAGCTTTGGAAACAATATCTAAGATTATCAACTCACGTCAAAAAGATGGGCAATTAGATGATAGTAATTTATCGAAGGGAGAAATTTTTTTAATAAAAAGAGCATTCTTGAATGTATGGAAAAGAATTAGACATAGAAGAATACAGTATCCAACAAGCAAAAATAATACCTTTTCTTAAATTATAAGTTTATAGCCTAATACTTCTTCTGTGTTTTGGATTACACCAATACAAGAGAGCCATTATACTGACTAAGGAAATTAAAAAAGTAAGACTTCCAATTCCAAAAATACCTTCTTTTAGTCTTATTAATCTAACAATCGAATATGGTGCTGTACCAGCAATCACCATTGAAAGTGAAACTAGTGTCAAAGTTACTCCCCATTTTTTCTCTGCTAATAAAGCAGAAGATGAAACAATCCCCACTATTGCTGCAGGCCAGCCAAGGCTACTAGCTAAAGTAATGTTGGCAGCTCTTAATGGAGGTACATAAATAATTATTAAGGTAATGATTGGTAGAGCTATTATGTTAGAAATTAATCCTAACCAAGCCAAAGTCCAATATCCAAATACCCTTTCCCTCATTATTTATTACTTTAACTATTGAATTAATCTACATTATTATAATACTATTTTTAAGCCTACTTAATAATCCTAAGAAATAATTTAATTTGAAGGATTAGATAGAAATGTTTTCTCAGGATTTTCTAAGTTATCAAATTGTGGGTGAATTGAATTTTTTTTCTCAGAGAATACAAGCCTATTTAAAGCATTAACGTAAGCATTCGCAGCAGCAACTACAACATCTGTATCAGCAGAGTGACCAGAATATATCTTACTATCTCTTCTTATTCTTATTGTTACTTCGCCCAAAGCATCAATACCTTCTGTTACCGACTTTACTGAAAATTCAATTAATTCATTGGGAACTTTAGCTAATTTATTTAAAGCCTCGCATACAGCATCAACAGGTCCAGTGCCTAGTGATACAGCAGTCTTCTCAGTATTATCTTCCGTGTTAAGAAGTGTAATGGTTGCAGTTGGTTTTGATGCGTTACCACAACTTACTTGTACAAGACTTAATTGAAATTTAGCTTCTGGAAGCTGTACTTGTTCACTAACAATTGCTTCTAAGTCTCTATCAGTAATTTCTCTCTTCCTATCAGCTAAATCCTTGAAACGAGCAAAAGCCTCATTTAAGTCTTCCCGACTTAAGTCATATCCCATTTCTTCTAATCTTGCTCTTACTGCACTTCTTCCACTAAGTTTCCCCAAAGATATTTTGTTGTCACTCAAACCAACAGTTTTTGCATCGATGATTTCGTAAGTAAGTCTATTTTTTAAGACCCCATCCTGATGTATGCCTGACTCATGTGCAAATGCATTAGCTCCAACAATTGCTTTATTAGGTTGAACAGTCATTCCAGTTAAGTTAGAAACAAGTCTAGAGGTTTTTGTTATTTCTTCTGTTCTTATAGCTGTTAGAGGAGTTGGTGAATCTGGATTTCTTTTGAAAAAATTATTAAAAAAACTTTTTCTAACATGCAATGCCATCACTAGTTCTTCTAGAGAGGCATTCCCTGCTCTTTCACCAATCCCATTAATCGTACATTCTAGTTGTCTTGCTCCATTTTTTACTGCCTCTAGAAAATTGGCAACCGCTAAACCTAAATCATTATGTCCATGAACTGATATCACAGCCTCATCTATGTTTGGAACATTTTTATTTATATCGGCAACTAATTTTCCAAATTCACTTGGAGTTGTAAATCCAACAGTATCAGGGATGTTTATTGTTGTCGCTCCTGCAGAAATTGCTAGTTGAATCACTTCGTATAAAAAATCAGGATCACTCCTTGAAGCATCTTCACAAGAAAACTCAATATCATCTACTAATGATTTTGCGTAGTTAACCATTTCTGGAACAATTTGAAGAACATCTTTTCTAGATTTTTTTAATTTATGTTTAAGGTGAATATCACTTGTTGCAATAAAAGTATGTATTCTTTTCTTGGGAGCTGGATTTACTGCTTCATAACATGCTTTTATATCACCTTTGGACGCTCGAGCTAAACCACAAATTATTGGACCATTTTCTTTCCCTATAGCATGGGCAATTTTATTAACTGCTTTAAAATCTCCTGGACTTGCGAAAGGGAATCCAGCCTCAATAATATCTACTCCTAATCTTGCTAATTGATGAGCGATTGCGAGCTTTTCTTCAAGATTTAAACTTGCACCTGGAGATTGCTCTCCATCTCGAAGAGTTGTATCAAAGATCAAAATTCTGCCGGGATCTTTTGGCATCT
>CACGAJ010000014.1 GCA_902570945.1 uncultured Synechococcaceae cyanobacterium
TGTCTTTATGAAGTTATCTAATATTCAACAATATAGTGTTGTAACAGCAAACTATTGGGCGTTCACGCTTACTGACGGCGCATTAAGATTACTAGTTGTTGGTCACTTTCATGAGTTAGGTTACACAACTCTACAAATTGCTTTACTTTTCCTTTTTTATGAGTTTTTTGGAATTATTACTAATCTTTATGGTGGTTGGATTGGAGCAAGATATGGTTTAAGGCTTACTTTATGGATTGGCACTATCCTACAAATCATTGTTCTTTTTATGCTTATCCCAGTGAAGGAGGATTGGCCAGTAATTTTTAGTGTCGCATACGTAATGGTTGCTCAAGCAGTAAGTGGAATAGCAAAAGATTTAAACAAAATGAGTGCTAAAAGTGCTGTTAAGACAGTAGTCCCAAAGATAAATGATAGTAATGATGCTGGCCAAAAACAACTTTTTAAATGGGTTGCCATTTTAACTGGATCTAAAAATGCTCTTAAGGGAGTTGGCTTTTTCTTGGGTGGGCTTTTGTATAAGTTATTTGGATTCAATAATGCTGTAGGAATTATGGGTTTTGGACTCTGCTTAGCATTTTTATTGACGTTAATTTTACCAGGAGAAATTGGTAAGATGAAAACCAAACCAGCTTTCAATGATCTTTTTTCTAAATCAGATGCAATAAATATTCTTTCAGCAGCAAGATTCTTTCTTTTTGGAGCAAGAGATGTTTGGTTTGTTGTAGCTCTTCCAGTTTTCCTTGATATGGCATTTAGTTGGGACTACATGGAAATAGGATTATTTCTTGGCGCCTGGGTAATAGGTTATGGAATTGTTCAGGCTTCTGCTCCAGCAATTAGAAAGATATGGGGCCAGAAAGAAAGTCCAGATCGTAAAGCCATCCAATTTTGGAGTGCCGTATTAATGGTCATACCATCTTTGATAGGAATCGCATTATGGAGAGAAAGTTCTCCATCGATAGCAATAGTTTTAGGACTTACTATTTTTGGATTTGTTTTTGCAATGAATTCATCTACACATTCTTATATGATTTTGGCCTACTCTGATAATGAAAAAGTAAGTTTAAATGTTGGCTTCTATTACATGGCAAATGCTGCTGGAAGACTAATTGGAACATTACTCTCTGGATTATTATTTATGATTGGAAGAAATGCAAGTGTTGGTCTTCAATATTGTCTTTATTTTTCATCACTTTTAATATTCTTATCTTGGATTTCGAGTCTTAAATTACCCTCGCTTAAACAAAGCCTATCAGCTACATAAAGACTAATTTTTAGGAATAAGAATATTTTAATGGCAAATATATCCTTAATTGAACTCGCAAAAACTTTCCTAAAAATTGGTATTTTAAGTTTTGGAGGACCCTATGCTCATATTTCCTTATTCGAAGATGAACTTATAAATAATAAAAAATTAATCTCAACTCAATCTTTTGAAAAAGGTATTGGTTTATGTCAAATACTTCCAGGACCAATATCCACTCAATTAGCAATCTATATAGGTCTTAAAATTAATGGTTATCTTGGTGGATTGATATCCGGCATTAGTTTTATTATCCCAGGATTCGTTTCTGTATTAGCTCTTAGTTTTTTTTGGCAAATTGGTTCGGGATCAAAATTCTTAACAGATTTAATTTATTTTAATCCTCCAATTATTGCAGGAATAATTTTTTCATTCTCATTAGTTTTATTAAAAAAAAGGTTGAAGTTTGATCGTATATTATTCTCTAGCTCAATATTATTTCTACTTATATTTGCCAAATATAATAGTATTCAATTTCCACTCATAACAATTCTTACTATTGCAGGATTGATAAATATATTTTTACGGAAATTCAAAGATAATTTTTATAGCTTGGTCCCTTTATCTATATTTTCAACAACCTCATTTTTAACTAGCTCAGTCTTTTTTGATATTTCCAAGTTTTATAATTTTCTAAAGGACTCTACAAACTCAAAGTTTTATTTAGATTATCTTAATCTGTTTTTTTTCTTCTTCAAATCGGGACTTTTTATTTTTGGAGGTGGATTAGTAATCATTCCTCTAATGAGTGATTATGTTGTCTCGCAAGGATGGTTAACAAATAATGAATTTATAGATGGGATAATAATTGGCCAGATAACGCCTGGTCCCGTCTTATTAACTACAACTTTTATTGGATACAAAGCAGGGTTTTCGGTTGGAGGAATAAATGAAGCTTTAAAGTATTCATTAATATCAACTTTTGCAATTTTTTTACCAAGTTTTATATTGATTTTTGTTTTTGGAAAAGGCTTCTTAAAAAATAGAATTAAATCTGTTAATTACTTTATCGAAGGAGTAATCAATACAATCCCAGGAGCAGTTATTTTCTCTGGCTTTAATTTAATTGAAGATAGTTTTTCATCAAAATACTTTTTAATTAGCTCTATTTTTATAGTTTTAATCTCAACAATAATATCTTTTTTTAAGATAATTCCAACATACATACTTATCCTTTTTTCTTTAATATTAGGTTTATCAAAATATTTGTTTGCATAAAAAAAAGGAGGAAATAAATTCCTCCTTTTTAAATGATGTCTTACGTTTTATTCACCGATTCTTTCAACAGCAGCTCTAGCTTTCTCAAGAATGTCACCTTTCAAGGGAACGAAACCTAATTCAGAAGCTTTATCTTGATACTCATCACTCAACAGTATTTTAAAGGCTTCCTTAATAGCTTCAGTATTTTTCCCATTGCCTGTTTCATAAGCAAGTATCCATGTCAATGATGCGATAGGATATGCTCCTTTTGCTGTTGGATTAGGATTTTTACCTGCAAGATTTTCATCTAAAGTAATACCATTAAGAGCTTTAGCTCCTGAATCAACAGTAGGCTGTACAAATTCCCCAGAAAGATTTTGAAGAGAAGCAGCTTTTACATTGCCTTTAATGTATGACTGGTTTACATAACCAATTGCACCATAGGTATTCTCTATTACACCCGCCACACCAGAATTACCTTTTGCCCCAACACCGGAAGGCCATTTGACAGATTTACCTGTACCCAAGGTCCATGTATCAGAGAATGCCTCCATAGAATTAGTGAAAGCTTTCGTCGTCCCAGAACCGTCAGAACGATGTACCCAAGTTAATTTACCAGCAGGGCATCCTACTTCTTGCCAATCTTTTATCATCCCCATTGCAACTTGTACAGCTTGTTCTTGAGTAAGTTTTAAATCGCAATCATAATTATATCCAAAAGCAATTGTTCCACCTACCATCGGTATTTGTACAAGACCTCTTGTGACCTTTGCAATATCCTTATCTTTCATAGGATCATCAGAAGCACCAAAGTTTACAGTCTCATCAATAAATGCTTTTCTTCCAGAACCAGAACCAACAGCTTGATAGTTCACCTTTGGGCCGCCTTCATCTGCTAAATCTTTAAACCATCTAGTATAAATTTTTGCTGGAAATGAAGCACCAGCTCCGCTAAGCCTCACAGATGAAAAATCTACTTCTTTTTTAGAAGATTGATTTCCGCAAGATGCAACCAATGTCAAGGTTGAAGCTAATAAAAAAGCTCTTTTGGCTAATTTCATTGTTGTAATGATCAAATGAAAGATTCCATATTTATAGCACTTAAATTTACACCAAATAATTTTTAAGCAAGAAATTATCCTTAAATTAATTAGTTCTTAATCCTTTGTTAACCTAAATCTTCATTAGAGCTTTTTTCGTTTGGTTTTAAAAATATATAAAAATAAACTTAGATTAATTTTAATTTTTGTTGATAAAAAATTTAGAAATCTCTAGAAAATTCCCTTTTAAGTTAAATGGAGTTTAAGGTTCGTTTAATTTTTTCTTGTTGACTATTCTCCTTACTCATTTCTTAACCTAAAACCTTTGTAATTAAGTATGGATATCAATCCATTTTTACGTGTGAGGTTCATGAAACTTTTTCAAAAACTAATTTTAGCTCCTGCAACTTTAGGATTATTAGCTCCTATGGCTGCATCAGCTAACGAAGTCACTATTAACGACTTCAACGCTGCAGAAGAAATTGCAGTTACCAACAGCCGTGTAGACGGTTTAGAAGCAAGGTTCAATGACTTTGAAGCTGGCGGATTCTCTGATACAACTGTTATGGAAGCTTCAGCAGGGTTCCTAATAGGTGCAACTGATTCAGCAACTGGTTCCAATGATAAAGCTCAGTTTGAATACATCATTGAAGTTGACTTAGATACAAGCTTCACTGGTGATGATAACTTAAACATTGAAATTGAAACTGGAAATGGTTTAACAAATGTAGGTGCTGACAAGACTGGTTTAGATTGGGGTTCATCTAATGCTGACGCATTAAAGGTTGACGACATTAACTACACTTTCCCAGTTGGTGATTGGAAGGTGGCAGTTGGTGATTCTATGGATGCTTCGAAGACTTGGCCTAATGCATGTTCCATGAATAATCTGGTTGATAATTTAGGAGATTGTGGGGCTTCCAACTCTGTTGACTTAAGTGGAGATGTCTCATTCAGCGCTTCAACTGAATTTGGTGATGGTTGGGAATTTGGATTTGGTGCATCTGGTGGAGATGGTGGTAGTGATGGTTTGTTCACTAAAGAAAGTACTGACTCTTATGGTTTAGCTGTTGGTTATGAGACTGAAGAATATGGTTTCACAGTAGCTTACTCTGATAAAGACACTGCAACCTACTACGGCATAGTTGCCTTTTACAGTCCTGAAGATTTCCCAACTACCTTTAGCGGTGGTTTTGAAACAGGAAATCCAACTTCAGGTGCAGACACAAGTCAGTGGGCTTTTGGTATCAGTACTGATTTAGGCGATGGTACATTAAGCGCTAACGTTGGAACTAATGGAAAAATAGTAGACAATGCAGAAGAAATTTATGCATATGATCTTTCTTACGAATATCCACTTAACGATAGTATGAGTATCACACCTTTTGTTTACGTTTCTGAAACGACAGGTACAACTGCTGATACTACTGGAGCTGGAGCATTCGTATCATTCTCTTTCTAATTTTTTTACAGAATTCCTAGAAAAGTGAAAACATTGGGCTCCATATTGGAGCCCTTTTATTTTGCTCACCATCCTATAAATCTGTATTAAGACAAGGAAAGGTAGTTTCAACAATTGCTCCACCATCCTTATGATTAAAAGCCTTTATAAAACCTTTATTATTATTTATTATTTTTTTTGTTATTGAAAGACCTAAACCACTTCCACTTTTCTTGAATTTAGTCCTTGATGGATCCCCACGATAAAAACGAGAAAAAATATCATTAAATTCATTTTCCTCTAATCCAATACCTTTATCCCTAACTTTTACAACAACAGAGCTATCTCTCTTAAAAATTTCAATTTGAATTTCTTCACTAACAGGGGAGTAACGAATAGCATTATCCAAAATATTTATAAAAGCTCTTTTTAAATTTTCAATATCTCCAGATATAAAATATTTTGTTGGTATCAGTAAAGTTATTTTTACATCTTTCTTTTCTGCAAGTGGTTTTAAGGTTTGCCAAGATTCCATCACTAAATCTGAAATAGATACTTTTTTATTTTCTTGCAAAGTTTCTTTACTTTCTAGCTTAGAAAGTTCTAAAGTTTCTTCGGCCATTTTTCTCAATCTCTTTGACTCTTTCTTAAGCCTTTTAACAAGATACCTATCCTTTTTTGATATTACTGCTTCCAGTCTTTCCCCAATTAAAATAAGAGATGTAAGAGGTGTTTTCAGTTCATGAGATACATCATTAATTAATTGATTTTGTCGTTTTTTTATGGATTCAATTGATAATTTACTTTCCAACAATATTAAATAACTCTTTTTACTTCCTCTAATAATATTTGCCCAAATAGGTTCTCCTGCAATAGTGAAGTCAAGGCTGATTGGATAATCTTTTTTTCTTGAATAAAGAATTTTATTTCTCAGTACTTCAAGCTCATTAATATCATTAATTGCTTTTCCAATGACATCTTTATATTTAATGAACCTAATAATAGATAAAGCCTTTTTATTAATAAATTTTATCGTTAGATCTGATGATAAGATTATCCATCCTTGTGATGAATAATCCAACCAAGACAAAATTTCTTGAGGTCCAATTTTGTTAAATGGGAAATCAATAGTTCTTTTATACTTATTTTTATCAACTTCAAATTTTTTTTCTTTTGACTGAGAAAAATGCTTGACTTTTATTTTCCACTTCTGATGAAAAAACAATAATACTTCTTGTAGTGTTTTAATTTTCATCCAAACCTATATCCAAAACCTCTAACAGTTTTAATAAACTTTGGAGCTGAGGGATTTTCTTCTAATTTCTCTCTAAGCCACCTAACATGAACATCTACAGTTTTAGTATCACCAATAAAGTCAATTTCCCAAATTTTTTCAAGTATTAAATCTCTTGACCATACCCTTTTTGGATTTTTCATAAATAACTCTAGTAATTTAAATTCTTTTGGAGATAATGTTATTTCTCTATCAAAAGAAGTCACCCTACATTCTTCCAGAAACATTTTTATGTGATTAAACTCGATGACAGTTTGTGATTTTTCTATTTTTCTTTTATTACGTTTAGATCTTCTTATTAAGGCTCTTGATCTAGCAATTAATTCATTTAAACCAAAAGGTTTTGTTAAATAATCATCAGCACCAACCTCTAAACCAAGAACCCTGTCTGATTCATTATCTTTAGCACTCAAAATTAGTATGGGTGTGTAATTTTCATCATTTCTTATTTTTCTGCATAACTCTAACCCATTTAACCCTGGCAACATTAAATCGAGAATTATTAGGTCAATATCATTTTTAGAATCATTAGTAATAAAATCTAATGCAGTTAAACCATCTTTGAAACATAATACTCTAAAACCTTCGCTATTCAATGACTCACTGACTGTAAGCCTAATACTCTTGTCATCTTCTACAAGAAGAATTTTTGAGTTTTGCAAACTTTTATGATCTTTAATAGCCATTTAAAGTTCCATCAATTTAATTTTATATAATCAAAATTATTTGATCTAATTATTTCATAATTTATTTACATTGATTTCTTATTTTTTCATTTGATCTTATTCACTCTTTAATTTCCCCTTAAACCTTTTTACTTATTTTTAAATTGTCTCTTTAATCTTCCTCACACAAAATATTAAAGAGACAAACTTTTAAAATTTAATAATGGATATTACAACTAATATCCCATCGAGGCGTAATAATAATCATCATCTTCATCTATAGTTGTCACTACCCACTCTGGAGGAAAGTCGCCGATTTTGACATATTGATAAAGCTTATCAACGTCAGGATCGTAATAAGTATCGTTTATTATTGGGTATTTGATTACTTTGCTTGGATGCATAATAAAAATTAACTCTAATATTATTTTTAGATTATTTAGTTTAAAACAGCTTTAATATCGATTTAAAATTTCCTTTAATTACTTGTTTCTTAACCTCTAATTAGAATTTAATTTTTGTTTTTACTCTATTTTTATTTTGAGATCTAAACTCAAAAAGTCCTTTATCAATAAATATAATCAATTCATCTCCAGACGATTCTTCAATTGTTAATCCCTCAGATTCTAAATTTTTCACAAAAACATTACCTGTAAGTTTTATCAAATTGCCATCTTTATCAAAAGTAAGCTTATTGGAATATGCTTCAAAATTACCATCATTACTCTTAATAACAACATTCCCTATAGCTTCTAAATCTCCTTGCAAAGAATTAGTTTGAGAATCAGATGTAATTATGTAATTAAAATTTTCCTTGGCAAAAGAGTATTCAGTTAATAAAAATAAAACAGAGGCGAGAAGAAAGCTTTTCATCTAATCCCATCCATTTTCTGCATTTTGAATAATCCATTGTGCGAGAATCTTATCCTCCCCATCCTTTAATTTATGCTTATAACCTTTCATATAACCGATCCCCTCATTGGCAATTTTTGCAATTGAATTAACATTTGCTATTCCTCTTTTTTCGAGATCAGCAAGTTTTAATGATTTAGAGCCTTTCAGAATAACTGATCCGCCTCTTACATGACATCCTGCACAAACATTTCTAAAAATTGTTTCTCCATCTCTTAGATCAGAAGCCAAAAGATAACTACTTTGCAAAGAGGTCTGAATAATTATTAATAAAGTTATTAAAGGAATTACTAATAGAACTCTAAAAATTTTCATTTAATCAAGATCACCTAGTACTAATTGAGCTCGTAACTAGTTTTGATTGTTTTAATTATCGATTTTTCAGGATCTTTACTTGGATAACAATTTACAATTCTGTATTTACCTCCTTTTCTATCAGTTTCAACAACGGTAAATTGAACAAATTTTTCCTTTTCAGAATTAGAAGAACCTTTAATTTCTACCTTAATTATTTCTTCATTTTTACTTTCAATTAATCTTGATTTACCACCACAAACAATAACAGCAGTTTCTTTAGTAAAAGAAAATAATTTATTTTCATCCGTAATGGATAGTTCATCTTTTGTACTGCAAGAAGTAATAAAAAGGATAAGGAAAACTAATAGCTTTTTCATATTTTTAAGTGATAAATTCACCAATATTATTTTAATTTTTTTTAGTTTAACAAGATAGTTCTCATTTTTTTTCTATAAAAATCTATCCTGAAATTTTTTTATTTTATAAAATTAAAACTTTAATAAAGTTTAAAAGGTTTTTTGCATAAATTCTGTCTAAACACCTACTATTAATCTTATCTAAATTTTGCTTAAATAAACTATTAACTTTTTAAAAATATTTCATTTAGAAATTTAAAAGAAAAATTTTAAACTTATTTATTTTTTGCTTAATTATTTCTTAATCTAAGCAAACTAATTTTAATGTGTCTTCTTTATTTTGACGCCTTAAATATTGAAGACATTAATTTAAAACAGAGGGATTACTTTAAAAAAATCAACCTAATACATTTAGCCATAATCGAGCAAAGGTGATCGAATCTATTAGATACTCTCACAATGAAAGATTTATCAAAGTTGATAAATATTTCTTAATGATTCAGGTTCTTTAAAAAATATGATAAGGCACTAAAATCACCTCAATCAAAGAGGTTTTATAAAATTTTGAGAATGAGGTTCATCTAGACTTTGTTACAGCAGAGAAATTTTTGACTCTTTATAAAAATTTAATTTAGTAAATCTACTTTAAAAGCTCAACTGCAACAACAAGATTCCCTAATAAACCGTTCAATATATTCAACTGTTCTTTGCTACCAAAGGCTATTAATACCTGTCCCGGTTGCAATATGAAATTACCACCTGGATTTGTAAACAACTTTTCATTTTCTTTAATTGCCAAAATTTTTGCTCCACTCTTTTTACCTATTCCAAGTTCAGAAAGTGATCTTTTCTCTGCTGTTTCAAAAAGACTAATATCATTACTTAATTCAAATTCTTCAATTTCACATTCACTTCCTGCAAGTAGATCAAGAAAATCAATGGCGATTGGTCTTAAGGCCATTGATGCCATCGCCCTTCCTGCCGCGATATAAGGACTTACGACAATACTTGCTCCTGCCAATCTTAATTTACTTGCAGCCTCTTCAGTACCAGCTCTTGCTATTACTCTGATTGAACTTCTTATACCTTTTGCACTTAAAACTACATATAGATTTGCAGCATCATTAGGTAAGGTAACAACCAAACTCTTACATTTTTCTAATCCTGCCAGTTTTAAAGTCTCATCGAGAGTCGCATCGGCACAAAGTACTTCTAAACCATTTTCTTCCGCAATCTTTTTTCTATCTTCATCGCTCTCAACAACAATAATAGGGATGTTTTGTGTTTTTATTTGGTTAGATATTTCCTGACCAACCCTCCCATAACCGCATAAAATTACATGATTTTCCATTTTTCTAAGAATTCTTTTAAAACGTAATTCGTTTACTCTTTGAAAATAGCCTGATTCGAATAATCTTACAGCTTTTTGAAAGGTAAACTGAATAAAAATCAATCCGCCAACGATTACTAAAACAGTTACAATTCTGCCTTCAGGACTTAGAGGTTGAACTTCTCCAAAACCAATAGTAGTTATTGTGATCAGAACCATCCATAAGCAATCACTCCATTCCCATCCCTCTGTAATTCGATAGCCAATTGCACCTAAAAAAAACAGAAAGAATAAAGAATAAATAAGACCAAACCAAGGCCTTAAGTAATCTTTAATAAAGTAGAACTCAAATAATCTAAGCTTCATATCCCTTATTATCGTTAACTATTCAAAAATTTCAAAAAAATTTTTTATTATGTTCTTAAAAACTATTTATTTTTTTTAGTGAAATACATTTTAAGCAGGATAATAATATTTATTTTCGTAATTATTTGCATTAAACAAATGATTACTGTTTCAAATATATTTTAGTTTTAATTAAAAGTCTATTTTGGTTCTACTTGCACAGATTCAATTAAAAAATCAGAAGCAGACTTTAACCAATCAGCAACAGTAAGACGGAGATCAGGTTGAGAATATACCAACACAATTATTATCCCTACTAAGATTAGTCTTACCATAGAATTTCAAACATTTTTATAAATTAAAGCACAAGTGTTTAATAAAAAGAACATTAAATTTATAAAAATCAGATTAATTAAAATTTCTCCAATTGATTAAACAAATATTCAACTCTTCGAAGATTAACTCCTAAGTCTGATTGTCCTAATCTAGCAGCAGATCTTATTTGAATGATTCCTTTAGATCTATCTACATAACTTCTAACGTCAAGCTTCAAAATTTCGAGGTCATCAGGAAATCTAAAAATCAAGCTTCTACAAACACCTCTCCAATAATTTCTACCACTTTCAATAACTTCTGTACGAGGTAACCCTTCTGCGAGGGAAATAAGCTGAATAAACTTTTGATCAACATTTATAAGTTTCTTTTCTATTAAGACACTGTTTAATGGATTTGTTATTGGAGCAAGACCTTGGATGGAGGAAACCATTTTTTTTAAGAGCAATGTAGATGTTCTAACCGATTTCATGCCCAAAGTGAGAGAAAAAAGTAAAGAATTTTCCCATAAATTTGATCTCTTTATAAAGATTCCTTATTTTGTGATCAAAATTCTAAATTTTGAGATTTTTTATTGTTTTTTTTGATAGAGATGGTTGCCTAATTTGTTTACTATTTAGTTTCTTAACCCATAAAAAAACTCCAACAAACAAAAAAATTTCAACAATAATACCAACCTTTATTAAACTCATTTTCTATCTTCTTTTTTCTTGTTGGTGCTCTCTATATTTGGCATAAGAATATTTAATAACTCCTTTTTTAATGAACTTAAAGGTTTCATAATCTATTTACTTGCCTTTTCTCCATAAACTCCTCCCTTTAATGAGATCCTCTATATTTGGCCAAGCTGCTATTAATTCTTTAAGTGCTTTTCTATTAGGAGTATAAAAAACACAAGACAATGCACTCACCACATAAAGTATGAACCACAACTTATTTTCTGAATAAGCTAAAAACAAAGAGAAAAGAAAACTTCCAATAAAGAAAAAGAAAAATAATCTATTAACTACCTCTAATGGAGTTCTTTTAAGTCTGTAAAATTTAATCTTTTTACTATCTTCTTCAGTATCTTTCTGAAATTTACTTTCGTATGTATTTATTATTTCTTCTTCTAGAACTTTTTCGTACTCTAAATTTTCAATTGGATCACTTCTATCGTTTTTATTTATCATTGGTATCTATACATTACAAATATGGTAACTAATTAAGGGTTATTTTAAAAAGTATCAAATTTTATCTGCTAACTGGAGCTATACGAACAAATCATGGTTTTGAAAATACTTCAAGATTGTCTTGTTTATAAAATATAAATTAGTCAAAATATTCTTTTTAATTTTCCTAAATCTTTCGGTCATTTAAAACAATCAGTTCTATAAACTTCTTAGCGTAAATTATATTAGAGGGCAATATCTAAATCTAGAGTTAAAATAGTTTAGAGATTTTAATAATAAACTATATGCAAAGATATTTGATTTCCTATGAATTTACTGATGGTGAGGATCAAGAAGAAGGTGCTGAGATGCTAATTAACTGGTACGAATCAGGCGGACCCCAAAACAGACCTGAAAACTATGAAGTTCATTCTTGGATTTTTATGGTTCAAAATGGTATAGGACATTCTGTAGTTAGTGCAGATTCTCTTGAGACAATTTGGAAGCAATGGCATCCCTGGAGAAGGTTAATGGATATAAGTATTCAGCCATGTATGGATCTTGATGAGACAGTCGGATTATTTAAAAAACAGAAAATGAATACACGAATTGTCTAGAAGTATCTCTAAATCCAACATATAAATTTATTTTTAGTAGCCACTAATACTACATACATATTTCACTGCGTTAAAAAGGATAAGATTAAATTTCCATGATGAATGATTCTTATCACGTTTACTTCAAAGGAGAAATTCTTTTCAAGAATTTAAGTAAAGATGAATTTGAATTTGTTTGGGGAAAACTTTATACATCTTACATAAATGCCCTAAATAATGAGCTAACCTACGAATTAGTGAGCGAAAACAATATTATGGAGCCGGCCTTTAACCTTGAGCCATCTTACTAAATCAAGAACTAAATACTAGATCATGAATAAAACAAGAAAAGCTGTCTCTCTTTTATTTGGAGGTACTCTTTCTCTTCTTTAGTTATATCTAAAGCAATTTTATTTGCCTCAATTTCGACATTCGAACTATAAGTTTCAAAGTTCTCCTCGCCTTTAAATAGGGCAGCAATGCCAATATTTGTTACGAACCAAGTAAAATGACTAGTTTCTCCAATTGGCTCATCTTTTAAAGAGTCAATAATCAAATCACAGGTTGAATCCATTTTATTTAATTGTTTAGTGAGAAATTTTTAATTGCCCCCATTGCAAAACCTTACAGCCTCAGAATTGGTACCACCATCTTCAACAATTTGAGCAACACATTTATTGAAAAGTTTAGACTCTTTTTTTACTGAACAGAACCCAAAAGCAATAGCAGCCAAAGCTATTGCAGAGACGAAACTGGAACCAAGTTGTATAAAACTATAAGCAAACATGATGTTTTTCTTTCCAGAACACTTTTTTGAATCCTTTTTTTCTTCAGACATTTTAAATTTTTTAATTAATTAAAATCTATTTGATTAATATTAGGTTTGAGAAATATTTTCATAGAGAAAACCGAATTAAAGATTTTTGACCAGCTAAAACAAAAATTAAAAATTTCAAGTTTAGATTGATTTTTCTTCACTTTAATTTTCAAATTGATACATCTAGAATAAAAACTTTTTAAATTTTTTATCAACATGAGCTCCTGGAATAGATTTTTTATCTTTTTTTAAAAAGTAATGATCCCGCAGTTATAACAAGAGATTATGATACTTTTTAAACTACATTTAATTTTTTTTGATGAAGTATTAATACTTAAAAATTTTTCGAGAAAAGCTTGTTTTGATAATGCTCCCGAAGAGTTATCCACTTTTTAAGCGTTTTTCAACAGGGTTTTCCACAATATGTTGATTAAATTTGAATTTCTATGTGCAAAATAAAATATTATCTACTTTTAAGAAGAAACTATCCACAATTTTTTTGTGGGATCACTATCATCTCGAGTGTCTTTAAATAATTTTAAGTAGAAACCTTATGAATCTAAAAGAGACAAAAAAGGATTTAAATCCCGAAATCAAAAGAGAGTTGGAAAAATCTAAGCTCGAAGTTCTTACTAATGAAAATGATTTTTTAGTTAAAAACCTCAAGAAAGCTGGATGATCTACTAGAACTTAAAAAATTTTTTTTAAACAATAAATTTCAAAACTTCCTTCCTAAGACAAAATAATATTTTTTTGAATGATCTCCCAAAAAGTTTAAGTTTATCAAATATAAAATTTCTATTAAGTATACAAATTATTACTCTTTAAACCAAACATATAAAACAAAACCTAGTTATATTATTCTAATCTCCGTAAGAGATCAGATTAGAAATATAAACGGGAAATACAAAGTTTTTAAGTCATTAAAAAATTCATTCTTCCTGTATTCGCATCATAAGTTTCAATAAAAGATGAATATTCAAGAACTGAAAGTCAACTACAAAAAGCTTTTAAACAAAGCTGCCAAAGCAAACGGTCGTAAAGAAACTGTTTCCTACTTAAATCGTGCTGCTAAAATTAAATCAAAAATCTATTCAAATACTAAAGTAAATTGCTTTAGGTGTAATGGAACAGGTTTTCTAAGAATTTCACTAGATGAGACTAAAACATGTCTATCTTGCTACGGGAAGGGTTTTTTAGTTAAAGAATTTCAACAGGTTTAAAAATTTTGATTGTTCATGAAATATCTCATTCAAGCTCACAAAAAATTAATTAAAACAGTCAAAGAACAAATGGGGTTTTCTGATTATGGGATGTATTGGTTAGCTTTCCTAGAAGGGGGTTTAACTATATGGCTGCTGGATAGAATATTTTTCCACTGGTTAAAGTTTTGATTTTTATTTAGGTCAAAAAATTTCTGCAGGATTAAATAAATTAATTTATCGAAACCATTTGAAAAGTTGTAGGATAGTAAAAAACTTATATGCAATTACTAGGATTAATTCTTCTTCTAGCTAGTAGCTGGTATTTATGGAAATTAACATCAAACTTTCTTGATGAACCAACAAAAAAAGAACTTTCTAATAGTTTAAATAACCTCAAAAATAAATTTTTTGAGGGGAAACAAAATTTTTCTAAAGCCAAAATAAGCGAAGCTTGGGAAAAATACAAAGAAGAAGGTGGCGCCTTATCTAATAAAGAAAAAAGCTAGTGGACTTTTTTATTATTACAAGTCTCACTAAAGATATTTCTAGAATTGATCTAATTGGTATTTTGTTTGGTCATTTAATTTTTGGTGTTGCTTTGACACAGCTTTTAGATTGGACGTGGTTAAAGAACCTTATGAGTGAAGAAGATAAAACAAGGATGCTTAAAAGTTATACATGGAAAGACTTATTAGTAGATGGAGCAATTGTCACGGTAGTTATAGGAATAATCTTTTTGATAATTAGCATTTTTCTATAAATGAATGTAACTTACATCCTTTTAGTTTTTTTAATGATATCAATTGTGATTTTCACTCAAATAATCAATTCCTCCGATAAATCAAAATAAATGACCGAAGTAACTAGCAACTCCTCAACTGGATGGTACTTAATCGCTTTGGTAAGCACTTTATCTTTTTTAGCCTTAATTTACTTCGGCAAACAAAGATAGAGTAAATTTTGAAAGACTATTAAAAATCATAAAAAAAACTCTGCAACTTCAAGAGATGCAGAGCTTTTAATTATTGAGTAACTGATTTTATATAAATCTGTTGATTATAAAACCTTTTTTCTTAATCAAAGAAAAAGAGACCAATGAATGTGATGAAGATACTGAATTCACGGCCCCTTTGATAACCGCATTTTTCGGTAGATACGACAATGAATCACCTCCTTTACTAATGTTTTTTTAAAGATAACTAAAAGAATTAAACAAGGAAAGAAATTCGTTAAAAATTTAAAAGTTTTTTAACAAATTAACGATATAAATCTCTTAAAAATAAAAATATAAATTTTACCAAGGCAAAACTTCTCCGTTGGCATGCCAAAACGTACCCGAGTTATTTCTATTTAAAGAATCAATACGTTTTAAAAGGCCATTTGCTGATTCTTCAGGACTAATTCCATTTCTTGTAAAGTCAGTCATTCTTGTACTCACTAACCCAGGATGCAAAATAGCTACATAAATATCTTCTCTTGATAAATCTATGGAAAGTGATTTTGCTGCCATGGACAAGGCGACTTTAGACATCCTGTAACCATAAGAACTTCCAGATGTATTATCTTCAATAGATCCCATTCTACTTGTGATAAAAGCAACTTTAGAAGATCTTTTTAAAAGATGTTTAAGTGATTGAGTCATACATATTGGGCTCAATGCATTGACTTCAAATTGTCGCAAAATACTTTTTTTATCTAAGTTTTCGAAAGAATTAAATTCATAAATTCCTGCATTATGAATTAAGCAATCTAAATTAACTCCAGATAGTTTTTTACACAAATTTGTTATCGACTCATCAGAAGAAATCTCTATATTTTCTTCGATTCTCACTCCCAAATCTATAAGTTCCTTTGAAGCTTTCCTACACGTTGCAATTACAACATCTCCCCTCTTATGAATTTGCCTACATAGTTCTAATCCAATACCCCTATTGGATCCTGTAATTAGATAAGTCGACATCTCTAAACTAAAAAGTAAAAATTAATCTAAATCCAAATATAAAAAAAACAAACTAGAAAAAGAAAAAATTTATAAAATTCCTCATAAGATTTTTTAGGTTATAATAAATTTTGATATTTAAAAGATTTTAAAAAGAAAGCGAAGATATTTTTATCCTCAAATTTTAATGTATGGAAATTTTCAACCAAGAATTTATACAAGAGATTATTAGGTTAACATGGAGAAATCCTGCTTTCATGGCTATAGCTATTGCATTAGTTTGGCTTATCCCACAATTATTTATCAGAAAAATAATGGCAAAAAATTATGAACAAAGAAAAATAGAGATTCAGAAAAATAAAATTCAGAAGCTTTATCCAACTAATACTCCTAAATAAGATTTTTATTTATAAGATCATTTTAATGTATCAAAAAAATACTTATTACCTTTGAGTTAAATATGACCTACAAAATAATTAGAATTGATGGGAAAGATGACGAATTAACCGCTCAAAGTTTTGATAGGTATTCAGATGCATACGATTTGTTAGAGGAACTATATGGAGATTTATGTTGTTCAGATGCTGATTATGGAGACATAACCTATTACGATATTGTGGAAAATAATTTAAAAAATATTAATGGAAAATAAAGAATGGACTCCCTCCCAAGAAGAGAATTTAGGGGTAATAACTAGTGTTTATGAATTCATTAAAGAAGAACTTTCAGAACTTCAAAAAGAAACTGGATGTCCCGATTCATTTATTTATGATTTTATTGGCAAGATTCAGAATGAATGGCATGCTGAATCTTGCTACTCTATAGTTAGAAATAAGAAAAAGAAAAATTAGAAAATATTAAATCTTTAACTTAAAGTCATAAAACTTCTTTAAAATAATTCGAATTTAAAATTATTAAAGCATGATTATTAGAATACTAGGAATCGTACTTATTATTGGCACGATTGCATATTATGGTTTAGTTTTGACTGGTCAAAGCAACCTTTAGTTTTTTTAACTTTTAAAAATTTCTCATGAAATGGCCTCCCACTCTTTGTTGGACAGCACCAAAAACTATTAATGGTAATAGGCATTTTCAAGTTAAAGCTTATGGTGGTAAAAATGAAGATAGATGGGTTGATATTTTTCCTACCAAAAATAAAAAAGAGATTCAAAGGATCTCATGGGCAAAACTAAAATCAGAATGGAATACTGGATGGTTAAGGCTCCCAAAAGATAAAGATTAATTTATTATGTAAACAAATATTATTAACCAGAAAACTGTAAAAAATAATACCTAATACGAAAAAAATAACTTCTAATATTTTTAAAAAGCTGTTTAATATGAAGCCAGAACCGAAGAAAAAACTTCCTAATAAAAAAGTTATTAGTTCAGCAAAATTTGAGGCTAAAGAACAATTCACAAAATCTGCATTAGAAAATTTAAAAACAGAAAATGAGAGACTTGTTAATTCACTAAAAAAATCTGGTGAAATTAAAGAATCCAAAAAATAATAGATTTACAGATTTAAAAATTTTTTATTATTATGATTATTTATAGACTGAGAAATGATTGAAAAAATCTCTTTAGCAAATTCTCATTTACCTCAACTTATTGGGTTCGTACTTATGTCAATTGGTTATACATTAGGCAATAAATTTTACCTTCCCGAAATTAAACAAAAATAATCATTCAAAGTTATTTAAATAAGTAATATTGAAAATATACTTTTACTAAAAAACTTTTTAATACTCTCTTTGATATGGAAAAGTAAGACTTTGGACTAATTCTTTATTTAAATTAAGTCGACAGATTAGATAATTGATACATATATGTAACATTAAAGTGTTCTTATAATGTGAAATCCAAAGAAAAGGTAAGAATTCATACTGATTTTTTTAAAAATATGTTACGTTAGTTAATAATTTAAGTTGAGTTTTCCTCTGTTAACAAAACAGGTATAAGGAAAAGTTTGATAAATACAAATGTCATTTACTCTTTGGCTTACTAATTGATCAAATATGAAATTAAAAAATGGATGCTCTTACTAGTTTTATAGTTGTTATAATCGCAATTACGATCCAATTCTCTTTATACGCAATCAAAAGGTTACAGGAACCTTTAGAGCCAAATTACTTGATAGATAAAAATCCAATAAAAACTAAAAACTATATTGGCAAATATTGGGAAAATGCCGAAATAACAAATGGAAGATTAGCTATGGTTGGTTTTTTGGCTTTAATAATAAACTACGGCCTTTTTGGGTGGATAATCCCTGGGTTTATTTAGGCTATATTATATTTCTTATATTTAAGTAAAAATAAATCTCTCGTTTAAGACAAACTCTCCTTTTAAAAAAAATTTTTTTAGTATTAGTAAAAAAGCAATTGAGTAATTCCGATTTCGATAAAAATGGATTAGATAGCTATGGAATACACTGGCTTCAATATGCTGCATTTGCTTTCTCTGGCTTTGCAATATTTACAACATGGGCATTTTTTTATGACGAAAAATTCCACAACTTTATAATGAATATTCTTAGGGTTATTAATTGCAGTGGATTTAACTGTAATGGAGCTTTTTAAACATTATGGCTAATCCAGATCAAAAAACAATATTAATTGATAATGCCTATGAGGAAATAAAAAATATTTGTATAAATCTTCAAAAAGATACTGATGCTTCAAATTTAGAAGTTAAGAGTTTACTAAAATTAATTATTAATAAATGGGAAGAAAAGGAACAACAAAAAACTGGTTTTGGATTCAGGTAAAGTTAGCCACTATCTAATAAGAGACTTAGGCATCAAATCATTTTAATATGAACAGATTTTTTACTTTTATAATTTAATATCTATAATTTAAATTTTTTAGAAAGAAATTAAAAAGGAATGAATCCTTAATATAAGATTCATTCCAGATTTAGCATTAGTTTTATCTAGATTTAAATTTTATAATTTAACTCCTCTGGTGGACTGTCAATCATTAGATCCCTCCTATTCAACAAATTAAACTTACGCCTTACTTATTAAAAAAGTAAATCAGTAAAAATGCTGATTTATTATTTTCTAAAATGTTTGAATTAAAGAAGCCAATTCTGGTGCATCTAATAAAAGTGCAAAAAATGTAAGCACAACTAATAAAAATATGGAAAAGTAAAATTGGATCATAATCCACAAATTACTCAAAAAGATTTTTTTAAGTTGTATAAAATAATGCTTTGTTTACATAATTAAATATCTCTACCTAGAGAAGGTTAATTAGAGAATAATTAAGATGCTTCAGGAGAAAATATCGTCCTATTTTTTTGCCAATACTCACAACCCTTAAGTAAATGATCACCCTGTGGTATGCGTTTTTCGTATTTTGGACAGATCAAGATAGTAGCAAAAGTTTTTGTAGTGCTGTAGCGAAAGTGATTGCAAGTAATACATATCTTTGTTCGTTTTCGTTTTAGGGTAGATTCTTTTAGATATTCCCATTTTGACGGATTTACCTTGATCATGATTACTGGAATTTATTAGTAACAATTTGCCAACCTCCTGAAATTAATTCATTCCATGTTTCACAAGCACACTCAATAGAATGAAGTCTTGAATTTTTAATTTGGGCTGGTTCACCTAATTCATTTGCATAGAAAAGATGAGTATATACTTTTAAGTTATTAGATACAGATTTCTTATAACTCTCAAAAAAAATTAATAAGCCACTTTTTTTGTTAAACAACCAGCCAGTTGGGGGGTCAATAAGGCTACAACGATAAAAATTAGTCCGAACATTAGCAACTCCTAAAGCCATAATGACAATACGCTTGTACTATTAATATAAATGTACTACTCCTGGGCGTCAAGTATTACTTCAAACATTTTTTTTAAATACTTAAATTTCTTTTCCAGAAATAGTCAGCCATAAAGTTCTTATTTGGTAATAGTGTATACAAGTAAAACGTTGAAAAGGGAAATAACATTAAAGAGTATTTCCAAAAAATGCAATGTATCGAAACCCCTTCTATCTAGGATGGAATAAAGGTTGGTCTTTTTTATTTTTTTTAGAGGGTGGCATTGCAAAAATTGAGGCAAAAGGTTTTGGTATATCTATGACAACAAAAGTAGAGAAAGGAGAATCACCATTAGAATCTGCGGATAGATTAGTCTCGAAAGAACAAAGAATTAGAAAATCAAGATATTATTTATGGGTTAAATCTCTTGATAAGAAACAATAAATTAAGCAGTCATTCAATTACTAAAGTAATTTGTTGACAATCAATTTAAAATAGATGTTAGTTAGTTAGTTATTTATCGTGTCCAATAAATTTTATGAATGGTGGAAAAACCACAGAAAAGTTGTAACATATGGGGCTTTTATTATCTTGTTTGGTTTTTATTTATCTCCTGTTGTAAAAGAAGCAAAGTATAAAAACGAATGCATTAAATACTCAACCAAGGGCCTTTTAAATACATATAGTAAAGAAAATAATACTCCAGAAGCTTTTTTAGAGGCATCAGGTTTGAGTATTGATGAATTAACAAAGATTGAGGGTTATAAATATTGCTTAAATTAAAAAGTTAATTCCATCTTGGTTTTTTTCAATTTTTAATGGTTTGTTCAGATTGAATCTATTAATATTATTTTTTGGATTTATATCAATAAGTCCAAAACAAGATATTTGGTTAGCACATCTCTAATACAAATTTCTACGTTTTTTTAATATAGACTTTATAAATATTAAGATAGATAAATATGGAACATATATAAACCAAGTTGGATGCCCAGCCAAAAACTTAAGATATTTTATTAAATGAAAACTTATTTAGAAAAGCGAATTGAATGGTATGACGATAATTATAGAAATGGTAATGCTTTAATTTCTGATAAGCAGTTCGACCAACTTGAAAATAATTTATTAAGAACAGACCCTAATTGTGATTACTTTAAAAAGAAAAATAAACTAGTACTACCTTCATTAGAAAAGGATTCAATAGATAAATTTTTGAAAGGATTATTAGAAGATACCAAATTATTAATTGAACCTAAAATTGATGGCTGTGGTGTTGCTTTGCAATATAGGGATGGAACCTTGGAGAAAGCAATTTCTAGAAAAGGAACAGACTTTACTAGTAAGCTTATTAAAGTCGAAGACATTCCCAATAATCTCCCTTTACGAGGAGTTCTTCAAGTTAGAGGCGAATTATATGCCCCCAACCAAAGTCCAAATATCTCACAGAGAATCGCATCTGGATATCTAAGAGCTAAAGAGGGATTTTCTGTAAGTCTTAGCTTCTGCGCATTTCAAATTCTTAATTCAAAACTTAACCAATATGAGTCCAAAAAGACTCTTTCCAAGCTTGGCTTCTCCATACCTCAGGACATTTCATGCAATTTTACAAGCCAAGTTAAAGTATTTAGAAAACAATGGCTAGAAGGGAAGCTTTTTAGGAAATATCCAACTGATGGAATAGTAGTAAAGATAAATTCTAGAAAATTACAATTAATTAGAGAAAAATCAAATTTAGATTATCCTTATTGGCAAATGGCAATAAAAAGTTAATGGAATTAGTACACCAGATTTTTCCTACTTGGCATATTTACTTAGACATGTTTTTGGTTGGTTTTGGAACTTACGGTTTTCTAAGAATTAAGAAAAGAATAAAAACCAAATAAATAAAGTTTTTAAATCATCCTTGGTCCTTAAGCATGGATTTAAGTTGTTCACTATCTAATTGTTCTAGATAATTTCTCATTGCCAACCAAGATCTTCTGCTTTCTAACTTTCCACTTTGTTTAAATAAATTTGCTGAAACTTGATCTATCAATTCTTTATGAGTCATATTTATATTCTTCATCAAGATCAATGACAACACCATTAAAAAATTCTGCTAATAATTTTGATGAGTCTTGAATAGATACCTTTCTATCAACTTTTGATAGTTTTTTTTTGATTGTATTTAAGTTAGTCATTTTGATTCAGGTAATTCAAGTTCTTCAAAAGTCCAACCTTCTAATTGAAGGTCATGCCATTTATCCCAGGCATTATCCAAATACATTTGAGTTGATGATTTAATTGCTATTGGCTCACCAAGATCATTTGCATAATAGGTATGCGCAAAAATTCTTATGCTATTTCTTGGGGACTTTTTATTCCTTGTAAATAGAATTAATCTGCTACGGTCTGGGCTAAGCAACCAGCCACTTGGTGACTCATTACGATAACCGTAAGAAAAATTAGTCCAAACACTAGCTCCTCCTAAAGTCATAAAATAGTAATACATGTGTACTAATAGTATATTTATAAGAAATTGATCGTCAAGTATTTTGGGAAGCAGATTTTTTACGTTTATTAAAACAAAATAGCTTTTGATTGTATAAATTTTCTTCCAAAGTTCCTTTAGAAATAAATTATTTAACCTATTAAGTCTTTTTATTTTTTAGAATATGTATAAATTCAAATTTCTAATAAAATGATTGAAAAAAAAGAAGACAATATTCGAAGCGAAAGCTATTACCCAGATAGTAATTATTATATTGATCAGGACAATACACCTCAAAAGACTCCACTTTCAGAAGATCAAATATACAATACTTCTAAATTTGAATGGCCAAATACCTATTGGTTTATTGCGGAAAGAACGAATGGAAGGCTTGCAATGATAGGCTTCATGGCTGTCATTATTAACTACACTCTTTTTGGATGGATAGCATATCCGATCCTTTAAATGAGTAATTCTAATTTTGACAAAAAAGGCATGGGTAAGTATAGAACGCGTTGGTTTAAATATAATGAGTTTTTTTAGCTGCATTTGCTATTTATTTTAGCTGAGCATTTTCAATCATTTTGTAGTTGAAATATTAAAGTTTTGGAATCGCAGTGGGAATAACCATTTAAGTTATTGCATAATGCGTTGAAAAGTTGAATTTTATACTTAAAAAAACTTCTAAAAATAAAATACCTACTAAAAGCCTGATATTACAAGCATTTTAATAGGTAACACCGGATCCCCGTCAGTTCTCTGCTGCATCGACCTGGAAATGCCAGAAGAGGATTCAAAGTGGGCTTTCGTTTCCGATTACAAGATCGGTTTACTACCGCATCACGACAGTCTCCTCGTGTCGAAAGAGAGTCAGATCAGAGCACATAAAGAAGAACTTAACCAAAGATCCAGTAACCTAACTTTAACTTATTTTTTTATGCATTTGGAGATGGCCAAATGTCTCTTACCATAGTTAATAAAACTTGTGCCTCATCATATCTTTCTTCATGCGTTTTACCATTTAATAAAAATGTGATGTGAGCCATTTTTCTTCCTAGAATTTCTCTAGACTTACCATAATAATGAATATTTGAACCCTGAATTTCAGATAACATCTTAACTCTTGTTTCCATTGAAATTGGAAAATTCTTTTTTAATCCAAGCAGATTTACCATAATTGCCCCTTCACAGTTCATTTTAATTTCTGGTGGCATTATCCCAGAAGAAGTGCAAACATATTGGTCAAACTGACTTGAAGTACAAGCTTCAATAGAAAAATGGGCCGAGTTATGTGTTCTAGGAGCTATTTCATTAATTAAAAGACCATTATCTCCATAAAAGAATTCAATAGCTAAAACTCCAACGTAATTAAGTTCATTAACTATTGAAGAAAAAATATTTATTGCGAATAAGTTCAAATCATATTCGGTTGTTGCAGGTGCAAGAACCCAATCGCAAACATGGTTTGATTGGAATGTCTCAACGATTGGAAAGAATCTTATTTTACCGGTTCTATCTCTAGAACCCACAAGAGCTAATTCTTTTTCATAATTGATCCACTCTTCTATTAACCAATCATCAGAATTATTCTCTATTAAAAAAGAATCTAAATCTTCTTTTGTCTTTATTTTTTTGTTCCCTTTACCGTCATATCCACCTTTATTTGATTTTGCCATTAAAGGGTAACTCCAATTATTGATTCCCTCATCAGAGAGATTTTTAAAATCTTCAATACTTATCCATTTTGGGCAAGGGATATTCATCCTATCTATTAAATTTTTCTGAGAAAACCTATCCACTAAGGGCTTAATTGCACTAAGGCTTGGGACGAAAATATCATTATTGTCTATTAAATTTAATTTATCAATTTTTATCCATTCATTTTCAAAAATAATTTTTTCACATTCATTAATTAATGATTTATTACCCCTTATTTTTAAAGGATCAGCTTCAATTACATGATCTGCTTTTAAACCGGCAGGATCATCACATGATTTTGTTTGAACACATACTTCTAAATCTCTTTTTTTCGCTGCCTCGGTTAACATCAAAGCCAGTTGACCACCTCCAATTATTCCTAGGGAATAATTTTTTTTAATAATGTTTATATTTTTTTTTAAGCTCATAGAATGATTTTATTACGATTTCTAATTCTTAACAACTGATTTTTCAACTATCTAGAGCTTAGATTTTGCTAATATAGAGAGTATTTAATACTAAATATTTATAAACTTAAATTAGGTAATCAATTGTGAATAAGAGAAAAATATTAGTTCCATTAGGTGATAAGTCATATGAAGTAACTCTAGAAGCAGGAATACTCAATAATATCTCCGAAGAACTTTTAAAAATTGGAATAACAAAAAATAGAAAAATACTTGTGATTACAAATAAAGAAATATCAAACTTATATGGAGAAAAATTCTTAAATCATTTAAAAGATAATAATTTTAAGGCCCAAATTTTCCTCATCAAGGCTGGCGAATCATTTAAAAACTTGAAAACTTTAAGTGAAATATATGACGTTGCATTTGAATTTGGTTTAGATAGAAATTCAATAATCATAGCTCTTGGAGGAGGAATTGTTGGAGATGTCTCTGGTTTTGCGGCGGCGACTTGGCTGAGAGGTATCGAATATATTCAGATTCCAACAACATTATTATCGATGGTTGATTCGTCCGTAGGAGGGAAAACAGGAGTAAATCATCCCAAGGGTAAAAATTTAATTGGAGCTTTCAATCAACCTAAAGCAGTTTTTATTGATCCAGAAACTTTAAAAAGTTTGCCCAAAAGAGAATTTAGTGCAGGCATGGCCGAAGTTATAAAATACGGAGTAATAAGAGATAAAGAACTTTTCGAATACTTAGAAGTTGAAAAAAACAAGAATGAACTTATAAATCTCAAGAATGAATATCTAATTAAAGTAATTAATAGTTCAATTAAAACAAAGTCTCATATTGTTTCTCAAGACGAACATGAAAATGGTGTTAGAGCAATATTGAATTATGGTCATTCTTTTGGTCACGTTATTGAAAATTTATGTGGATACGGCAAATTCCTACATGGTGAGGCAATATCAATTGGTATGAACATTGCGGGCAAAATAGCAATTGAGAAAGGGTTATGGTCTAAAGAAGAATTAGAGAGACAGAAGAATCTTTTGAAGAGTTACGATCTGCCTACCGAGATCCCCAAAATAAATACAGAAGAGATTCTAACAATACTTATGGGCGACAAAAAAGTTCGTAATGGCAAAATGAGATTTATCTTACCGAAGGAAATTGGTGAGGTAGATATATATGATGACGTAGATGATTCATTATTTTTAAAGTTTTTTTCTTAACGCAAGCAGGTTGAATTTATATTCATTTTCTTCTCCTTAAACTTATTAAAAACAAACCACTTAAAATCACCTAGACATACGGGATCAACCAGCCTCAGTAATGCCTCTCTTCTTAAAAGGGCATTTGATAAATCCTTATTAAATTCTTTCTGAATTCCATAAAGTCTCTCTGCTAATCCAAGTGCCAACAATGCCTCTCCTTGTTTAGTTATTCCAACAGTATTAAATCCAAGAGTCTCAGCATCACTAATTAAAGTTTCTATACACACATGAGATGTCAAGTCATAATTTCCATGAGAGTCAAGGACATCATTCATCATTTTTTGATTTTCGTAAGAAACTATCGTCCCATCAGAATTGTTTGAGGTATAGTATTTTTTAGCTTCTTTAGCGTAATCAATTACCAACAAAATGCCATTATTTATTTTTTCATAAATAGCTTTTAACCATTTTGAGTTGTCCACATGCCATTCTGTCGTCCATCCATCAAGGGCACCTTCAGGAGGAATAGTGATTCCCAATTCA
>CACGAJ010000015.1 GCA_902570945.1 uncultured Synechococcaceae cyanobacterium
TCATTAGCATTAAAAATTCCAAACAAATATTTGGTACATTTTGTTGGCCCTAATGTAACTAAAATATCACTATCTTTTAAGTTTTTAAGTCTCTTAAGATGTTGTTCTCGAAATGGTTCCCTTTTAATAATTGCATCTTCACAGTACCGTCCAAAAACTACAAACTTTTCCATTTTTAAATATAAATAATAGAATAAATAGATACTTAATAATTGCATATATTACACGCAGATTGCTATGTTATTTAATACAACTTTCTTTTAATTAATTATGCTAACTGGTAGCGATCTCCTTGCAAAAGTTAAAGAACTTGGTGATGTTAGCAAATCTGACCTAGTTCGCGCCTGTGGATATGTTTCCACTAAAAAAAACGGAGGTGAACGCTTAAACTTTACCGCATTTTATGAAGCACTTTTAGAAGCAAAAGGGGTTAATCTTGGTGATTCTGGAGTTGCAGGTATTGGGAAAGGTGGAAGAAAACTTAGTTATATTGCTACAGTTCAAGGGAATGGAAATCTTCTAATTGGGAAAGCATATACAGCACTTCTTGATTTAAAAGCAGGTGATGAATTCGAAATTAAGCTCGGAAGAAAACAAATCAGATTATTACCCACAGAAGAATCTTAAAAACTATAACGATAAATTGGTAATAACATTTTTAATTAATTTCTATAAATAATTCTTTTAATTAATAAATTATCTTTGTATTTATTTTTTTTGATCAGCAGCTAAACGCATTTCTTTACAAAACTCACCAACATGATCGACAACATCTTTTTCACTTGAACTCGAAATTCGTTTTACAAATGCACTCCCAATAATTACTCCATCTGCTCCCCACTCACGAACTTTAGTAACGTGTTCTGGAGTTGATATTCCAAAACCAACAGCAATTGGATTGCTATTTACATCTTTTAATTTAGCAATAAGATTTTCTACTCTATTTTCCATTTTGTTTCTCTCACCAGTGACACCAGTAACACTTACTAAATAAGTAAAGCCTTTTGTATGATTTGATATTTGTTTCATTCTTTCAAAAGGAGTAGTTGGCGCTACCAATAAAATTAAGTCCATAGAGTGGATACTAACTATTTTAGAAAATTTATAAGCTTCCTCCAAAGGGAGGTCAGGAACTATTAGTCCAGAAACCCCAGCATCAGATGCCATCTCACAAAACCTTTCAAAGCCAAAACATAGTAATGGATTTAAGTAAGAAAAAAGGATGATGGGGATATTTAATTTACCTTTTAAAGATTCTAAAAGTTTAATTACTTTTCTTAAGCTAGTGCCTGACTTTAAGGCGCGAGAGGCCGCCACTTGAATAACAGGTCCATCTGCAAGTGGGTCACTATACGGGATACCTAATTCGATAAGGTCAGCTCCATTTTCTTGTAACTTTAATAAGATCTCAGACGTTATCTCAATATTGGGATCCCCAGCCATTATAAAAGGCATTAAAGCAAATTTTTTTTTATTTTTTAACTCACAAAACATCTCATCTACCTTAGATAAAGATTCATTTTTAGTAACTTGCATTTTGTTATCTTTCATAATTTTTAGATATTTTTCTATGAAAAATTTATGGATTTTTCTCTAAATCTTCCATAAGTTTTTGCTGCTCTTCCTTTGACAATGAGTTGAATTTGGTTTCTAGTTTATCATTAACAACTTTTTCATACTCTTTTCTATAACGCTTCCTTTGTTCCATAAAAGTCATTTTTCCATTTACAACTCTATAAACATAAGATGTAACCCAAGTAATAACAATCAAAATCAATATACAACTTGATAGAGTAGTGGCTGTAAAATTATCGATACCTATTTGCGGTGCAAATTTATAACTAATTAATCCTATTAATGAAATAAATAAACCTATTTGTATAACTTTCCCTTTAGTCAATTATTTACCCTTTACCACTTCCTTTTAGTCTGAGATTTAAAAATGGAGAAAATAAAATTAAACCCGGAAAGAAAAGAAATACAAGGCCATAAATTCCTAATCTTTCAACTTTGCCCATTATATTCCATCTATTATTCATCCAGTAAAATAGTAACAATGGGATAACCAATAAATAAATAGAAATAATTCCGATATAAGCAATTAAAGTAGCGAATGAATTATTGAAAAAACTTTCCATTTTAATTTATGGTTGCTTAGTTAAAACATAACAACTATTGGAAGTTATCGTAAGAACTAAAAATAAATAATTAAATAATGGGAGTGGGGGGACTTGAACCCCCACGAGCTAAATCGCTCGACGGATTTTAAGTCCGGCGCGTCTACCAATTCCGCCACACTCCCAAGGATTTAAAGCTTTTTTATTCTAGAGTACGGACCTAAATCGTGCAAAATTCTTGTAAAAAGTGTTGATATTGGAATCTGTGTAATTCATTGGATTAATAACTATATGAATCAACAGAGTTCTAAAAGTTGAAAAAAAAATCTAAATCTAAAAATATAACAAAATCTTATTGAATTAAATACAGAATTTTTCCTTGATAAAAAGAAATTCAGTTATAAAATTAAATTCTTAATGTATCTAATTCTTCAGATGTATTGAAATAAAGCTTTAGTGATTTATCTGATACTTCTACAAATTTAAGTTCTTCAGTACCATCATCTTTTTTCTCCATCTTTCCTTCTGAAACTTCAAAAGCTAAATGATGCAAATCAGAAACCGGGCTTTTACTTATTTTAATCTTGATCATAGTTTTTGCTGATTTTTTAACAACATCTGCAGTTGAATTTAATTCTTTAGCAGTATCAATATATTTTTTATCTTTTATAAGATTTTCCACTTTCTCTAAAATTGTAGAATTTGTATAGTCATCTGCTAAGTATTTTTCCAAAGTGACAATTTCATCCAGAAATTTTTTATTTTCTTTATCGTAAGGCTCATCCTTTATCACTGAAAAAATTAGAATTCCCGCCAATAGAGGACCTAAAAATTGAATTAAAAAAATAATATATCCTAAAAATGCTGGAGGATAAACTATTTTCCCATTCATTTCGAATGGAATATTTGCTGGATTAATATAAGCTAAAAAGTCCCTTAGACTATTACCATCAGTTGCATTAAAAGGGACAAAATTTACCACATAAGTAATTACAATGGCTCCAATAAGTCCATTCAAATAAATGTTGCCGCTAGGCAAAATATGAAATCTTTTGCAAATGAGGAGAAATAAAACAGCACAAATACCGCCTGCGAGAATTGAACCGGCAGGAATTAGGTAGAAAAAGAATGAAAATTGGTATAATTCAAATCCAGATGCTGAAATAATGCCGAATACATATCCTATTAGTGCCAATATTAAAAACCACAAAAAATTAAATTGTGACTTATCTGATAAAATTCTCAAATAATAGATGAGTTCCCTCTTACTATTTGTATTTTTAGAATTTTCATTTTCGAAATCTTTATCAAGTATTCTTATAAACGATTGAATAATCACAATAACTATTCTCCTTGCTTCTGGTAAAAACCATGTCAGAGAAGTAAAAATAAGAAGAAGAATAAATATTAATGTAAGCAAGTTTTTAAAGAATACTTTTTTAAGTTTACAACTTAACCTTTCTGCAGTCTAAAAAATTGTTTTTTTTAAATTATAGAAATATTTTTTCTCACTTTTAGTTTAAAGGCTGACTTCTTAATCTTCAAATGTAGGTAATATTTAAGGCAATTGTGTAAATGAATGACCATCTGATTAGTAACATCTTCAATGTTATGCCTAGTTTGAATCATGTAAGTTTCAAATTTATAACACAAGCTTTGAACTTATAATCAAAGTCACAATTAATTGATGTAATGCACGTACTTCTTGAATACTTCGCTTATCTTATCTACTCATTTACAGAACCAACTCAGGATTCAAAGTTAGGAGATTATACTAATTTTACAATATTACCAAAAGCAATTCTTTCGCTATTTTATCAAAAATTAGCCCATATAAACCATAAAAATTGCACTATTTACTTTTATTTAAAAGAATAGATTAAATCTAATTTTTTAATTTACGATTCCTTCAACATGCCATTGTAAAGTTTCACCTGCGTGGAATGGTTTTATTTGTCCAACAACATTTTTTTCTTTAACAATATCGACAAATTCTGTGATTTTATTGGGTTTAGATACTAATTTTAATTTTTCTTTATTTGGAGGAACACTGTAAAAATTAGGGCCATTTAAACTTGCAAACTTTTCAAAATTATCTAGAGCATTTTCCTCTTCAAATACTGTTAAATAGCTTTCTATTGCTACTGGCGAATTAAAAATACCTGCACAACCACAAAATGCTTTCCACTCCCTTAGATGTGGAGCAGAATCGGTTCCTAGAAAAAAACATTCTTTTCCACTTGTTGCAGCTTTCCTTAGGGCTAATCTATTTTTTTCCCTTTTAGCAACTGGTAAGCAGTAAAAATCGCTATTTAAACCCCCAAAAAACATTGCATTTCTATTAATATGTAAATGATGAGGAGTGATAGTAGCTCCAATATTATTTTCTTGAACAAAATCTACTGCATAAGAAGTAGTTATATGTTCTAAAACAATTTTTAATTTTGGAAATCTTCTAACTATCTGAGTAAGTTCTCTATCTATAAAAACCTCTTCTCTATCAAATACATCCACTGCAGAATCAGTCACTTCCCCGTGAATTAAAAGAGGTATTCCAAAATCTTGCATTGATTCGAAGATCTTATATAGATTTTCTATTTTCTTAACTCCATAACTGGAATTTGTTGTAGCGTTAGCAGGATATAACTTTGCTGCGAAAAAAAAATTATTTTTGAAACCATCTAATAATTCATCCTTTTCAGTGTCATCAGTAAGATACATTGTCATTAATGGTTCAAATTTAGAACCTTCTGGTAACGCTTCAGCAATAGATTTCTTGTAAGAAATAGCATTTTCTATGGTTATTATCGGAGTTTTAGTATTTGGCATGACGATAGCTCTCCCAAAAAATTCTGAAGTGAAATGAATGATATTTTTTAATACAAGACCTTCTCTTAAATGTAAATGCCAATCATCAGGTTTTATTATGGTTAATGTCTTCAAAACTTTTACTATTTAATCAATTTTAACAGCAAATTAAAATTGACAATAAATTATAGATATTCGAGGATAGTTATTAACCAATTATGAAAATTTTATTATCTAAATAAAAGCCTAAATATGAGTGATTTTTTATTTCCAATAATAAAAATAGTTTTAGGAGTAGTATTACTTTTTGCAGGAGGAGAGTTCTTTATTCAAGGAGCAATATTTTTATCTTTAATTTTAGGAATACCTCAAATAGTAATTGGTTTAACAGTTGTTTCTCTTGGAACAAGCTCTCCAGAGTTATTGGTAAGTTTAAGTTCAATTTTAAAAGGCAGTGATTCGCTTGCGGCAAGCAATGTAATTGGAAGCAATATTTTTAATGTTCTCGTTGTTTTGGGTATAAGCTCATTGATAACACCTCTTAAGGTAAAAAGCAGAATAGTCAGAAGAGATGTCCCTCTTTTAATGGCAATTTCTTGTGCTGTTTGGGCTATGTCATCAACAGGCTTATTAACATTGCAAGCAGGGATATTTCTAATATTTTGTTTAATCTTAAATACAATTTGGGAAATCAATACAATCAATGAGAAAGGAGAGGAGACTAAAGATGCTGAACCAGAGATAGAAGAATTTAAGGATAACCACAAAGGGAAGCTTAATATTTTACTAAAGTTAATATTGGGAATATTTCTTTTAAGCTTTGGTTCAAATATTTTAGTTGATGGTTCTCAAAAGCTTGCTAATCTTTTGCGTGTAAATGAAATTGTTGTTGGTTTAACTATCGTCGCCACTGGGACATCTTTACCAGAATTAGTAACTTCAATTATTGCTGCATTTAAAGGCAAAACAGATCTTGCGATTGGGAATGTCATAGGAAGCAATTTGCTCAATCAACTTCTAATCCTTGGAAGCTGCAGTATTTTTTCAGGATTTAAAGGTTTAATAATTGAACAAAGTCTAATAAAAGTTGACTTACCTTTTATGGTTTTAACTACCTTTGCATGTTTACCAATTTTCTGGAGCAAAGGGAAAATCACCAGAATTGAGGGATTTATTTTGCTTAATCTTTATATTTTCTACATTCTCGATAAGATACTTTTCCTGAATGGATTCAACTTCCTTTCTGAATTAAGGATTGGTTTATTTATTTACTTTGCGCTACTTATAGTGTTTCTAATTGTTCAAGAAAAATTAAAATTATCTAATTCATAATTTTATCCATACATAGTCACAAATTCTTCTGAGATAGTTGGGTGCAAAGCCATAGTAATATCAAAGTCTTTTTTTGTTATCCCTGCGTTTAAGGCAATTGATACCATTTGAATAATTTCACTTGATGTTTCTCCAAACATATGACATCCTAAGACTTCGTCAGTTAGCTTATGAACTACAATCTTCAACATACATTTTGATTTATTCTTTTTAAAGGTATTAGACATAGGAGTAAATTTGCATTTGAAAATTTTTATATTTTTTTCAGAGTAAATCTCTTTAGCTCTTTTCTCACTTAAGCCAACTGTTGAAATTTCTGGAATAGTAAAAACCGCCTTAGGGATATATTCATAATTTACTTTTCTTTTTTGGTCATTAAAAAAATTATCTGAAAAAACTCTCCCTTGTTCTATTGCTACTGGTGTTAAGTTTGGTTTGTTTATGATATCACCAACTGCAAAAATATTTGCGTTACTTGTTTGATTAAGTTCATCAACATCTAAATATTGGCCATCCATCTTTAGATTTAAAAAATCTAGATTTAAAGGCAAAAGATTTGGTTCTCTTCCTGTAGCAATAAGGATATTATTAGTTAGGAGTTTATCCCCCGAGTCTAGGGTAGATTCCAGATTTCCATTTACTCTTTTGATAGATTTTAATTGAGTATTGGAGATTATATTTATTTCATTAAAAGTAGGTGATTCCTCTAGGCATGAAGAAAGATCCTCATCAAAACCATTAAGTAAATGTTTACCCCTAATTAATTGAGTTACTTCAGTACCTAAATTTCTGAAAATAGAAGCAAATTCGCAAGCAATATATCCTCCTCCTACTATTAATATTGATTTGGGAAACTTTTCTAAGTCAAAAATATCATCACTAGTCCATGCCAAATCTACCCCCGGAATATTTAATTTCTTTGGTTTACCTCCAACTGAAATAAGAATTTTTTTTGAACTTATTTTGTTTTTAATTTTCTTTGTTTTTGGACAAATGATTTCTAATTCATTTTGAGTAATAAATCTTCCTAAGCCTTCAAAAACAGTTATATTTAACTTTTTTAAAGAATTTCTATGTAAATTACTTAATCTAGAAACCTCCTCTCTAACATTCTTCAATAAAATATTTGATTCAAAATTAATAACTTCATTTTTTAATCCATATCCCTCAGAAGAATCCATATTTCTTTTACTTTTAGCTGCATAAACCATCAGTTTCTTAGGCACACACCCCCTTATCACACAAGTTCCTCCTATTTGATTTGCTTCTATGATTGCGACTTTTGCTCCATAACTAGCCGCACGTTTAGCCGCCGCGAGTCCTCCTGATCCAGCGCCAACAACAATTAAATCAAATTCAAATTCCAAGACTTTTTTAATCAATTATTATAACGTTAGTTTATAGCTTTAATTCAAATAATGAATGGGATTTTGACATGGGATGATTTAAATAAATTTGAAGTTGAAGATCTTGATAGAGTCCATGGTATAAATAATTCCTACGCAAATTTAAGATTATTTGGACATAGTGAAAATGATGTATTAGTTACCCTCTTCAGGGATAGACATTCTTGGTGTCCTTATTGTCAGAAGATATGGTTATGGCTTGAATTTAAGAGAATTCCCTACAGAGTCAAGAAAATAAACATGTTTTGCTACGGCCAAAAAGAAAGTTGGTTCCTTGAGAAAGTCAGATCGGGTAAATTACCTGCAATTGAATTCAAAAAGAAAGTTATAACTGAAAGCGACGATATCATAGCTTTTTTAGAAAATGAATTTGGAGCACTTGGATCTTTTATAACATCTAGTCACCTTATCAAAATTCGAGAGTTAGAAAGAGAAATTTTCAGATCCTGGTGTAATTGGCTCTGCCGAGAAAGCTTTAATTTTATAGATAACTCTTTTAGAAAAAAAAGATTTAAAGAATCCATTTCTAAACTTGATGAAATCTTAAGTAGGTCAAAATCAGGGTTTCTTGATCCATCTGTCTCTAACACTGGTGATATAGAGCCTGGTGTTGGAGATATAATTTTTATTCCCTATATGGAGAGAATGAATGCATCCCTTATTTATTATAAAGGTTTTAATTTAAGATCTAATTACCGTCATATAGATAACTGGCTTACCCTTTTTGAAGGGAAAAGTGCTTATAGAGGCACTCAAGGAGATTTTCATACTCATTCTCATGATTTACCACCACAAATGGGAGGATGCTATAAAGAAAGCAATGAACAACAGATTACTTTCTCTAAGCTAATAGATACCGGTGAGGGTCTAGGTAATTATGAATTTAATCAAAATTATGAGTCAAAATATTGCGCAAAAATTGCTCTTAAAAGAGTGATAAAGCATAAAGACAATTTAATAAAGGTAAACCCATACAATAAAGAATCCTTTGACGAATCATTGAGATCAGCTTTGAGCCATATGATCACAGGTGAACTTTTAATTCCTGAAAAAATTTCAGGGATCTCTCTAAGGTACTTAAAAAATAGAATCTCGGTTCCAAGAGATATGCCAATTATTTCAGCAAGGTTATTAAGGCAATCATTAAATAAGATTGAATCGCTTAGTGATATTAATGAAATAGATAAGATACCTTTCAGAAATAGATATGATCAAGATCCTATAAATTTTATTTCTAATTAATAGTAAAACTATAAATTTTTTCTTGAATCTATTTGAAGTAAATCTCTTATTTTTTGAACTTGACTTGCAATATTTGGATCAATAGATAATTTTTTTTCAACTTGTTCAATAGCATACATAACTGTTGTATGGTCCTTGCCCCCAAACTCATCTCCAATTCTTGGTAGGCTTAGATCCGTTCCATGTCTCATAAGATACATACCTATTTGTCTAGCTTGACTTACTGGTTTTCTCCTACTTGAACTGATCAATTCATCGGTAGAAACTTTAAAGAAATCTGACACTTTATTAATAACTTGTTTTGGAGTAACAACCACTCCAACACTATTCGGATCAAGCATTGGAGCAATTGATTGGACTGTCATTGGCAAGCCTGTTATTGATGCAAATGCAACTGCTCTAGTAAATGCTCCTTCCAGCTCTCGAATATTCGAAGTGAATCTTCCTGCTATAAATTGAATTAAATCTCTTGGAAGACTCATCCTCTCTTGTTCTGCCTTTTTTTGAAGGATGGCTGTCCTCGTCTCTAGGTCAGGTGGTTGAATATCTGCAGTCATACCCATTGAGAACCTAGAAATTAATCTCTCTTGAATTCCCGACAATTGATTTGGTGGTCTGTCACTTGCAATAACTATTTGACTTCCTGACTCATGAAGAGCGTTAAAAGTATGAAAGAATTCTTCCTGTGTATACTCCTTGCCTTCTAAGAACTGTATATCGTCTATTAAAATCAAATCTACATTTCTATATTTATCTCGAATAGCTGTCATTCCATCTCTTCGAATACCACTAATAACATCATTTGTGAAAGTCTCCGTAGATACATATTTAACTTTTGCTTCTGGATCTATTTCTACTCGATAATGACCTATTGCTTGCATTAAATGCGTCTTACCAAGACCTACTCCTCCACAAATAAATAATGGATTGAATTCTCTCCCAGGAGATTCGGCAACCGCTAAAGCTGCCGCATGAGCCAACCTGCTATTTGGACCTACAACAAATCTTTTAAATACGTAGCGTAAATTTAAACCATTAGGATTTTTGAATTGATTTTTTGAAGAATTATTTTGGTTATTACTAGAAAAAGATTTTGTTTTATGATAGACATTCTGTTCGTTAGGTTTGTCTTCATTTGTTAAATCGCTGCTGGTATTCGTTTCAGATTTAAAAACGACTTTTACATCATGACCGCAGATTTCCTTTGCAGCTTTTTCAATAGTTTCACAGTAATTCTTTCTTAACCAATCACTAGAAAATGTATTTGGAGCAATTAAAGTTAATAGGCCATTTTCAAAACAATTAAATTTAGCAGGCCTTATCCATGTCTCAAATGAAGGCTTACTTAAAGTTTTTTGGAGTGATTGTTGAACTTCCGCCCAAATAGGATTAGTTGCTTGCAAAGTTTTATTCTCTAGATTATTAATCTAGTTGGAATTTAATAATTGGCCATTATCAAATCATAAGATCACGACAAATTTAAAATTATTTAACAAAGCATCGAATAAATTTATAAAAATAAATTTTATATTTTTTTAATAGACATATAATAATTTTAAATATCACTAAATTATTGGATAAAGCATTACTTATTATCATGGCGAAATGGCATGGTTTTGGAAGATGCAAAACAAGATTATCAAAAGATATAGGTAAAAATAATTCGGCGAAAGTACAAAGTGTGATGACCAAACACACAATTTCAGTCGCAAATTTTCTTCAAGAAAATAAACTAATTGATATTTCTATTGCCATAACTGGTTTGGGAGTAGGAAATTGTAGAAAATGGTCTAGAGAATTAGGCATCAAAAAATTTAATTTGCAGGGGAAAGGCTGCTTGGGAGAAAAAATGAAAAGGCAAATAATTATCAATAAAAAATTTTGTGCTAAACATAAGATCAAAAATATTATTTTTATTGGTACTGACCTTCCAGATTTATGCCATCAAGATTTATTGAATACTCTAAAAGAGCTGCAACAAAATGATCTTATTTTAGGGCCATCTAATGATGGAGGATATTGGCTTATTGGTTTATCAGAAAAAATAATTTCAACACATCTATATTTACCTTTTATTAACATTAGGTGGGGTACAGAGAATGTTCTTCAAAATACAATTGATAATTTTGCTTCTACAAAATTGAAATATAAGCTTTTAGATAAAAAAATAGATATAGATACAATATTTGATATCGAAAATAGAAAGTAATCAATTTGTCTCAAATCTCAATTATCATTCCAACTATAAATGAAGCTAATAATTTGCCATTATTGCTTTCAGACTTGTTAAGTGTTCAGAAAGAGACCGAAATCATAATTGTTGATTGTGGAAGTGAAGATAAAACTATTGAAATAGCAAATATTTATGGAGCCAAAGTATTATTATCCAAAGAAAGGAATCGAGGTTTACAATTAAACATTGGTGCTAAGAATTCAAAAGGAGACTGGCTCATATTTTTGCATGCGGATACAAGATTAAAGCATGATTGGTTTAGAAAAATTAATTCATATTTAGAGGGAAACAAGAATAGTATTTACTATTTTGAATTCAAAATTAATCACAAAAAGATAATTTATAGAGTCCTCGAAATTCTCGTGAATTTTAGAAGTAAATTTTTTAAACAACCCTATGGTGATCAAGGTTTAATAATTCATAGAACTACCTACTTTAAAAATAATGGTTTTAAAAAGATACCTTTGATGGAAGATGTAGATTTTTTAAGAAGATTAAACAAAAAAAAAGATTTAAAACAATTAAATTTACCTATTTTTATAAGTTCAAGGAAATGGGAAAGAACTAATATTTTTCTCCAAGCAATTAAGAATTGGCACTTTAGAAGAAGATGGTTAAAAGGTGAATCTTTAAAATCTATATATTCTGACTACTACAAAAAATGATTAATTTGCATACCAAAAAGCACATTTAGAACCTCTAGGCTCTAATGTCCAACCTTGTCTTTTGTAAAATGAAACCACTTCAGCATCAGCAAAAAGGGTTACTCTAGAAATTCCAATATTTTTCAGTTCTTTTAGGACATATTTCATTAACTCTTTCCCCAATCCAAGTCCTTGATAGACAGGGTTAATAGCCACATCCCAAACTGTTGCTTCTAGAATTCCATCGCCAGTGCATCTCGCAAATCCTACTAGTCTAGGGAATTTATCATCATGACGCCATAACCCAACCACCAAAATACTGAAATCTAAAGCTCTTTTTACCCTCCTTATAGGTCTTCTGCTCCAACCAACAGTTTGCAAAAGTTGATCTAGTTCTATAAGATCTAAATCTTTATTTTTACTACATACAAATATTTCTTCTTTATTTGTTTGAGTGAACTCATAAGAATTTAAACCATAGAGATTTATCAGCTCGTCCCTTGATAAAGTGTTTGATTTTTTTATTAAAGATCCTTGGTTTCTAAAAATCATTAAAAATTAACGAATCCTTTTTGTTGAAGCTCAGAGAGCTGAAAATATAAACCCTTTTTCAGTCTCAATTCACTATGTGTTCCCTCTTCAACTAATGATCCTCCTTTTAAGACTAAAATCTTATCAGAACTTTCAATAGTTGCTAATCTGTGAGCTATTACCAATGCTGTTCTTTTTGACAGAATTCTCTCAAGATCTTTCTGCAAAGTAGCCTCTGTAGAGGGATCCATAAATGCTGTTGCTTCGTCCATTATTAAAACAACAGGATTTCTAATCGCCACTCTAGCTACTGAAAGAAGTTGTCTCTCTCCAGAAGAGAGATTCCCCCCTCTTTCTCTAAGTAAGGTATTCAAACCTTCTGGTAATTTTCTCAACAAATTATCTAAACCTAATTCGTTACAAAGATTTTCTAGTTTTAGATTGTCTAAGTTCGAATTTAGTTTCAAATTATCTGCTACATTTCCACTAAAGATAAAGGTATCTTGCAAAACTACTCCCAACATATTTCTGAGAGTTGCAATAGGAATATCTTTTATATCTATATCATCAATTAAAATTTGGCCTGATTGAGGTTCATACAATCTACATAATAATCTTATTATGGTACTCTTACCAGAACCAGTTGGCCCTACAAAAGCAACATGCTCTCCTGGATTGATCATGAAAGATAAATTCTTTATGATATGTTCTCCTTCGTTGTAGAAAAAATCAACATTCTTGAATTCAATTTTGCCCTTAAATTTTTTATTTACATTTTTAGAATTTTCTAAAAAATATTTTGCGGAAATAGAGTCCTTAATCTGTATTTCTTCATCCAATAATTCATTTATTCTTTCTACAGCAGTTAAGCCTCCTTGTATCTGAGTAAATCTTTCTGCAAGTTGCCTTAAAGGTTCAAAAAGTCTTTGGGAATATAAAATAAAAGTTGTTAATGTTCCTAAACCAATATTTCCAGAAGTAACAAGATATCCTCCAACTGCCAAAACCAAGGAAACCGCGGCAAGAGAAATCCACTCTATAAATGCCGAAATACTACTGTCATAAAATATTGTTCCATTAACTGCTTTCTTGTAAGCAACTCCAGTTTTAGAAAATTTCTTGCTATTAAAAGCCTCTCTTCTGAACATCTGAACAACTTCTAAACCTTGAAGATTCTCTTGAAAATCAGAATTGAGTTGAGACAATTCTTCCCTTACTTGATAATTGGCTCTTCTATAACGTTTTTGAAGCCAAATAATAAAATATGAAACTGGGATTTGAGTCAAAAGTAATAAAATGGCAAGCCCTCTATCAATTGATAGCATTGTCAAAGAAATTACTATCAGGCTGACAAAGTCAGCAATGACTCCTACTGCCCCACTCCCAAAAACCTCGGCTAAAGCATCAACATCGTTTGTTAATCTCGTTAATAATTTCCCTACAGGCATTTTATCGTGGTACTTAAGAGATAAAGATATCGAATGATCAAAAAGTTCTCTTCTTATTCTTGCTGTCAAACGTTGTCCCACTGCTTGGATATTATAAGTTTGGTATCCCTGTAGAACTAATCTGAATAGAACAGTTATAAATAAAGTTATGATGATGGCATTTATTGACTGCCCAAAGAAAGTTTTACTTAGCCAAACATCTGTAGTTTCGTTTTTGAGAATGGTAATTGCTTGACCAACTAATAACGGTTGAATAGCTCCAGAGAAAGAAACAGGTAACAAAACTATCAAGATAAGATAAATTGTTTTTTTATCTTTAGTTAAATATTTACCTAACTTTTTAATCCTTCTAAAATCTTTAAAAAACATTTAACTAATCTTCTATAAAGCATTAGTTGATTCTATTGATAAAATTGTATCTCTGAGATAATTATCATCTAACCTCATTGATAAAGGATTACCAATTAGTCTTGCAGTCGAGTAATAAAGATCATCTATTTTAATTAAACCATTTTCTTTAAGAGTCTTTCCGGTTGCCACCAAATCAACTATTGCCTCTGCCATACCTGTAATAGGACCAAGCTCGACTGATCCTGTTAAATGAACTATTTCTACAGGAATATTTAATTCTTCAAAATAAGATCTTGCTGTTTTTATAAATTTACTTGCTACTTTACAATTCGCAGGAAGATCAGTTGGTTTTGAATAATTGCTATTTTTCTTAACCGCCAACGACATATGACAACCACCAAATCCTAAATCTAATAACTTTGCGACTTTTAATTCAGATTCTCGTAAAACATCATACCCAACAATACCCAAATCAGCCTGACCATAACTTACATAAACAGGAACATCTCCATTTCTTACAAGCAATGCTTTTGCCCGTTTGCAATTTGATTCAAATGTTAATGATCTGTTATTTTCGTCCAACGCATCAGAGAAATCTAACCCAGCTTTTTTAAAAGTTGAAATTGAATCTTTTAACAGAGCTCCTTTTGGTAAAGCTATAGTAAACATAGATTAATTTCTTCAAAAGATTCTTCATTCTAAGTTAACAATGGAATTTAATAAAGCTCTAAATATAATTGGACTTAGGGTTTTAAGTGATAACGTCATTTGGTTATGGATAAAAGATAAATCCGTTGTAGTTGTAGATCCAGCTGTTCACGAACCAGTAATTAGATATATAAATAAAAACAATTTTCACTTAGAAGCTATTTTGCAAACTCATCATCATTCAGACCATATTGGAGGGACGAAGTCTCTTATTGAAAAATGGCCAAATGTAAAGGTGATCGCTTCCTCGAAAGAAAAAAAACGAATACCTTTGCAAAATGTATCTGTAGAAGACGGAGAAACTTTGAATATTTTAGGTGAAGAAGTAAAAATAATTGAAGTCTTAGGGCATACAAGCTCCCATATTGCCTTCTTTTTGAATGGGAAAAATCCTGTTCTTTTTATTGGTGATACATTATTTTCTGGAGGCTGTGGAAGAATTTTTGAAGGAACTTATCCACAAATGTATTCCTCACTAGAGAGAATCAAATCTTTACCAAAAAATACTCTCATATATTGTGCGCATGAATATACTAAGTCAAATATATTATGGGCATTGAATCTCAAGCCTGAAGATCAAGATATAAAAAATAAACTTTCGGAAGTTGAAAAAAAACTTTCTCTTAATGAATTGACAATTCCATTTTTACTTGATGAAGAGATGAAAATAAACCTTTTCTTAAGAGCAAAAAATTTAGAAGAATTTACTTTTTTAAGAGCAAATAAAGATTTATGGGTTTAAATAGATAGGGTATCTTCTTAAACAAATGTCTCCCAAACAAGTAATTAAAACATCAAATGCTCCAGATCCAGTGGGACCTTATAATCAAGCAATAAAAGCTGGAGATTTTATCTATTGTTCTGGTCAAATTGCAATAGACCCAACTTTAAATGAAATAACATGTTTAGGTGATATAGAGAAGGAAACTATTCAAGTTTTAAAAAATCTCGCAGAAGTTCTTAAAGCTGGTGGAGCCAAAATAGAAGACGTAATAAAAACAACTATTTACTTAACGGATTTAAGTAATTTTCAAATTGTCAATAAAATATATAGTGATTTTTTTAATATTGAGAATCCTCCAGCAAGGGCTTGTGTGGAAGTTTCATCTCTACCGAAAGGAGTTTTAGTTGAAATAGATTGCGTCGCATTTCTAGATTAATTTCTAATTATTGAGAAATTTGAAATATGAACCAATTGTGCACCATAGTTGTATAGATTATTAGTTGATAATTCATCTTTGATCTATGTCAGCAGCAAAGCTTAATATAGATGAACTAGAAGCAGGTTATCCTTTATTTTGCAAAGCTCTTAGACTATTAATTTTAAAAGGAAACTCAGTTAAAGATATAGAAAAGACAGTGTGTTGGGGTCATCTTGAAACTTTAAATAGATGTCTACCTGGTAGATATAAAGCACCAACATATTTAATGGCTTTAATCAAAAGAGATATTGCAAAGCCAAATAATTATTAAAAAAGACTAATCTTCTAAATAAAATTTATCAATATCCATTGAAAATTCTTTTTCTTTGTCTGATATTTCTTTATTGTCTAAAAATATTGAAAGACTTACAAAATTCTTTCCGAAGCTGATATTAGGATAGATATCCCTTTCTTTACATAATTTCTCAATTTCTTCCATGAATTTACTAATTTTTGAGTATTGATCAAATTCAAATCTTTTTTCAATCCTCAAAGGTGATTCTCTTTCTTTCCACATTAAATTCTTTATTCAAGACTAATTACACTATACCTTCAACAAAGTTTCTCAATAAATTTTTGTAGATAAAATTTCTAGTCACTCTCCCAATAATCAATAATACCGCCAATTGTTAAATCGGTTTGAACCTCTGGATTAGGGCATGCAAATCTAGCGGCAGAGCCACTAGCAGTAAAAACCCAGTTACCTTCTCTAGCTCCAACAGGATCAACAGCAACTAATTTCTTTCCTTTGTTGTTTTCTAAAATTCGTAAATTCATATGACCTAAGCCAGGGACTCTCTGAGTGCATACCATCCTTCCTAATACCTTCATAATTTCCACAGTTCATAACCTCCTTTTTTATGACTTGTCAGGATCCCAATGATCAATAATTCCAACAATAGTTAAATCGCTTGGATAAGATTTACTTCCCGCAGCTTCTCTAGCAGCAGAACTTCCAACACAAATAACCCAATCTCCTGGCTTACAGCCAACAGCATCGACTGCAACTTTATTAGAAGAACCATCTAATACAACCTGCAGATGTTTATGTTCAAAACCAGGAATCCTATTGGTAGAAACAAGTGGTTTTACAACCTTGCAAATTAACATAATTAGTGAGCCTCCTCTGTTTTTTTATCTAAAGACATTCCAATAATTTGGGCGGAATGAATGTTGTCCCTATCTCTAATAGTAGAGCAAGTATGTAATAAACCTTGATCAACTAAATTTTTATATCTAATTGATATCGCATTATTAACTCTTTCACAATCATTTATTGCCCTCTCTTTTGCGCCGGGTACTTTTCCAGAGTAATCAAATCTTATTACTACCGGAATAGGTAGATCTTGAGAAACATTTAATCCAGTAAAAATCTTTACTCCAACATCTAAATCTGGAGCCCCTTCTTCGACTGTATCTAAATGAGCAAAATAAGTTAAATTCCTGAGATGTACTTCTTTAAAACCTATACCTACTCCAATAAACCTCTCTGCATGTCCAATATCTTCATAAGAACCATTATGAAAACTCTTAACATAATCAATTTGAGAAATATTATTGACAATTAATTTATACATAAATTTTTCCAGTCCACTGAGTTTATCTTTTGAAGATTGCTTAGAAATTGTCTGACAAATTTCTCTTTCAGCATCCTCTTGTGAAAAGTTTATTGTTGAATTATAAATTTCCAAAGTAGAAATAGTTTTTTCTAAATCAATCCCTCCATCGTTAGTTGGCAAATGTATTTTTAATGAATCAGTGTCTGTATCAAGTCCAATTAACATTAAATCCACAGAAGCACCACAGCAAAAGCTATTCTCTACAGCCTCTTTGAAAGCATATAGTTTACTTCTACCTTCTTCTGCCGCTAACTCGTCATTACTCCCATGAGCTGCACATCCCTGATGCAAAGGATCTACAGAACTAAAATGATAAGTTACAACTTTTAAATACCTGGTATCTTTATGCGCTTCATTAGGGATATTCTCTCTATATCTTTTATGTTCAGTTTTTACCCATCGATTAACGGTATTTTCAATATCAAAAAGTGCTCCAGCATGGGATCTTCTTCTTACTGAACTAAAGGGTATTCTCATTACATAAGCAACTGAATGAGCTAACCTTCCATCTGAACAAGGAGTTATATCAAGTAAATGAATTCCACAATCTAAGAGAAATTTTTCAAAATCTTCCGCATCCCTACTTCCAGCAGCACCTTCAAGTGGATCATTGTTAAAAAAATTGTCGCTAAGTTTATCATGCTGTTTGAAAGCACACCATGCATATAAAGCTCTCATATCAAGAGGTTTAACCCAAGATTTATCTAATACATGGAGAGGTAAATCTATTCCCAAATTTTTTCTTGATATATTCTGAGCCTTATTTATAAAATCTTCTTGATGTTGGATTCGAGCAATTTCCTTGAGAGTTGGAACAATTTCGTCAAAATCACTTTTTATTTTGCTTTCATACCTAAATAAGTTTTCATTTTGATTATTGTTGGTTAATTTATGAGACTTTCCAGAATATCGTAAATTATTTGATTCTTTACTTTGTATATGGATATTTTCAGTAAAAGTTTTCATTGGAGCGGTTGGCCCCAATGTGAAGTTCTTGGCTTTAGCCAGTCCTCTTAAAGGCATTATTTACTTAACCTCTTGCACCACCTGAAAAGGTAACAAGTTGTCCTTCACGAGTATTTCCACTAGATCCAGTTATCAAGAAATCTGGTTTTTCTGTTTCCTCATTCCTTTTAACTTCCATAGGGGGCATTGCACTCATTAATCCTGCTCTTGATGGATTTCGCTTTCTAGAAGAAGCTCCCTCTGTGCCTGTTACCTTATCACCGCGATCCCAATCATCACCAGTTACGTTTCCCACTGATTGTCCTTCTCCAGTAATCCTTGATGCGACTCTTTTTTCTGGTGTCTTTGCAGAACGTTCTTTCTCTTCAATTTCCATTTTTTGTTTATAAGTAATATTTTTATTCGGTTCAAATCTAAATTTTTCAGTCCCAGTGACCTTATCAACTGCCATATCAAAAGGTCCTGTTACCTTTGAACCATTTTCATATTCATTACCCGTGACACCTTGAGTATTTTTTTCAGAATATTTGTCTCTTGATGGTGATTTAACTGAGAATTCATTCCAAGAGTTACCTTCTGACTTTTCCGGATTAGCATAAGCAGTATCATGTGAAGGATTATCACAAGCTTGTGAGAACTGATCTCCACCAACATAAGGAGTCCCTGTTAGGTTTTTACAAGCACCTTTCTTAGCACCTGTCATTACTCCGCCAATTCCTGGTTGTTGTCCTGTAAGTCTGGCATTTGAATTATTTCCAGAATTAACTATTGCTCTTGATTTCATATCTTCAGAAGTTTCATTATTACAATTCTCATTAATCTGATCTAAGCCTGCGTATGGTGTTCCTGTTAACACTTTGCATGAACCTGGTTCATCTCCAGTTACTATTTTTGATCTTCCTGTCATAGTCCCGCTTATTAAATTTGACTTTGAAGAAAGGCTTAAACCTACTTTTCTAGCTTCTGGTTTTGGTTTTGAACCGCAAAACTTCTCATATTGTTGAGATCCTATGTACTCATCACCAGTTACATTCTTGCAACTCCCATGTTCATTGCCTGTCATATGGTCTGATCTTCCTACACCTGTACCAGTTACATTATTCCCATTAAGAGTGTTGTAACTCCCTACTTTTTCAAATGCTTTACCTTTTGGATTTGGCTCTGAGCCAAGATATTGATCTCCAGTTAACTGATGTCCAGAACCAGATTCATCTCCAGTAACAAGGGTTGATCTACCAGGAAGTGATCCAGATACTTTTAATCCATCAGTTGTAGTACTATGTTTAACCTTTGAAGGATTTTTTGGAACATCCCCACAATACTTCTGTGATTGATTAGCAGATACATATTCAGTACCTGTAAGGTTTTTACAAGTCCCTGGTTCATCGCCTGTGACCCTCTCAGATCTACCGACTTCATTTCCAGTTACTTTATTACCTGATGTTGTAGAGGTAACAGTAGATCTAAGTGGTTGTTTATAACTTGGTCTATCTTGACAAAATTGGTCAACTACTTCTGCTCCCATATATTGAGTGCCAGTGACAGTTCTGCATGTACTTGCTTCATTACCTGTAGTTTTTACAGATCTATTAGCTTGTGTTCCAGTAACTATTTGACCTGAATCAGTTTCACTTTTACCAACTTTCCAGCTAGCATCAGTAATATTTTGTTTAGCTCCATTTTTATTTGGACCACATGGTCTACATTTACCATTACCTTTTTTGCCTGTGGCACCAGTTTTACTTCTTAGCTCTCTCACTCTCTGAGAAATCTCTCTGCTACTTAAATCCGGGTCTCCCCTTCTCGCTAAAGAAGCTGCACTGGTATTTTGTTTAGTTGCTGATTTACCATGCTTAGATTGAGCTTCTCTTCTCGCTAAAACAATATCTCTACTTGTATTAGTAATAGGTTTTCTCTTCTGATTAATTCTTCTTTTAACATTCGGTTTTAGGGACTTAGATTCTGTACTAGTTGAACCTTGACTTTCTTGTTTTTTACTTATAGTTGATTTAATTGCGCTTACAGGACTTTCTTTTTTAGCATCAGTACGGGTTCTGTCGGATGAAGTTATAGCTGATTTTCCATGAGTAGACATTGCTTTTCTTCTCTCTATTACCAATTCTTTACTAGATAAAGTTGTTGAAGAAGACTTTCTGTTAACCTGAGTTTTTGGAATATGATTTGTAGCTGGTTTAGAAATATTTTGATTATCAGGAGAAGACTGAGTCCCAGTAATCTGTATATCTTGAGAAGATCGAACTCTATCTTTAGTAGTTGAAGAATAAGCAGCAGCTTTTTTACCGCTATCACTCATCGCCTTTCTTCTTTCTAATGCAATCTCTCTACTGGTTTTTTTTGACATAATCTTCAAATGTGAAACTCTTTTGAAAAACTTTCTCCAAAAATATTTTTTGGAGAAAGATATTTACTACATAAAGTAGATTTAACGTCCTTGGAAAACTACAAAAGCTGTTCCTTGGCTTTGAGTGTAAGCATCGTATCCGATGATTCTTACATGGTGATCAGGGTATGCTCTATGACATGCCTCTAATTCACTTACAACCAAGTTAAGATCTTTTTCCCCAAAAAATGGGAGCTTCCAATAAGACCAATAAGTTTGCATACTTCCACTAGGATGAACATGCTCAATAACAGGACTCCAGCCTTGAGCAATTATGTATGCAATTTGATCGTATATTTCTTCCTGGGTCATCGGTGGTAAGAAACCGAATGTTTCCAGGGTTGCAACTGTTTGATAGTCGCCTACTGTGCTCTGGAAAGGCATAATTAATTTAAATGTGAATGAAATTACTCGTAATAGAACGAGATTTGTAGAAGTTTGAGGAGAAGAACAATCTCCTCAATTTTGAAATTTGGTTTAACCTTGAACGTCTAGTTTGTCGACGGTATCAAATTCAAACTTAATTTCCTTCCAAGTTTCAAGAGCAATAGCTAATTCAGGACTGTGTTTAGCAGCTTCCATAAGAATGTCTCTACTCTCTTTTTCGATTTCGCGACCAGCATTACGTGCTTTCACACAAGCTTCTAAAGCGACTCTATTAGCTGCAGCTCCAGCAGCTGAACCCCATGGATGACCATGTGTTCCTCCACCGAACTGAAGACAAGAATCATCTCCAAAAATTGCTAAGAGTGCAGGCATATGCCATACGTGAATACCACCTGATGCGACGGCAAATACTCCTGGCATTGAACCCCAATCTTGATCAAAGAAGTTACCTCTTGATCTATCTTCTGGAACAAATGACTCTCTTAAGTTGTCAATGTAACCAAGAGTTGTTTGACGATCACCTTCTAGTTTTCCAACAACTGTTCCAGTATGTAATTGATCTCCTCCGGAGAGTCTCAAACATTTTGCTAGAACTCTGAAATGGATACCATGTTTTGGATGTCTATCAATAACAGCATGCATAGCTCTATGAATATGAAGAAGCATGCCATTTTTACGACACCAGTTTGCTAATCCAGTATTTGCAGTAAAACCGCCAGTTATATAATCATGCATGATGATTGGCATATCTAGCTCTTTAGCAAATTCAGCTCTTTCGTAGAGTTCTTCAGGAGTGTTGGCAGTACAGTTTAAGTAGTGACCTTTAACTTCTCCAGTTTCTTGCTGGGCAAGCTTAACTGCTTCAGCAACAAACTCAAATCTTTCTCTCCAACGCTGGAATGGTTGAGAATTTATATTCTCGTCATCCTTCGTTAGATCAAGACCACCTCTAAGGCACTCATATACAACTCGACCATAGTTTTTACCAGATAATCCTAATTTAGGTTTAATGGTACAACCAAGAAGAGGTCTTCCATATTTGTTTAAACGATCTCTTTCAACTACGATTCCATTTGGTGGACCGCCGCAAGTTTTGATGAAAGCGATTGGGAATCTAATATCTTCTAGACGTAAGTGTCTTAGAGCTTTAAATCCAAAAACGTTTCCTACTAGAGATGTTAAAACGTTGGTAATAGAACCTTCTTCAAAAAGATCTAAAGGATATGCAATAAAAGCATAAAAAGCTTCAGGATCTCCAGGAACGTCTTCTATTCGATAACAACGTCCTTTATAAAATTCTAAGTCTGTAAGTAACTCGGACCATACTGTTGACCAAGTACCTGTTGAAGATTCCGCGGCAACAGCTGCTGCAACTTCTTCTCTTGGAACACCTTCCTGACCTGTACATTTGAAACAGGCTAGTAAATCGGTGTCTAGGGGTACATATTCTGGAGTCCAGTAGGTATCTCTGTACTCCTTTACCCCTGCATCATACTTCTTACTCATAAGGATAAATTTAGGTCTGTGTAGGGAAAATAATTATTGTGCAAAATTTATAAATCTTGCTTTACTTAATTAGTCCTTTTGACCAAGAAATTCACCGTTACCTAGAGCAGGTTCAACTTCTCTGTGAGGACGAGCAATAATGTGAGCTGCAACTAAACCGTCACCAACTCTTTCACAAGCATCGGCACCAGCTCTTACAGCTGCGTTAACTGCGCCTGTTTCGCCTCTAACTAATACTGTGACATAACCGCCGCCAACGAATTCACGACCAATAAGGCGAACTTCTGCTGCCTTTGTCATTGCGTCTGCTGCTTCGATTGCAGGTACAAGTCCGCGTGTCTCGATCATGCCGAGAGCGATACCCATTGTTTCTGTAGCCATTGTCTACTAAATACTAAATGTGGAATGTTCAATCCGAAGAATGCTTCATTAAGTACTTATAAGTCAAGCGTTTTCGATAAAATCTCCATTAATGTTTTTTCTATCATTCATAAGTTAAACTTATCACCCTTGGTACTATTGATATGTCAATACTTATGCAAATTAGTTAGTGCATCAAAACATACTGTTGTGTTAAGAAAAAATTTACATTATGTTATTTCCGTACGAGGCAGGCCCTGTCTACACAGGTGTGGAATGTTCAACCTTTCCTGTCTCCGTATCTAGCTTTGAAGTAGGATAATATTCTCAATAAATTTATTTGTTATTTTGAACCTTCCAGTCCTTATTATTGCTAGTGGCAACGAAAGCAAAGTTTCTGAAATTTCGGAAATGCTGGATGTTTTGTCTCTAAGGGTTCAGAAGCAACCAGAATATTTAAATGTCGAAGAGACTGGAAATACATATTTTGAGAATGCACTTTTAAAAGCAAAAGCAGCTGCTTTAGAGACAAAAACTTGGGCATTAGCTGACGATTCAGGCCTAGAAGTTGATATCTTAGATGGTCGACCAGGCATATATTCTGCTCGATATGCCAAAAACAACGCTGAAAAAATTAAAAAATTAATTAATGAACTTTCTGATAGTCCTTACAGGAGCGCAAGATTTATAAGTTGTATGGTTTTATGTGATCCCTCAGGAAACTTAGTGAAGGATACAACTGGAATATGCTGGGGAGAAATTCTTAAGACCCCAAAATATCCAAATGGGGAGTTCGAATCTATTTTTTGGGTAAAAGAAGCAAACTGTGTTTATGGAGAGCTCTCACAATCGCAACTTAGTAAGTTAGGAAGCAGGGGTAAAGCTGCCAAAATTATGTCACCTTATCTAAAAAAAGAAATTGGTTTAAATTAAAAAATTCTCAATAATTTGAAATTTCATCAATTGCTCTTATAGCAGCAGCTGCTGCTTCTTCTACATCTCCTTCTTTCCCAGCTAAAGTTAATCTACCAAAAGCTCCAACCGCCTTTACATCAACAACAGTTATATTTGATGCTTTTTCTGCTTCATTTGCTGCTTTTAAGACATACCCAGCCGGTTCAGTTTCTAATATAAACATACTCATCCCAGATTGAATCATTGATCCACTCCTGTTTTGCCTATTTATTAAAACAGCATGATCTGGAGTAATAGCTCGAATAACTTCTGTCCAACTTGTTGAAGGTTTGGTTCTTTTTCTAACTTCACTACCAATAGCATCTAGAACAACATCCCCGGAATGCAAAACAGTACTTTGATCTTTATGGTAAAGGGCAAGAGAACCAAATGCTCTTTCAACGATCATCTGTCCAAGTCTTACATTACTAGCCTTTAAGGCAATATCAGTGACTCTATGCACGGCCATCCCAGGTGAAACTTCCATCCATAGGCATGAATCTCCAGGGATTGGTAAAAAACCTCTACTAACAGTTCCCATATATGCAGCCAATTGAGGCTGAAGAGAATCTAAAAA